>JBLNEK010000060.1:0-21488 GCA_050262635.1 Candidatus Sericytochromatia bacterium | reverse complement strand
CGCTGCACAACCGGTCGATCGCCAAGACCGACGCGCTGCTGGCACAGCACGGATCCGAGGGGAAGTTCGTCCGCACCGAGACGATGGCCGATTTCGTTGCCGCACTGGAGAAGCCGCGGCGGGTGCTGATCATGGTCAAGGCCGGCGGCCCCACCGACGCGGTGATCGGCGAACTGGCCGACGTGATGGAGCGAGGCGACATCATCATCGACGGCGGCAACTCGCTCTACACCGACACGATCCGCCGGGAGAAGGCGATGGCCGAGCGCGGGCTGCACTTCGTCGGCGCCGGAATCTCCGGCGGCGAGGAGGGCGCGCTGAACGGCCCGTCGATCATGCCCGGCGGCCCCGCCGAGTCGTACAAGTCGCTTGGCCCGCTGCTGGAGGAGATCGCCGCGCATGTCGACGGGGTGCCATGCTGCACGCACATCGGCCCCGACGGATCGGGGCACTTCGTGAAGATGGTGCACAACGGCATCGAGTACTCCGATATGCAGCTGATCGGCGAGGCGTATCAGCTGCTGCGGGACGGACTGGCGTTGTCGGCGCCGGAGATCGCCGACGTGTTCGCCGAGTGGAACAAGGGCGACCTCGACAGCTACCTCATCGAGATCACCGCCGAGGTGTTGCGCCAGACCGACGCCGAGACCGGCAAGCCGCTGGTCGACGTCATCCGCGACGAGGCCGAGCAGAAAGGCACCGGCCGCTGGACGGTCAAGTCCGCGTTGGATCTCGGCGTGCCCGTCACCGGCATCGCCGAAGCCGTGTTCGCGCGCGCGCTGTCGGGCTCGGTCGCCCAGCGCAGCGCCACCACCGGCCTGGCATCCGGGGCGCTCGGTGAGAAGCCCAGCGATGCAACTCAATTCACTGAAGACGTGCGCCAGGCGCTGTACGCGTCGAAGATCGTCGCCTACGCGCAGGGGTTCAACCAGATCCAGGCCGGCAGCACGGAGTACAACTGGCACATCACCCCCGGCGACCTGGCGACGATCTGGCGCGGAGGCTGCATCATCCGGGCCAAGTTCCTCAACCGCATCAAAGAGGCATTCGACGAGAACCCGGACCTTCCGAGCCTGATCACCGCCCCGTACTTCCGCAGCGCGGTCGAGGCGGGCATCGACAGCTGGCGCCGCGTCGTCGTCACCGCCAGCCAGCTCGGCATCCCGATCCCCGGCTTCGCGTCGGCGCTGTCCTACTACGACGCGCTGCGCACGGAGCGGCTGCCGGCCGCACTGACCCAGGCCCAGCGCGACTTCTTCGGCGCGCACACCTACGAGCGCGTCGACGCCGAGCGCGGCAAGAAGTTCCACACGCTGTGGAGCGGCGACCGCAGCGAGGTCGAAGCCTGACTTCCACGCGAGCAGACGCGGAATCGGACCACCTACACCCATTCCGTCCGATTTTGTGTCTGCTCGGCGAGAAGGGTTGCCCCATTAGGCTGGTGCCGTGCGTTTCTTGGAGGGTCACCCGCCCCCGTACGACCTGACCTACACCGACGTCTTCATCGTCCCGAACCGCGCGGACGTGATGTCGCGGTTCGACGTCGACCTGTCGAGCGTTGACGGGTCGGGCACGACGATCCCGATCGTGGTCGCCAACATGACCGCGGTAGCTGGCCGCCGGATGGCCGAGACGGTGGCTCGTCGCGGTGGGCTCGTCGTGCTCCCGCAGGACCTGCCGATCACCGCGGTCAAGCACACCGTCGACTTCGTCAAGAGCCGCGACCTGGTGGCCGACACGCCGGTCACGCTGGAACCGGACGACTCGGTGTCCGACGCGTGCGCGCTGATCCACAAGCGTGCGCACGATGCGGCCGTGGTGGTGTTCGAAGGCCGCCCGATCGGCCTCGTCACCGACAGGGTGTGCGCGGGTGTGGACCGATTCACGCGCGTGCGCGACGTGCTGGTCCGCGACTTCGTCACAGCGCCCGCACACACCGACCCTCGCGACGTGTTCGACCTCCTCGAGCACGCCCAGATCGACGTCGCCGTCCTGACCGAGCCCGACGGCACGCTGGCCGGGGTGCTGACCCGTCGCGGCGCATTGCGCGCGGGCCTCTACACGCCCGCGGTCGACAAGGACGGGCGGCTGCGCATCGGCGCGGCGCTTGGCATCAACGGCGACGTCGGCGCCAGAGCCACCGCGCTCGTCGAGGCCGGTGTCGACCTGCTGGTGATCGACACCGCTCACGGCCACCAGACGCGGATGATCGACGCGGTCAAGGCGGTGACCTCACTGGATCTCCGCGTCCCGGTGGCGGCCGGCAACGTCGTCTCGGCCGAAGGCACCCGCGACTTGCTCACCGCCGGAGCGACGATCGTCAAGGTGGGGGTCGGCCCCGGCGCGATGTGCACCACCCGCATGATGACCGGGGTGGGACGGCCCCAGTTCTCTGCGGTGCACGAATGTGCCGCTGCTGCAGCGCAATTGGGCGGATTCGTGTGGGCCGACGGCGGCGTGCGCCATCCCCGCGACGTGGCGCTGGCGCTGGCCGCCGGGGCGTCGAACGTGATGGTCGGCTCGTGGTTCGCCGGCACCTACGAGTCGCCGGGCGACCTGCTGCGCGACCGCGACGACCAGCCCTACAAGGAGAGCTACGGCATGGCGTCCAAGCGGGCGGTGGCCGCACGCACGACGTCCGACAGCGCCTACGAGCGCGCCCGCAAGGCACTGTTCGAGGAAGGCATCTCGACGTCGAAGATGGGCCTGGATCCCGACCGCGGCGGCGTCGAAGACCTGCTCGATCACATCACCTCGGGGCTCCGCAGCACCTGCACGTACGTGGGCGCCTCGACGCTGGCCGAGTTGCACGAGCTCGCGGTGGTCGGTGTGCAGTCGGCGGCCGGGTTCGCTGAAGGCCATCCACTGCCGACGGGCTGGTAATTGCGCCGGGGCGTGGGACCTCGGCGAAGCGAGGCGCTGAACCCGTGGCCCGCGTCGCGATACGATGGTGCTTCTTCCAGCGACGCGTGACGCGTGCGCTGAACCGAGGGGAAAGGGACCAGGTGCCGTCCGAGGCACAGCCTCCGTCTAGTCGGCCGGGGATTTCGCCCGGCAAACACCCGATGAGCACGCGATGAGCCTGGCCACGATCCTGGTGAGCCTCGCGGGCTTCATCGTGCTGACGATAGGGACCGCCGTGTTCGTCAGCGCCGAGTTCTCGCTCACCTCGCTCGAGCGCAGCACGGTCGACGCCAACGCCCGCACCGGCGACCGCCGCGACAAGATGGTGCAGCGGGCCCACCGCACGCTGTCCTTTCAGCTGTCCGGCGCGCAGATCGGCATCTCGATCACCACGCTGATCACCGGCTACCTGGCCGAACCTTTGATCGCGCGGCTGCTGCGGCCGGCGCTGCTCGCCGCGTCGATGCCCGAGCACTGGGTCGACGGCGTCGCACTGGTGCTGGCGCTACTGATTGCGACCTCGGTGTCGATGGTGTTCGGCGAGCTGGTGGCCCAATACCTCGCGGTGGCCCGCCCGCTGGCCACCGCGCGCGTGGTGGCCGGGCCGCAGGTGCTGTTCTCCATGCTGTTCACCCCGCTGATCCACCTGACCAACGGCACCGCTAACTGGATCCTCCGACGGCTCGACATCGAGCCGGCCGAGGAGCTGCGCTCGGCGCGGTCGCCGCAGGAACTCGGATCGCTGGTGCGCAACTCCGCGCGCCGCGGGGCCCTCGACAAGACCACGGCCGACCTCGTCGACCGGTCGCTGCAGTTCGGCTCCCGCACCGCCGAGGAGCTGATGACGCCGCGGTCCAAGATCGAGTCGCTGGAAGCCGGCGACACCATCACCGCCCTCGTCGTCAAGGCCGCCGCCACCGGATTCTCCCGGTTCCCGGTCACCGAGGGCGATCTCGACGAAACCGTCGGGCTCGTCCACGTCAAGCAGGCGTTCGAGGTGCCGCAGTCCGAGCACGCCAACATCCGGCTCGGCGACGTTGCCCAGCCCGTCGGGGTGGTGCCGTCGACGCTGGACGGCGACGCGCTGATGGCGCAGATCCGGGCCAATGGCCTGCAGACGGCGCTGGTCGCCGACGAGTACGGCGGCATCGCCGGAATGGTGACGGTCGAGGATCTGATCGAGGAGATAGTCGGCGACATCCGCGACGAGCACGACGAGCCGACACCCGACGTCGAGCGCATCGGCGACGCCTGGCGGGTCTCGGGACTGCTGCGCATCGACGAAGTGGCGTCCGCCACCAAGTTCCGCGGTCACGAGGGGGAATACGAGACCATCGGCGGCTTGGTGATGCACGAGCTCGGGCACATCCCCGAAGTCGGCGAGTCGGTGGAGCTCATGGCATTCGAGCCGGAGGGAAGCCTCGACAACCCGGTCCGGTGGCGCGCCACCGTCGCCAAGATGGACGGCCGGCGCATCGACCTGCTCCACCTCGCCGAGCTCGGCCGCAAAAACGACGGCGCAGCCGATGGGTGACGTTCTCGGCGTCGTGCTGACGATCTTTCTGCTGCTTGCCAACGGCTTCTTCGTCGGCGCGGAGTTCGCGCTGATCTCGGCGCGCCGCGATCGGCTCGAAGCGCTCGCCGAGCAAGGCAAACGCAGTGCCGTCACGGTGATCCAGGCCGGGCAGAATCTGTCCATGATGCTGGCCGGCGCGCAGCTGGGCATCACAGTGTGCTCAATCCTGTTGGGCCGCATCAGCGAACCGGCCGTCGCTCATCTCCTGGAGAAGCCTTTCGACCTGCTGGGCGTGCCCGACGCGGTGTTGCACACGGTCTCGTTCATCGTCGCGATCACGATCGTCGTCGTCCTGCACGTGCTGCTCGGCGAGATGGTGCCGAAGAACATCGCGATCGCCGGGCCGGAGTCGGCCGCGATGCTTCTGGTACCGCCGTACCGGCTGTGGGTGCAGGTGACCCGGCCCGTCATCGCGTTTTACGACTGGTGTGCGCACGTGACGTTGCGCGCTGTGCACATCGAGCCGAAGACCGAGCTGGAGAACACCGTGTCCGCGGTCGAGCTGTCGGAGATGATCGCCGAGTCCCGCTCCGAGGGCCTACTCGACCCCGAGGAGCACATGCGACTATCCCGGGCGCTGCAGATCCGCAATCGCCTGGTCTCCGATGTCGTGATCCCGCTGAACGAGGTGCACATGGTGGAGATCGCCGCGGACAGCGACGGACCGACCGTCGAAGCCATTCAGCAGGCTCTCCGCGAGACGGGCTACTCCCGCTTTCCCGTCATCGACTCCACTGGCAAGTTCGTCGGGTACGTGCACATCAAAGACGTTCTGCCGGCGGTCGATGACCCTGAGGCGGTCATCGACGCGTCGACGGTGCGGCCGCTGCCGGAGGTGTCCGAGAAGATGTCCTTGCCGGACGCGTTGTCGCGGATGCGCCGAACCAACAGCCATTTGGCCCTGGTTGCCGGCAGCGACGGCCGCCCGGCGGGGATGGTGGCGCTGGAGGACCTGGTGGAGGACCTCGTCGGCACCGTGCGTGACGGTACGCACCGTGTCTGACGTGCTCGATGAGGCCGACTGGACCCGGCGGCGCGACAGCCACCGCGTCCGGGTCACCCGGCTCGTCGGCCCGTATCTCGACCAGCGCGGACGCGGCGCGTCGCATCCGGTGATCGACTTTCTCTTCACGTACTACACGCTGCGTCCGGCGCAGCTGGTGCGTTGGCATCCCGGGTTCGGGATCGGCCTCACCGGTCCGGGCTCGGACGGGTACGCGCGGTTGAGCGGCTACCGGCGGACCGGCGGCGCGGTCACCGTCGGCACCGATCTGCTGGTCCGGCGGCAGCCCACCGTCGAGTTCGTGGCTGCGCTGCTGTCAGCGACGTCCGACCGCCCACCCAGCTTCGGCTGCTTCGGGCTGCACGAATGGGCGATGGTGTACCGCGCCGAGACGCTGCGCCACGACGCGCCGCTGCGGCTCGGACGTCGCCGAACCGATGTGGTGGTCGAGTCGATGCCGTTGCGATGCACCCACTTCGATGCCTTCCGGTTCTTCACCAGACCTGCACGCGCCCGTAACAGCCAACAGCTGAGCCGGGATGGCCAGGGGGCCGCCGAACAGCCGGGCTGCCTGCACGCGGCGATGGACCTGTACAAGTGGTCGTTCAAGCTCCTGCCGCTGCTCGATTCCGAGATCGTGATGGATGCGTTCGAGCTCGCCTACGTGGCACGTGTAGTCGACATGCGAGCGAGCCCGTATGACCTGCGCGCCTATGGCTACGAGCCGATAGCGATCGAAAGCCCTTCTGGCCGTGCGGAATACGTGCGTCAGCAGACTGTCATTGCGCAGCGCGCGGCCGGCGTTCGTCAAGCGCTGCTGGCCCGGTGCCGGGATCTGCTCGAGCGGGCACCCCGCTGAGCAACAGTTCGACGGTCCGTCGCGGCGCTTCGCTCAGCATCGGGAAGAGGGCGGCGCGCTTGGGGATTCGGACGTGCCTGCGGCCCCGTCGCACTGCGTCGACCACCTCGTCGGCCACCGTCTCGCGTGGGACGTCGACGACAAGGTGTAGTCGATAGAAGCGCCGGAACCCCCTCTCCGTCGGCTCGTAGTCCTCGACCTCGGCGAGCATGTCGGTGGGGATCGGGCCGAGCTCCACCAGCGTGGTGCCGATCGGAAGGCCGCGAAGATCCGCCCGCAGCCCTGCCGTGAAGTGCGACAGCGCGGCCTTCGATGCGGAGTAGGCCACGGTACCGGGTATCACCACGCAGCCGGCCATCGAAGAGACATTCACGATGTGGCCGCCGCCGCGGCTGCGCATCCGCGGTATGACCTGCCGGCAAAGCTCCGCCGGCGCAAGGTAATTGACCTGCATGACGAAGCGCTGGTTGTCTTCGGACGTATCGGGGAAAGCGGCCCCCGTACCCGAGACGCCGGCGTTGTTCACCAGGACGTCGATCGGACCCGCGTCGTCCTCGACCCGACGGACGAGCGTGGCCACCTGACTTGCGTCGGAAAGGTCGGCGGGATGGGCGGTGCCGCCCAGCTCGGCTGCGAGCGAACCGATCGCGTCCTCGGTCCTGGCGACGAGCGCGACCGTGGCGCCCGCTGCGGCGAACGCACGGGCCAACGCCTCGCCGATGCCGCGTGACGCCCCGGTGACCACCACGCGCTTTCCACTCAGATCCATTGCAGAAGCGTAGGCCGACCAACGTCCCTGCCGGGTGTGAACCGTCAGGAGCACAGCATGGGAAAGTGCTCGTCCGGGCAGCGGCCCTCCATGCCGTAGTAAGTGTCGACGACGGGCGCGGCCTGATCCGCGGGCGAAGCGCCTCGAGCGTGCCACGGCCCGGGGTTAGCAGCCGCCCCTGCCCGGCAACCGCGCCGCAGACCGCGCACGGAAAGTGGCTTCGCTCGCCACAGCGCCTCCTGTCCGCTGCCGGTCGCAAAAGCCGACGTTACCGCTGGGTAAGCTGTACCGACACAACTCTGGGAGGACGCATGACGGAGCGGGTGGCCACCGGCAATCTACGAGTGGCCAAGGTTCTGTACGACTTCATCAACAACGAGGCCCTGCCCGGCACCGACATCGACCCCGACACGTTCTGGGCGGGTGTGGACAAGGTGGTCGCCGACCTGGGTCCACGCAACCAGGAGCTGCTGGCCCGCCGCGACGAGCTGCAGGCCCAGATCGACCGGTGGCACCGGCACCGCGTGATCGAGCCGATCGACCAGGAGGCCTACCGGCAGTTCCTCTTCGACATCGGCTACCTGCGGCCCGAGCCCGAAGACTTCGCCGTCACCACCACGAACGTCGACGCGGAGATCACCACCACAGCCGGCCCGCAGCTGGTGGTGCCGATCCTCAACGCCCGGTTCGCGCTCAACGCCGCGAACGCCCGCTGGGGTTCTCTCTACGACGCGCTGTACGGCACCGACGTCATCCCAGAGGACGACGGTGCCGAGCAGGGCGACAGCTACAACCAGGTCCGCGGTGACCTGGTGATCGCCTACGCACGCCGCTTCCTCAACGACGCCGTGCCGCTCGCTGACGGCGCCTACGAGGACGTCACCGGGTTCAGAGTCGAGGACGGCCGGCTGAGCGTCACGCTCGACGGCGACCGGGAGACCGGGCTCGCACAGCCCGAGCAGTTCGTCGGCTACACCGGCGCCCCTGAGAGCCCGAAATCCGTGCTGCTGAAGAACCACGGCCTGCACGTCGACATCCTGATCGACCCCGAGTCGCCGATCGGCAAGACCGACAAGGCCGGCATCAAGGACGTCTACCTGGAATCCGCGGTCACCACGATCATGGACTTCGAGGACGCGGTCGCCGCCGTCGACGCCGACGACAAGGTGCGCGGCTACCGGAACTGGTTGGGGCTCAACAAAGGTGACCTGGCCGCCGAGGTGACCAAGGACGGCAACACGTTCACCCGCGTGCTTCACGAAGACCGCCAATACATCGCCCCCGACGGCAGCGAGTTCACGCTGCCCGGCCGCAGCCTGCTGTTCGTTCGCAACGTCGGCCATCTGATGACCAACGACGCGATCACCGTCAGCGAAGGCGACGGCTCCGAAACCGAGGTGTTCGAGGGCATCCAGGACGCGCTGTTCACCAGCCTGATCGCGATCCACGGCATGCGCTCCGGCGAGGCCAACGGCCCGATGGTCAACAGCCGGGCCGGGTCCATCTACATCGTGAAGCCCAAGATGCACGGCCCCGACGAGGTCGCGTTCACTGTGGAGCTGTTCAGCCGCGTCGAGGACGTGCTCGGGCTACCGCAGTCCACCATCAAGGTCGGGATCATGGACGAGGAGCGCCGCACCAGCGTCAACTTGAAGGCCTGCATCAAAGCCGCGGCCGACCGGGTGGTGTTCATCAACACCGGCTTTTTGGACCGCACCGGCGACGAGATCCACACCTCGATGGAGGCCGGGCCGATGGTCCGCAAGGGCACCATGAAGAGCCAGCCGTGGATCCTGGCCTACGAGGACAACAACGTCGACATCGGCCTGGAATGCGGGCTGCCCGGTCACGCTCAGATCGGCAAGGGCATGTGGACGATGACCGAGCTGATGGCCGACATGGTCGCGCAGAAGATCGGCCAGCCCCGTGCCGGCGCATCGACCGCGTGGGTGCCGTCGCCCACGGCGGCCACCCTGCACGCGTTGCACTACCACCAGGTGGACGTAGGTGAGGTGCAAAAGGAGCTGGCCGCGAAGGGCCGTCGCGCGACGTTGGAGCAGTTGCTGACGATCCCGCTCGCCAAGGAGCTGGCCTGGGAGCCCGCCGAGATCCGCGAGGAGGTCGACAACAACTGCCAGTCGATCCTGGGTTATGTGGTGCGCTGGATCGACCAGGGTGTCGGCTCGTCGAAGGTGCCCGACATCCACGATGTCGCGTTGATGGAAGACCGTGCGACACTTCGTATTTCGAGCCAACTGCTGGCCAACTGGCTCAAGCACGGGGTGATCACCGCCGAGGACGTGCGGACCAGCCTCGAGCGGATGGCTGCGATCGTCGACCAGCAGAACGCGGGCGATGAAACGTACCGGCCGATGGCGCCCAACTTCGACGACAGCGTCGCGTTCCTGGCTGCCCAGGATCTGATCCTGTCCGGCACCGAGCAGCCCAACGGCTACACCGAACCGATCCTGCACCGCCGCCGCCGGGAGGCCAAGGCAAACTGATGAGCGCTTGCGCGAAGAAGAGACAACACAGTGGGTAGGCACAGCATCCCGGGCCCGGACGACACCCCGAGGGAGCCGTTCCGCGTCACTGGCCCACCGCAGTCCGAACCCGACGCCACGCCGTACTCCGAGGAAAGCCCCGAGGCGCTCGTCGAGACCCCGCCGGACCCCGAGGGCGAGTATCCGAGTGGCCGGTTCGCCGCGGGTGCCTGGCAGGGCGGGCACCGCAGTACCGACAGCAAGCGCCGCGGCGTCAGCATCGGCGTCATCGTCGCGCTGGTAGCGGTCATCGCGATCGTCGGCGGCGTCATCCTGTGGCGGTTCTTCGGCAACGTCCTGTCCGACCGCTCCAAAACCGCCGCCGCGTCCTGCTCGGGAAGCGACGTGCCGGTCGCCGTCATCGCCGACCCGTCGATCGCCGACAAGATCAGCGAGTTCGCCGACCGTTACAACAAGTCCGCAGACCCTATCGGAGACCGCTGCGTAAAGCTGGGCGTGAAGTCGGCCGACTCCGGCCGGGTGATCGACGGCTTCGTCGGGAACTGGCCGTCGGACCTCGGCCAACGGCCCGCGCTGTGGATTCCGGCGAGCTCGGTCTCGACCGCCAGGCTGCAGGCGACGGCCGGGTCGAAGATCATCACCGACAGCCGGTCGCTGGTCCGCTCCCCTGTGCTGCTGGCCGTCAAGCCTCAGCTGAAAACCGCTCTGGCGGACCAGAATTGGGGCACACTGCCCGGGCTGCAGACCAACCCTACGTCGCTGGACGCGATGAACATGCCAGGTTGGGGGTCGCTTCGCTTGGCGCTGCCCACCGATGGTGACAGCGACGCGAGTTATTTGGCCGCCGAAGCGGTCGCGGCGGCGTCGGCACCTCCCGATGCGCCGCCGACCGCCGGCGTCGGCGCGGTGAACACGTTGACCGCCGGGCAGCCCAAGCTGGCTACCGCGAGCCTGGCGGCGGCGATGGACGCGCTGACGGCCGGTGGCGACCCCGCGGCCGCCCCGGTGCACGCGGTGGCGATCACCGAGCAGCAGCTGTATCAGCGGTCCGCGAAGATGCCGCAGGCAAAGGACGTCGTCGCGGCGTGGCTGCCGCCCGGTCCGGCGGTAGTGGCCGACTATCCTATGGCGTCGCTGGCCGGCGACTGGCTCACCGAGGAGCAGGTGACGGCGGCCAGCGAGTTCAAGAAGTTCCTGCAGAAGCCCGACCAGCAGGCCGAACTGGCGAAAGCGGGTTTTCGCGCCGAGAACCAGTCGCTGCCTAAGAGCGACGTGGCCGGGTTCGGGCCGCTTTCCAACGCTCTGTCGATCAGTGACGACGATCGCGTCACCCTGGCCGATGCGGTCACCGCACCGGGCACCGGCGGCGCTGTCACGATCATGCTCGACCAGTCCATGCCCGAACAGGAGGGTGGCAAGTCACGGCTGGCGAATGTCGTTGCGGCCCTGCGTAACAAGCTGCAGGCCCTGCCGCCGAGCGCGGTAGTGGGGCTGTGGACCTTCGACGGCGTCGAGAGTCGCAGCGAGGTGTCTGCCGGCCCGCTGTCGGACCAGGTCGGCGGTCAGCCCCGCTCCGCCGCGCTGACCGCAGCGCTGGACAAGCAGTACTCGTCCAACGGCGGCGCGGTGTCGTTCACGACGTTGCGGATCATCTACGACGGGGCGGTCGCGAACTTCCGCCCCGGGGTGAAGAACTCGGTCCTGGTGATTACCTCGGGCCCGCACACCGACCAGAGCCTCGACGGCGCCGGCCTGCAGGACTACGCGCGCGGTGCATTCGATCCCGCACGGCCGGTGGCGATAAACGTCATCGACTTCGGCGACGACTCCGACCGCGGCACCTGGGAGGCCGTCGCACGGGCGACCGGCGGCAGCTACCAGAACCTCACCACGTCGGACACGCCGAACCTCACCGCCGCGGTCTCGACGTTCCTGGGCTGAGCCGCGGGAGCGGTCAGTCCCGGTCGGGTGCGGTGCGCAGCGGCGTCGGCGTGTCGGTTTCGAGCTTCTTCTCGTGTCGGCCGCCGATGTGGGACTCCGCGCGCATGCGTTCGATCATGTGCGGGTAGTGCAGCTCGAACGCCGGCCGCTCCGAACGGATCCGGGGCAGCTCGTAGAAGTTGTGCCGCGGGGGCGGGCAGCTGGTGGCCCACTCCAGCGAGTTGCCGTAGCCCCACGGGTCGTCGACAACCACCGGCTCGCCGTAGCGCCAGCTGCGGAAGACGTTCCAGGCGAAGGTGAGCATCGACACGCCGAGGATGAACGAGCCGATCGTCGACACGATGTTCAGGCCCTCGAAGCCGTCGGTGGGCAGGTAGTCGGCGTACCGGCGCGGCATGCCCTCGTTGCCCAGCCAGTGCTGCACCAGGAACGTGGTGTGAAAGCCGATGAACGTGGTCCAGAAGTGCAGCTTGCCCAGGCGCTCATCGAGCAGCCGGCCCGTCATCTTCGGGAACCAGAAGTAGATGCCCGAGAACGTCGCGAACACGATCGTGCCGAACAGCACGTAGTGGAAGTGCGCGACGACGAAGTAGCTGTCGGTGACGTGGAAGTCCAGCGGCGGGCTGGCCAGCATCACGCCCGAGAGGCCGCCGAGCAGGAACGTCACGATGAACCCGATCGCGAACAGCATCGGCGTCTCGAACGTCAGTTGGCCCTTCCACATCGTGCCGATCCAGTTGAAGAACTTGATCCCGGTGGGCACCGCGATCAAAAACGTCATGAACGAGAAGAACGGCAGCAGCACCGCGCCGGTGGCGAACATGTGATGCGCCCACACCGCCATCGAGAGCGCCGCGATGGAGAACGTGGCGTAGACCAAGGTGGTGTAGCCGAACAGCGGTTTGCGGGCGAACACCGGGATGACTTCAGTGATGATCCCGAAGAACGGCAGCGCGATGATGTAGACCTCGGGGTGGCCGAAGAACCAGAACAGGTGCTGCCACAGGATCGCCCCGCCGTTGGCCGGGTCGTAGACGTGCGCGCCGAGGTGCCGGTCGGCGGCCAGGCCGAACAGCGCCGCCGTCAGCAGCGGGAACACCAGGAGCACCAAAATGCTGGTGACCAGGATGTTCCAGGTGAAAATGGGCATCCGGAACATCGTCATGCCCGGCGCGCGCATGCAGACGATCGTCGTGATCATGTTGACCGCGCCGAGGATGGTGCCCAACCCGCCGACACCCAGACCCAGGATCCACAGGTCTCCGCCGGCGCCCGGGCTGTGGATCGCGTCGGTCAGTGGGCTGTAGGCGGTCCAGCCGAAGTCGGCGGCACCATTGGGGGTGATGAAGCCGGACAGGGCGATCAGCGCGCCGAATACGAAGAGCCAGAAAGACAGGGCGTTGAGGCGCGGGAACGCGACGTCAGGGGCACCGATCTGCAGCGGCAGCACGATGTTGGCGAAGCCGAACACGATCGGGGTGGCGTAGAACAGCAGCATCGCCGTGCCGTGCATGGTGAACAGCTGGTTGTACTGCTCGTTGGACAGGAACTGCAGGCCCGGCACCGCCAGCTCGGCACGGATGAACAGCGCCATCAGCCCACCGATGAAGAAGAAGACCATGCACGCGACCATGTACATGATGCCGATCAGCTTGTGATCGGTGGTGGTGATGAGCTTGTAGATGAGGTTGCCCTTAGGGCCCAGCCGGGCCGGGAAGGGGCGACGGGCCTCGAGTCCTCCGAGAGGGGGCGCTTCAGCGGTCATGGGCTCTTTCCGTTGGATATCCGACGGTGGTCTTCCCTGATGCTATTCGTCGCGCGCCTCCGGCGAAACATTTCGGGGGGGTCGGCGCGGCCGCGGCCCAACGCCAGGAAGCCCACAGCGAACTGGCAGCTCAACGCGGCGACGACGCACGTGCGCAGTCCTACGGTGAGTCTGTGTCGAGGGTCGATAGGCGCACATTGCTCAAAGCCGTCGCTTTCAGCGTGGTGGCGGCGATGGCCCGGCCCGCGTCTGCGCACGCCCGGCCCGTTGCCTCAATGGGACGGGTTCCGCCCCCGAATGGCGTACTCACCCGCCTGCCCGGCGACGGAAACCTGCTGGCACTCACGGTCGATGACGGCGCCAGCACCGATGTGGTCTCGGCCTTCGCCGCGTTCTGCCGTGACAGCGGCACCCGGTTGACGTTCTTCGTAAACGGCGCGAACGCGTCGTGGTCGGTCAACGCCCCGCAGTTGCGCCCGATGGTGGAGTCCGGCCAGATCCAGCTGGGCAACCACACGTGGTCCCACCCCTATCTCAGCCGCATCGGCCCGGCCGCCGTCGCCGACCAGATCAAGCGCAACAAAGACTTCCTGGTCAACACCTACGGCGTGGACGGCACGCCGTACTTCCGCCCGCCATACGGCGTGCACAACGCCGCGACGGACAAGATCGCCGCCGATCTCGGCTATCCGACGATCACGTTGTGGAGCGCGACGGTCGGCGATTCGCGGGTGATCAACGAGCAGCAGCTGACCAACTATGCCCGGCAGGCGTTCGTCGGCCAGCAGATCGTGCTCGCCCATGCGAACCTGCCGCCCATCACCCACACCTACGCCCAGCTCCTTGACATCATCGTCGGCCGCGGCCTGCAGACCGTCACGCTCAACGACGTGTTCGGCTGAGTCACTCGCTCAGCAGCCGCAGCGCGCTCGCCGTGAACGTGCCGGGATCCTCGACCTGCGGGTAATGGCCCAGTCCCGGCAGCTCGATCACCGGTGCCGCCGGGCGCAGGTCGCGCAGGCCGTCGAGCACGTTCGTCGTCGCCACCGGGTCTTGCAGCGCCCACAGGAATCCCAGCGGCTTGCCCCAGTCGCGCACCGCGCCGTGCCAGCGCTGTGCGTACCGCTCGCGTTCCTCCAGGTAGGAGATCAGCAGATGGGCGATCCGGTGACCGCCGTTGTGCGACAACAGCGCCCACTGTGCGGTGGCCTCCTCCGCGGACAGCGGATGCTGCCGGGAGAAGAGCCTGCCGAACCCGCGCGTGAAGCCCTTGCGGTTGATCAGTCGAGCGAACAGCGGGCCCAGCCGGCTGCGCAGAATCTTCTGGCTGGGCCGCAGGCTGGCGCGCTCGAGAATCACGCTTCCGTTGGTGAGCACTGCGCGCTGCAATTGGAAAGGTAAGCGGCCGTGGATGTCTCGGGCCAGCAGCTCGGTGGTCACCGATGTGCCCATGTCGTGTGCCAGTACCACCAGCGGCCCTGCCGTCGTCTCGGCGACCACGGTCTGCACCAGGTCGGCCTGCTCCAGCAGGCTGTAGCGGTGGGGCCGCGGTTTGTCGGACAGGCCGAAACCCAGAAAGTCCATTGCCAGCCACGCCCGCCCGTCGAGTCGCTTCACGACCTCCCGGAAGTCATACGAACTCGACGGATAGCCGTGCAGCAGCAGGATCGTCGGCCCGTCGCCGTCCCTGGAGCGGACGAACACCTTCCCCGCGCTCGTCGAGACCCAACGGCCGCCATCGCGCCACGCCGCCACGCTTGCCGGAAGCATGTGGCGACACTACGTGAGGCGAAGGGTGAGGCGAAGGGTCAGGCGAACGCCTCTGCTGCTTCGCGTCGCTACGCGAACGCGGCTACCGGCGGACACGAGCAGACCAGGTTGCGGTCGCCGTAGGCGCCGTCGATCCGGCGCACGGGCGGCCACACCTTCGGCCGGAATCCGTGGCCCAGCGGGTAGGCGGCCTGCTCGCGGGTGTACGGATGCTCCCACTTGTCCACCAGCAGGCACGCCGCGGTGTGGGGCGCACCCCGCAGCGGGTTGTCGTCGACGGGCCATTCGCCGGATGCCACCCTGTCGATCTCGGCGCGGATCGCGATCATCGCCTCGCAGAACGCGTCGATCTCGGCCAGGCTCTCGCTTTCGGTCGGCTCCACCATCAATGTGCCGGCCACCGGGAAGCTCATGGTCGGAGCGTGAAATCCGAAGTCCGCCAGGCGTTTTGCGACGTCATCGACGGTCACGCCGGTGCTCTTCGTGATGCCGCGCAAGTCCAAGATGCACTCGTGCGCCACCATTCCGTTCTCGCCGGTGTAGAGCACCGGATAGTACTCGTCGAGGCGCCGGGCGATGTAGTTCGCCGATGCGATCGCGGTGAGCGACGCCGCGCGCAGTCCCGAGGCGCCCATCATCCGGATGTAGGCCCACGTAATCGGCAAGATCGACGCCGAGCCATACGGCGCCGACGACACCGGCGGCTGGTCGGCTAGTTCGCCCGCGAGCGGGTGCCCCGGCAGGTACGGCCGCAGGTGCTCGCGGACCGCGACCGGCCCGACGCCGGGGCCGCCGCCGCCGTGCGGGATGCAGAACGTCTTGTGCAGGTTCAGGTGGCTGACGTCGCCGCCGAACTGGCCCGGCCTGGCCAGGCCGACGAGCGCGTTGAGGTTGGCGCCGTCGACGTACACCTGCCCGCCCGCGCCGTGCACGACGGCGCAGATGTCGGCGATGTCGTGCTCGTACACCCCATGAGTAGACGGATACGTGATCATCAGCGCCGCAAGGTTTCTCGCATGTTCGGCTACCTTGGCACGCAGTTCGTCGAGGTCGACGTCGCCGTTGGTCCGGCAGCCGACCACGACCACCCGCATGCCGGCCAGCGCAGCTGACGCGGCGTTGGTGCCGTGCGCGCTGGATGGAATCAGGCACACGTCGCGGTCGGGCTCGCCGCGGTCGGCGTGGTAGGCGCGGATGGCCAGCAAGCCGGCGTACTCACCCTGCGAGCCGGCGTTGGGCTGCAGTGACACCGCGTCGTAGCCGGTCATGTGGGCCAGCCACGACTCGAGGTCGGCGATCATCCGGCGCAGCCCCGGCGTGTCCATCGCGGGGCCGAATGGATGCTGACGCGCGAACTCCGGCCACGTGATCGGCTCCATCTCAGCGGCGGCATTGAGCTTCATCGTGCACGAGCCGAGCGGGATCATGCTGCGGTCCAGCGCGATGTCCTTGTCGGCCAGCGTCCGCAGGTACCGCATCATCTCGGTCTCGGTGCGGTAGCGGGTAAAGGCCGGGTGGGTCAGGAATTCGCTTGTGCGAGTGGCGATGTCGGATCCCTCGAACTCGGCGTCAACTCGTGCCGCTTGGAACGCGTCGAGTACGTGTCCGATGTGCGCGTCGGTGGTGGCCTCGTCACACGACACCGAGACGTGGTCGTCGTCGACCACCCAGACGTTGATGCCCCTGCTCTTCGCCGCCTCGCGGATCTGCGCCGCCCGTCCGGGCACCCGGGTCAGCACGGTGTCGAAGAACGTGCGGTGCACCACCTCCACGCCCCCCGCGGCCAGTCCGGCGGCCAGCGATCGGGCGTGGTTGTGCACCCGTCGGGCGATCGACTTCAGCCCATCGGCGCCGTGGTAGCTGCCGTACATCGCGGCCAGCACGGCCAGCAGCACCTGCGCGGTGCAGATGTTGCTGGTGGCCTTGTCCCGGCGGATGTGCTGCTCGCGAGTCTGCAACGACAGCCGGTAAGCCGGCGCGCCGTCGGCGTCCAGCGACACCCCGACCAGCCGCCCCGGCAGCTGACGGGCGTGCTTGCCGTGCACGGCGAGGTATCCAGCGTGCGGCCCACCGAAACCCATTGGCACGCCGAACCGTTGGGCGCTGCCGAACGCGACGTCGGCGCCGATCTCCCCGGGCGGAGTGATCAGGGTGAGCGCCAGCAGGTCGGCGCCGAGAGCCACCAGCGCGCTGCGCTCATGTGCCGCCTCCACGAGTGACGACCAGTCCACCACGGCGCCGCTGGCCCCGGGCAGCTGCGCGACCACCCCGAAGAACTCGCCCTCGGGCAGCCCGTCGCGCAAGTCCACGGTGACGACCTCGATGCCCAGAGGCTCGGCGCGGGTGGCCAGCACCGCTGCCGTCTGCCGGTACAGGTCGGCGTCCACTGCCAGCCGGTTCGACGTGCCGCGGCCCGCACGGTGCATCAGCGTCATCGCCTCGGCGGCGGCGGTGCCCTCATCGAGCATCGACGCGTTGGCGATCTCCAGCCCGGTGAGGTCGGCGATCATCGTCTGAAAGTTCAGCAGCGCCTCGAGCCGGCCCTGGCTGATCTCCGGCTGGTAGGGCGTGTATGCCGTGTACCACGCCGGATTCTCAATGATGTTGCGGCGCAACACCGCCGGGGTCAGCGTGTCGAAGTAGCCCTGCCCGATCATCGACACCGCGACGGTGTTCGAGTCGGCCAGACGCCGCAGCTCGGCCAGTGCCTCCTCTTCGCTCACGGCAGGTGGCAAGGCCTCGAGGCCGGGCGCGACGTCGTCGCACACGTTGTCGAGGATGCCCGACGGGACGGCTTTGTCCGCCAGCTGGTCGAGCGAGCCGACACCGATGACGTCGAGCATCGTCCCGATGTCGTCGGCGTTCGGACCAATATGGCGGTCTGCGAAGGTGGACACGGGCGGGGCTCCTGACGACGGCAGAGGACGGTTCGTCCTCTCCCTCTGTCCTCAACCCGGTACCGGGCGCCTGAGAGATTCGGCGTGCGCCTTTCCCCATCGGCGGGCGAGCGTTGCTCACCACTTTCCAGAGGCATCGTGTCCCTACGCGGTCCGGGTGCCTGAGAGGTTGACGGAGAGGTGTTGCTCCTTCGGCGTCCGTGGCTGGCGGTCACGGAACTCTCCCGCTGCCGGGCGATGCGGGCGCCAGTCTACCCACTCGCCGCGAACGTGCGATTTAGTACGCCGACACGCCGGAGAAATGCGTGCAACGGCGCGCTCGCGCGAAAGGGTCAGCCGATCTTGCGGTCGCGGTGCTTGCGACGGCTGGCCAGCTCGTCTTCGGGCGTTTCCAGCGATTCGCCTCCGTCCGCCCGTTCGCCCGGGAAGTCCGCGATCGCGCCGGTCAGCTCGCGCATCGCGCCGCTGACCGCGATCCCGAACACGCCTTGGCCGCCCTGCAGCAGGTCGACGACCTCCTCGGCCGACGTGCACTCGTACACCGTGGTGCCGTCGGAGAACAGCGTGATGTTGGCAAGATCCTGCACACCCCGCTGGCGCAGGTGATCGACGGCGACGCGGATGTTCTGCAGCGAGATGCCGGTGTCGAGCAGCCGCTTGACGATATTGAGGACGAGGATGTCCTTGAACGAGTACAGCCGCTGGCTGCCCGATCCGGCCGCGCTGCGAATCGACGGGACGACTAGCGCGGTGCGCGCCCAGTAGTCCAGCTGGCGGTAGGTGATGCCCGCGATCTGACACGCGCTGGGACCGCGGTAGCCGACCAGCTCGTCGGGAATGGAGTCGTCGGGGAACAGGCCGGGTTGAACCGGAGGTGCCGAAGCCACCTCCCGTTGCGTCGTCGCGGTGTCGCTTGCGTTCAGGTCCAGCTGCTCCTGGCGTGGACGATCATCCACTGTGCTACCTCCCGCCTGTCGCGTTGGCTGTCGACTGGCCATCGTTCGCGTTACGGCTCGAGTTGCTCGAGCATACGCGCCGGGCGGGCCGCTGCGCCTGCCGTTACCACCAAATTATGGCCGCCGGACCGACCCCTTAGGGTGACCATGACCCGCGTGTCGGAGCGGCTCGGCAAGTTGAGACGCATCCGTGATGTGCGGGTACTCAGGTCGCCTTGAAATCGTCCGGCGAAACGCTGTCGAGAAATTCCTTGAACTTCTCGACCTCCTCCTCGCGGACAGTGCCCGACGCCTCCTCGTCGTTCTCGTCGGGAATCAGCAGGCCCGCCTCGGCGAGCACCGCCTCCTCTACGTAGATCGGCACTCCCACCCGAAGCGCGATGGCCACCGAGTCCGACGGCCGTGCCGACACCTTGATGTTGCGGTCGAAGATCAGGTCGGCGTAGAACGTGCCCTCCTGCAGATCGACGATACGCACTTCCTTGAGCGAATGTCCAAGCGCTGCAATCACATCTCGGATCAGGTCGTGCGTCAGCGGGCGCGCGGGCTCCACGCCCTGCTGTTCGAGCGCGATCGCCGCTGCCTCCGACTGACCGATCCAGATGGGCAGATAGCGGTCGCCATTGGCCTCCCTCAACAGCAGGACCGGCTGGTTCTGCGGCTGTTCGACGCGTATGCCGACGACACGAACCTCACCCATATGCGCCTGCCCTCCGGTGCTGAAGTCGGCCAACAAGACTTCGAAAATCAGTCTAATCCTCAGCGGTCGAGAACGTCGCGCACAGCTGACTTGATCAACGCCGTATGCAACGTGATCGCCAGCGCCGCAACCTCGCGCGCCAAGTCGTCGGCCCGGTCGCGGGCACCGGTTTTGCCGCCTTTGCGCACCGGCCCGGCGATCTGCGCGATCAAGTCGGACTGCCGGTCGGCGGCGGAGCGGAACGCCCGCAGGTGGCGCGGTTCGACGCCGAAGTCGGCAAGCGCGTTGGCACATTGCAGGATCACCACGTCGTGCTCGTCGAAGAGGCCCCCGCGCCCGGCGATCACGACGCCGGCCTTGGTCAGCGCGGTCAAGAATGCGTCGTCGACGCCGGCCCGCTCGATCAGCTCTTCGCGGCGCAGCCGCACATGCGTCGGCTCGACGGCGCCGTCGTCGGTGGTTTCGCGTCCCGCCGCGGTGACCGTCACCAATCGCGGTGCGGCGAAGGCGAACCCGGCCGCTTCGGGCAGCTCGCCGTCGGGCTGGGAGTCGAGGTGGGCCTTGATCACCTTCAGCGGCAGATAGTGGTCGCGCTGGGCGGTCAGGATGTAGCGCAGCCGGGCGCAGTCGTAAGCCGTGAACCGGCGATATCCCGATGCGCTGCGCTGCGGGGTCACCAGTCCCTCGGACTCCAGGAACCGGATCTTGGAGATCGTGACGTCCGGGAATTCCGGCCGGAGCGCGTCGAGCACCGCTCCGATGGACATGCCGGCCAGCGCGGGCGTACCGGGCGCGCTCACCGTCAGCTGCTCTTCCCGCAAGCGCTCATCGCTACCCGGAACCGGGCTCGCCGTCGTCGCCCTTGGGACCGGTCAAGAACACCAGGCGGAACTTGCCGATTTGCACCTCGTCGCCGTTGGCCAGCACGGCCGAGTCCACCGGCTCGCGGTTGACGTAGGTGCCGTTGAGGCTGCCGACGTCGACAACCTGGAATTCGCCGTTCTCGAGCCTGAACTCGGCATGCCGGCGGCTGACCGTTACGTCGTCGAGAAAGATGTCGCTGTCGGGATGGCGGCCGGCAGAGGTGACGGCCTGGTCGAGCAGAAACCGGGAGCCGGCGTTGGGGCCGCGCTTGACCACGAGCAACGCCGATCCGCTCGGCAGCCCTTCGACGCCCGACACGGAGGTATCAGCGCCCGCCTGGGCCGGCGCGTCCAGTTCGCTGAGGAAGTCGGCGCGAAAGACAGAGGTCGTTTCCACAGTGACTTCTTCAGACGTCTGGTCTCCCCCAGAGTTCGTGTCCTTGTCCGTCACCCGCTGCTCCTCCTGGCTGCTCTGGCGAAGATCGGCTGCGGTTTCCTGCGAGCTCCGATGCCGACCTGCGCCCTGCTCCTCAAACCGTACCCCGCGGCGACGGTTGTTGTGCTTGCCCTGTTCGTATCAGGGCGCGCCTCACCGCGGGGCAAAATCCGTCGGTGAACCCTAGCAATCGCATCACTCGCTGGTCGCCTTGCGGTAGCCCTCGGCGTCCAGCAGTGCGGCCATCCCCTCGTCGAGGGCGCCGGTGTCGGCCTGCAACTCCACCAGCCATCCGCTGCCGTACGGCTCTGAGTTGACCAGCTGCGGGTTGCCGTCCAAATCGCCGTTCACCGCAACGACTTTGGCCGTCACCGGTGCGTACAGGTCCGACACCGATTTCGTCGACTCCACCTCCCCGAAGGACTCCCCGGCGGGGGGGGGGGGGGGGGGGGGGGGGGGGGGGGGGCCGCCCCCCCCCCCCCCCCCCCGCCTCTCCATGTCGGCCTGGGCGCAGGACGCAACCCCGGAGGCGGCGCAGTTCGACG
>JBLNEK010000059.1:0-38191 GCA_050262635.1 Candidatus Sericytochromatia bacterium | reverse complement strand
CGCGGCGCGACCTCGCGTCAGCACTGCCTCGACCTGCTCGGCGACTACGCCCGGACCCACCCCGACGGGCCGATCTGGGCGCACGGCTGGGATGAGTCGGCCTGGCCGCAGCCCGCCCCGCCTACCACGGACGACATCGACGCCGCGGTCGGCGACCGGCCGGCCTATCTCGCCCGCGTCGATGTGCACTCCGCGGCCGCCTCCAGCGCGCTCCGTCAACGAGCATCAAAACTTAACCAACACAGGGGATTTCACACTCAGAACCCGCTCACCGCAGACGCGCACCACCACGTGCGCGGCACCGCCCGCGGGATGCTCACCGCGGGGCAACGCACCGAGGCGCGAGTGGCTGCGCTCGACGCCGCGGCAGCTCTGGGCATCGTCGCCGTCCACGAATGCGCCGGGCCCGACATCGGCGGACTCGACGACTGGCGTGAACTGCGCGACACCGACCATCGCGTCGATGTCGTCGGCTACTGGGGGCAGGCCGTCACCACCGCCGACGAAGCCACTGACCTGCTCGCCGGCACCGGCGCCCACGGCCTGGCCGGCGACCTGTTCGTGGACGGAGCGCTGGGCTCGCGCACCGCCTGGCTGAGCCAGCCGTACCGAGACGCGCCGCACTGCGGCAACACCTACCTGACACCCGAGGCAATCACCGCCCACGTGCTCGCCTGCACCCGAGCCGGTGTTCCGGCCGGCTTCCACGTCATCGGCGATGCGGCAGTCACGGCGGTAGTCGACGCGCTCGCCGTCGCCGTCGAGCGATGCGGACGAGCCGCGGTGGCCGGCTGCGGGCACCGCCTCGAACACCTGGAGATGATCGAACCGCAGCAGGCAGAGCGGCTGGGTGAATGGGCCGTGACCGCCAGCGTGCAACCCGGCTTCGACGCCCTGTGGGGCGGGGACTGCGGCATGTACGCGCGCCGGCTGGGCCCCGAGCGAGGCCGCCGGCTGAATCCGCTGGCGCTGTTAGCATCCCAAGGCGTGCCCCTCGCCTTCGGCTCCGACAGCCCGGTGACCAGCCTGAACCCATGGGTCGGCGTCCGAGCGGCAATCCACCACAAGACTCCTGGCAGCGCGGTGTCGCTGGGGGTGGCTTTCGAAGCGGCGACCCGCGGCGGTTGGCGGGCGGCCGGGATACGCGACGGGCTGACCGGCACCCTCGCAGAAGGCGCGCCGGCGTCGTTCGCGGTGTGGGACGCCCAGCCGCGGCTCGGCGACGGCCGACCGCCGCGGTGCCTGCGCACCGTGCACCGCGGCGAGGTCATCTATGGCTGACGCCGCCAGCGGCGTGGCAGACCGGCTGCCCAAGCTGGGCCGCGCCGTCGTCGAACGAATCCCTAAGATCACGGCGGCCATCGTCGCCGGTCTGCTGCTGTGCGTGAGCTTCCCGCCGTTCGGCTGGTGGTACTGCGCGATTCTGGCGTTCGCGGTGCTGGCCTGGGTGCTGTGGCACGAGTCCACGTCGATTGTCGGCGGCTTCGGCTACGGCTTCCTGTTCGGCCTGTCGTTCTACGTCCCGCTGCTGCCGTGGACGGGCGAACTCGTCGGCGCCGTGCCGTGGCTGGCGCTGTGCGCGGTGCAGGCGATATACCCCGGGTTGTTCGGTCTGGCCGCCGTCATCGTCCGCCGGCTCTGGGGCTGGCCGATCTGGTTCGCCGCACTGTGGGTCGGAGCGGAATGGCTGAAATGCACCGTGCCCTTCGGCGGATTCCCTTGGGGCGTCGTGGCGTTCGGGCAAACCACGGGCCCGGTACTGCCGCTGGTTCGGCTCGGCGGCGTGCCGTTGCTGTCGTTCGCGGTGGCGCTGGTGGGCTTCAGCGCGACCGCGTTCGTGCTGGAGGTACGCCAGTGGTGGGCCAACCGCGGCGACACTCCTCCGCGGGTCGTGTTGCCGGGCGTGTGCATCGCCGTGGTGCTGTTCGGTGTCGCGCTGACGTGGCCGGGGGTGCGGCAGTCGGGCACCGGCGCGGGCGACGACCCGACGGTCAACGTCGCCGCGATCCAGGGGAACGTGCCGCGGCTCGGCCTGGACTTCAACGCTCAGCGGCGCGCGGTGCTCGACTATCACGTCCGCGAGACCCTGCAGCTGGCCGACGACGTGCGGGCCGGGCGCGTGCCGCAGCCCCAGCTGGTGATCTGGCCGGAGAACTCGTCGGACATCGACCCGCTGCGCAATCCTGATGCAGCACAACAGATTTCGATCGCCGCCGAGGCGATCCGGGCACCGATCCTGGTGGGTGCGGTGCTCCAGGGGCCGGGCTACTCGCCCGACAACCCTACGTCGACGAACTCGATGATCGTCTGGGAACCCGGGCGCGGTCCCGGCGATCGTCATGACAAGCAGATCGTGCAGCCGTTCGGCGAGTACCTGCCCTGGCGTTCGGTGTTCAAGCACCTGTCGCCCTATGCGGAGCGGGCGGGATACTTCGTGCCCGTCGACGGCGACGGCGTGGTGCACGCCACGGGCATCCCGGTCGGGGTGACCACATGCTGGGAGGTGATCTTTGACCGCGCCGCCCGCGAGTCCGTCGTCAACGGTGCCCAGCTCCTCGCAGTGCCCACGAACAACGCGCTGTTCGGGCAGTCGATGAGCGAGCAGCAGTTGGCGTTCGCAAAAGTGCGCGCCGTCGAGCACGACCGCTACGCCGTTGTGGCAGGAACCACAGGTATCAGCGCGATCGTCGCCCCAGACGGGCGCGAGCTGGCGCGTACCAACTTCTTCGAGCCTGCCTACCTGGTCAAACAGGTGCATCTGAAGACGGACGTGACGCCGGCCACGCGTTGGGGACCAGTGGTGTCCTGGGTGCTGATCGCAATCGGCGGAGCCGCTCTGGTGGTCGGGATACTGCACAATGGGTGGTTCAGCCGCCGGCTCAGGTCGCGCGGCACCGACGAAGGAGCCTCATGACCACCCCGGACAGTGGGCGGCCAAGCCAGCGCACGCTGGCCATCATCCCGACGTACAACGAACGGGAGAGCCTGCCGCTGATCGTCGAGCGGTTGCAGAACGCACTGCCCGACGTGCACATCCTCGTCGTCGACGACGGCAGCCCGGACGGCACCGGTGAGCTCGCCGACCAGTTAGCGGCTGCCGATCCCAACCGGATCCACGTGATGCACCGCACCGCGAAGGACGGGCTCGGCGCGGCCTACCTGGCCGGCTTCGCATGGGGCTTGAGGAACGGCTACTCGGTGCTCGTCGAGATGGACGCCGACGGCAGCCACGCACCAGAGCAGCTGTCGCGGCTGCTGAGCGCCCTTGATGCCGGAGCCGATCTGGCGATCGGGTCGCGCTACGTGCCCGGCGGGGAGGTCCGCAACTGGCCGTGGCGGCGGCTCGTGCTGTCACGCACCGCGAACTGGTACTCCCGTACGCTGCTGGGCGCCCGAGTCAACGACATCACGGCGGGCTACCGCGCATACCGGCGCGAGGTGCTGGAGAAGATCGACCTGTCGGCGGTCGAGTCGAAGGGTTACTGCTTCCAGATCGACCTGACGTGGCGGACCATCAACAACGGCTTCACGATTGCCGAGGTGCCGATCACGTTCGTCGAGCGGGAGTTGGGCGTGTCGAAGATGAGCGGGTCAAACATCCGCGAAGCGGTGGTCAAGGTCGCGCAGTGGGGCATCCGGGGGCGCATCGACCGCGCCCGCGACTCCGTGCCTGCGGAGCGGCGCTGATTCAGCCGCGGCGGCGCTGGCGGATGACCTCCAGCCGCTCTTTGAGCAGCTCCTCGAGCTCCTCGACAGAGCGGCGCTCCAGCAGCATGTCCCAGTGCGTGCGCGGGGGCTTCACCTTCTTGGGCTCCGGAAGGTCGCCTTCGATCAGCGTGCCCTCCATGCCGTTGCGGCACAGCCAGGTGCCGGGGATCTCCGCGTCGTCGGCGAACGGAACCTCGAACTCCTCGCCGTTATCGGTGCGGTAGCGCGCGACCTGACGCGGCGCCAGGTCGTGGTTGCGGTCGGTCTCGTAGCTCACGGCACCGAGCCGACTGCCTCTCAAGACGCGATCAGCCATCGTCAACACTCTCCATCCACTGCATGTCCGCGCGAAATGTCCAGGTAAAACAACGCAACAGGCGCGCTGGCAGTTCCCAGGCGCAACGCGACGCGACCTCCAGGATACCGGGCTTTCGCGGCCAGGCCGTTTAGAGTCGTCAGGCGTGAGGCGCCGGATGCAGCAGTGCCTGTGGTGCGGGCGGCAGGTCGCCGACGCCGGCATCGGGCGCAGGCGCCAGTACTGCCGCCAATCCTGCCGGCAGCGCGCGTACGAGCACCGGGCCGCCGTCAAGGGCACCGCGCTGCCCGTCGACGCCGTGGTGCTGTCGCCCGACGAGGCGGCACGGCTCTCCGATCGGGTGTACCAACTGCGCTGCGCGGCAGAAGACGTCGCCACCGCGATCGACGAAGGCGCCGACACATCCGAGTTGCGGCAGCTGTGCGGTGCGCTGCTCGATGCGGCGAAGGCGGCAGACGGCTGGCGCTGAGCCGTCACAGCCGTCGCCAGTGGCCAGATGTGACACGCACTTGGCGCGAAGCGTGTAACGGGTGGCCGTTCGACGCCAGTGATCAGCAGCTGAACTGCAGCCCGATGTCGGGCGGGGGAGGCGTGACCGGCCGAAGGCAGCCAAACGGTTCGATGCCCGAGTCGCTGTAGCGCACCGCCGACTCGTGCGCATCCGTGGTGCAGTACAGACCGGCCTGGTCCGAACGGCATTGATACTCACCGAATTTCAGTGTCTGCCCATATGCCAGCTGAGGACCGTCGCCGTTGGCGAACGGGCCCGGGTCGCCGTGAAAGCTGCCCACCGCCAGCGACCGGCCGTCGAACTCCACCCAGCCGCCGGCCCAGTGTATTTCGACCTCAGAGGGTTTCGGCGGCGGGTTCTTCAGCTCGACCAGGCACATCAGTGATGGGACGTAACGGGACAGAGTCGCGCACCGCGTCTTCCCGGAGGGAGTGGTGAACGCGACGTCGTCGCGAAGGTTGGTTTCCGTACCGTCGCGGGTGGCGGTGTGAAACGGGGCTATGTCGGCCGGTATGCCGGCCGCGATCCAGGCGGCGACCCCGGCGACGGGGGCTCCAGGTTCCGGCGCGGCGGTGGGAACCGGAACCGATGGAGACGTCGTCGTCGACGACCTGGACGGCGGGCTGGGCAGCGGCGTGAGCTTGCTCGGCTGCGACCGTCCGCCGACGGTTTCCGAGCATCCGGCGACCAGCAACAATGCGGCCAGCAGCGGGGCCCAACGACGCATGGCTGCCACCGTATCCGCCATCTCTGTGAGGACGTCTGAAGCTGATGGGCGAGTCCCGGCCAGCCCAACGGCTAGGCGTTCGATACCGTCGAAGGATGTCTGAGGGCACTGTCCGCGTCACCACCACGAGCGGCACTGTTGAGGGACTGACCAAGAGCGGCGTGACGAGATGGCGATCCATCCCGTATGCCCGCCCGCCGGTGGGGCGGCTCCGCTTCCGCGCGCCGCAGCCACCGGTGCCGTGGCGTGGAGTGAGGTACTGCCACGACTTCGCGTTCTGTGCGCCCCAGCGCCGCAGGTACACGCTCGTCGGCGTCAACAAGTACCAGCCGATGAGCGAGGACTGCCTGACCGTCAACGTCACCGCGCCGGCCGAACCCACCGACGAGCCGCTGCCGGTGATGTTCTTCATCCACGGCGGCGGATACATGCTCGGCAGTTCGGCGACCCCGATCTACGACGGGTCCGCGCTCGCCCGGCGCGGCTGTGTATACGTGTCGGCGAACTATCGGCTCGGCGCGCTGGGCTGTCTGGACCTGTCGTCGCTGTCGACGCCGGACCACCCGATCGAGAGCAACCTGTTCTTGCGCGACCTCGTGCTCGCACTGCAGTGGGTCAAGGACAACATCACGGGCTTCGGCGGCGACCCGGACCGGGTGACGATCTTCGGCGAAAGCGCCGGCGGCCATGCGGTGGCAACGCTGCTGGGTACCCCCGCCGCGGCGGGGCTGTTCGCCGGGGCGATCTCCGAGAGCCCGGCCAGCGGGCTGGTCGTGCCGGGGGACGCCGCGCCCCGGTTCGCCGACCAGTTCGTCGAGTTCCTGGGCGTCGACCGGCGCGACGCGGCCGCCACCTTGATGCGCGCCGAGCCGAGGCGGCTCGTCAAGGCGCTCGATCAGATGCTCACCCACGCGTCGAAGGACCTGTCCGCGGGCTCGTTCGCGATCGGCCCCACCGTGGACGGCGACTACTTGCCGCACGACCCGTTCGTTGCAATGTCCCGCGGCGACGCGCACCGGGTTCCGGTGATCGTCGGTCACAATCTCGAGGAGTCGAGGCTGTTCACCAGGTGGCTGAAGTTGTTGCCCACCACCGAGCACATGCTCGAGCGGTTGCTGGCCGACGTCGATCCGGCGGCGCGCGAACGCATCCAGAACGCCTACCCCGGATATCCGCACCCCGACGAGTGCATGCGGTTGTCCGCCGACATGTTCTTCGGGTCGGCGGCCTGGCGGATCGCCGAGGCGCACAGCAAGCACGCGCCGACGTACATGTACCGCTACGACTACGCGCCGCGCACGCTGGCGTGGAGCGGGCTCGGCGCCACTCATGCGATGGAACTGCTCGCGGTGTTCGACATCTACCGCACCCGGCTGGGCTCGCTGCTGACCGTAGCCGCCGATCAGCGGTCGGCGCTGCGGGTGAGCAACAACATCCAGTCGCGGTGGCGCCGCTTTGCCCGCACCGGTGTGCCCGGCACGGGCTGGCCCACGTACGACCACGACCGCGCGGTCATGGTGTTCGACAACCACTCTCGGGTCGAGTACGACCCGCATCCGGCGCGCCGCGAGGCCTGGGAGAACTTCAGCCTGGTCCGCTGAGCGAATTCGGCGCGCTTTTCGACGCTCAGCGATTCGCGCGCCGAAATCGTAAGTTTGAAGCCATGACCCAAGCACCGTTCGGCAACTACCAATTCGAGGTTTACCTAAAGGGAATGGCCGGCCAGACGCCGGACTTCCCGATGAGCTGGACCGAGTTGGAGGTGGCGGCGTCGGCGGCGATGGACGCCGGACCGCACGGCTACGTCTTCGGCAGTGCGGGCAACGAGGACACCGAACGCGAGAACCGGGCGGCGTTTACGCGGCACCGGATCGTGCCGCGCATGCTGCGCGACGTGTCGACGCGCGATCTGCGCACCGAGCTGTTCGGCGTCACGCATGCGGCGCCGGTGCTGCTCGCGCCGGTCGGCGTGCAGTCGATCGTTCATCCCGAAGGTGAGCTAGCCGCCGCGCGCGGTGCGGCCGAGGCGGGCATCGGCTTCGTCGCGTCCACGGCGTCGTCGTATTCGATGGAGGACATCGCGGCGGCCGGCGGTGACGCCCCGCGCTGGTACCAGCTGTACTGGCCCAAGGATCCGGACTTAACGGCGAGTTTCGTCTCGCGGGCCGAAGCGGCCGGCTACCAGGCGCTGGTGGTGACGCTAGACACCGGGCTGCTGGCGTGGCGGCCGCGGGACTTGCAGACCGCCTACCTGCCGTTCCTGCAGTCGGTGGGAATCGCAAACTACTTGTCCGACCCCGTTTTTCGGGCCGCACTCGCCAAGTCTCCCGAGGACGATTCGACGGCCGCGGTGCTGCACTTCGTGAGCGTCTTCTCCAACCCGGCGATGAGTTGGGACGACCTGGCTGCGCTGCGCAAGCTCACCGATATGCCGATCCTGCTGAAGGGCATCTTGCACCCCGACGACGCGCGGCTGGCGCGCGACCACGGCGTGCAGGGCGTGCTGGTGTCCAATCACGGCGGGCGGCAGGTGGACGGCGCGATCGCGGCCCTAGACGCGCTGCCCGACGTGGTCGACGCCGTCGGCGACGAGCTCACCGTGCTGTTCGACAGCGGAATTCGCTCGGGCTCCGACGTCGTCAAGGCTCTTGCGCTGGGTGCTCGCGCCGTGCTGCTGGGACGGCCGTATCTTTGGGGAATGGCGCTGCGCGGTGCCGACGGCGTCACCCAGGTGATCCGCAATCTCCTGTCGGAAGTCGATCTGACACTGGCGCTTTCGGGCCACGCCTCGCCGAGGACGTTGAACCGGGAGGTGTTGCAGGATCGTCGCGTTTGACGTGCTCGGTGGTCATGGTGCCCAGGTGCCGTACGGCACGAATGGGTCGGTGCCGAAGGGCACCAGCGGGTTCGCGCCCCCCACCGGCTGGTCCTGCGGGTAGACGGCGATGGGCCCTCCCGGTGGCAGCGCGACGCTGCCCTGCCCATTCGAGGCCGCAGCGGGCGGAGCGACGACGAGCGCCGTCGTCAGCGCGAGAGCCGCGAGACCTGTGCGTGTCATCTTCTCCCTCGTCTCCTTCTGTGAGTGTCGTTGCCACACCCACATTTAGATAGGGAACCGAGTTACACGTCAGGCCGTCTCCGGCGCCAGTACCTCGATCACTCCGGCGTGTTCACGAACCTGCAACTGCGGCAGGGGTTTCGGCGCGATCGGCAACTGATGGGTCAACACCTGACCGGCCGGGGAGAACGACGTCGTGTGGCATGGGCAGCGCAGCCGGTCGGCCGCCTGATCGAACCACAGCCGGCAGCCCTGGTGCGTGCACACTCCCGACACGGCGCGCACCTGCCCGCCCACCCGGCGGACGAAGCCGTTCACCGAACCGAGGTCGAAGGAGCGCACGGCGCCGTCGGTCACGTCCGCGCTCTGTGCCACCGGCCGCCACGACCCACCGTTGGGCACCAACTCCGGATTATCCTTCGGCTCAGTGTGATTCGTGAGCAGCAACCGGTCGACCGACACTGCGGCGACGGCAGCCGCCGCAGCTGCGGTGGCTCCAGCGACCACTTGCCGTCGCGTCGGCGAGACGCCTTGGCGCACAGGGGCTTTCTCGTTCATCTGCTTGGCGAGGCGTTCCTTGAGAGCGACGACGAACTCCGGATGCGGCTGACCGGCGCCGTCCCGCGCTGCCTGCAGGTCGATGGCCATCCGCATCCGGGCGGCGTCGAACTCGTCGGGTTCGAATCCCTCGGGCCGTCGGCCCGCCAGCAGGTCATCGACGTACTTGCGCAGCTGTCGCTCACTCATCGCATCACCTCGCTGATCTGGGCCGCTAACCGTAGCGCCCGGTGTTGCAGCACTTTGGCATTGGCCACGCTGACGCCCATTTCGCAGGCCGAGTCGCGAACGGAGCGCCCCTGCAGGAACCGCAATTCCAGTATCCGCCGGTACTGTTGCGGAAGACCGTCGAGCACAGCCGCGACCCGCAGCGGGGCGGTGCTGATCGCTTCGTCGTCGTCAGGGGCCACGGCCATGTCGTCGATGGTGGTGATCTCGCGGCCCATTGCCGCGCGCCAGTGTGCGGCCAGCACCGTCGACGCGGTCTTACGCAGGTATGCGCGAACTTCAGCCTTGCTCGCGGTCAGTCGCAATGGCCGCATCGCCGCCAGGAACACCTCCGATGTCAAGTCCTCCGCATCCGCGGAGTTGCCCACGCGCGCAAAGATCGTCCGGTACACCCACGTGACGGTGTCCTCGTACACGGCCTCCCAGTTGGGATAGCGGTCGCTGGACACCAGCTGCAGCGTGCGCGGCTGCTGCGGTTCACCAAGCGCGGACAATGCTCGTCTCCGTCGTCATGTGTCGCCTTCCTGTTGATAGGTCAGCGGGTTACGGCTGTAACGCGCGCTGCTACCTCGTTGTGACGGCTTCGCAGACGGCGGAGTTCGATTCCGGCGGAGGTTCAAGGATGAACAGGTCTTCTCTCGGTGTTGCTGCGGTAGCCGTGACCGTCGTCGCGGTCGGTGGATGCTCGTCGCCGGCCGCGCCGGCACCCCCGTCGGCACCGCCGTCGGTCAGCCCTGTTGCCGGCACGACGGTCGAGATCGACGACTTCGCCTTCGTTCCGGCCACTCTCACGATCAAGCGAGGCGATGCGGTGACGTGGATCAACCGCGACGAGGAGCCGCACACGGTAGCCGACAGCGGCGGTTCGTTTCGTTCCCCGGGTATGGGCGCTAACGGCACGTACAGTTTCACGTTCTCGACGCCGGGAACGTTCGACTACATCTGCACCATCCACCCGTTCATGCGCGGCACGGTGGTGGTGATCCCGTGACGGCCGAATCTGAGACATCCGAAATGTCGCGACGGCAGCTCATGCGCCACGGCGCGTGGTTCGGGGCGGCTGTCGGGCTCGCGGTGGTTGGCGGGGAAGTCCTCTCGCACGCCGCGGGGACGCCCACCCGGGCCGTCCAGCCGACGCTTCGCTTCGCCCAGATCAGCGACAGTCATATCGGCTTCACCGGCACGGCGAACCCGAACGTCACCGACTCGTTCGGCAAGGCCATCGATCAGGTGAACAGCCTGGGCTACACACCGGATTTCGTGATCCACACCGGCGACCTGACGCATCTGGCCAGCCCCGCCCAGTTCGACCAAGTCCAGCAGATGATGTCCGGCCTGAAATCACCGCACGTGTTCACGGTGCCCGGCGAGCACGACTCCGTCGACGACGCGGGCCAGAAGTACCGCTCGGTGTTCGGCGCCGGCACGCGCGGTGACGGGTGGTTCAGTTTCGACATCGCCGGCGTGCACGTCATCGGCCTGGTCAACACGCTGAACCTGAAGAAGCTGGGTCACCTCGGCATCGACCAGCTCGAGTTCATCGAGAAAGACGTCGCGGCGCTGTCCGCAGATACGCCAATCGTCGTGGTCAGCCACATTCCCTTGTTCGCGATGTATCCGGACTGGGGCTGGGGTACCGACGACGCGGCCCGGGCACTGAGCTATCTGCGGCGCTTCTCGTCGGTCACATGCCTCAACGGCCATGTGCACCAATTGTTTTCCAAGGCCGAAGGCAATGTGACGTTCTACAGCGCGACCACCACAGCCTACCCGTTGCCGCGGCCTGGCGAAGCGCCCGCGCCCAAACCGCTGACACTCCCGGCCGGACGACTGCACGACGCACTCGGCATCCGCGAGGTCGGCTACGTCAGGGGACAGGGTGCGCTTGCCGTCAAAGAGCAGCAACTGCGATGACACCCTGAATCGGGAGGTGTTGCGCGCCCGAGCGGCTTAAGGTCGAGGCCATGCGAGTCGCTGATCTGTCTGCCGAATGGTTGAGCGCCCGGCTGAATGCGCCAGTGTCCTCATTCGAAACCCAACGCATCGGCACTGGACAAATGAGCGACTGCTACCGCGTGGCACTGCGCTACGAACGCGACACCCCGGCCCCGGCGTCGGTGGTGCTCAAGGTCGCAGCATCCGACCCTGTGAGCCGTCAAACCGGTGTCGCCCTGGGGCTTTACGAACGCGAGGTGAGGTTCTACGCCGAAGTTGCACCCTGGCTCGTGGGCCCGATCGCGCCTTGCTACCACGCATCGTTCGACGCGGAGGCGGGGACGTTCGCGCTGCTGCTCGGCGACGCCGGGCCGGCCGAGGTTGGCGACGAGATCGAAGGCACCTCGCTGGAGCGTGCCCGGCTGGCGGTCTCCGAACTAGGCCGGCTGCACGGGCCTGCGATCGGCGACCCGACGCTGGCTACAGCGGCGTGGCTGAACCGCGAGGCGCCGATCACCCAGCCGCTGCTGGCCCAGCTGTATGCGGGGTTCGCCGAGCGCTATGCCGACCGGATCGCGCCTCGGCACCGCGAGGTCTGCGACCGCCTGATCGCCAGCTTCGACGCTTACGCCGCAGCGGACGATGGCCCGCGAGGGCTGGTGCACGGCGACTACCGGCTCGACAACATGTTGTTCGGCACGGCGGGCGCGGACCGGCCGCTGACCGTCGTGGACTGGCAGACCGTTGCCTGGGGACCGGTGGCCACCGACCTCGCCTACTTCCTCGGGTGCGCGCTCACGGTTCCCCGTCGGCGTCAGTACGCCGACGAGTTGATCGCCATCTATCACGCCGCATTGAGCCCGACGGCGAGTTTGACGCTCGACGACGTGCGCGAGGGAGTGCGACGGCAGAGCTTCTTCGGGGTGATGATGGCGATCGTGTCGCCGATGCTGGTTCAGCGCACGGAACGCGGCGACGACATGTTCATGGCAATGATCGAGCGGCACTGCGAGCAGGTGCTCGACACCGATGCGCTCGCTCTGCTGCCGGAATCGGTTGCGCCACAACCTCTCCAACCGGATCCTGCCGACGAGTTCTCGCATCCGCCGGGCAGCGAGCCGATGTGGAACGAAAGCTGGTACTGCGATTTCGTCGATCCGCAGCAGGGGGTCGGCGGATACGTCCGGCTGGGCCTGACCCCTCACGGCGGATGGTTCACCGCGCTCCTCTGCGGCCCGGGCCAGGCGACGGTCGCGGTGCTCGACTTCGCCGCACCGATGACCGACCCGTACACCGTGCACACCGACGCATTCGACTTCGCGCACTCGATCGCCACGCCGCTGCAGAAGTACCGGCTGGTGCTGCGCGCCCGCGGTGAGGCGCACGACGATCCCGCCGCCCTGCTGCGCGGCGAACCGGGGCGCGCTGCCGACATCAGCATGGATCTGGAGTGGTCCACCGTCGGCACGCCGTACCAGTACCGGCTGACACCGCGCTACGAGATCGCTTGCGCCGTAACCGGAACCGTCAGCGTCGATGGTCGGGTCACGAGGTTGGATGCGGTGCCCGGCCAGCGAGACCACTCGTGGGGTGTGCGCGACTGGTGGGGCATGGATTGGGTGTGGAGCGCGCTGCATCTCGACGACGGCACGCATCTGCACGGCGTCGACATCCGGTTGCCGGGCGCACCACCCATCAGCGTCGGCTACATCCAGGCCCCGGGCGCACCGCTCACCGAGCTGCACTCCGTCAGCGCGCGAGCGTCGTTCGCGGACAACGGATTACCGCTGACCACCGCGATCATCTATGACGAGCTCGAGGCCGCCATCGACATCAGGGGCCATGCGCCGCTGCGGCTGGAGGCGCCCGACGGCCGGGTAGCATGGTTCGCGCGGTCATGGGCGTCAGTCACCACGTCAGACGGGCGTAGCGGGGCGGGATGGATCGAGTGGAACCGCAGCAACATTCATTGACTCGATGACCAGAACCCAGCGCTACCTGACCTTCGCGGCCGCGATCCTGGTCACCGGCGTGCTCAGCGGCGTGGCCGGCGGCTTCACCACACTGGTGGTCAAGGCCATCGAGCATCTGACGTACGGCTACACGCAGGGCCCGCTGCTCACCGGTGTCGTGGACGCGTCGATACCACGGCGCCTGCTGGGGCCGACCATCGGCTGCGCGCTGGCGGGCGTGGGCTGGTGGCTGCTGCGGCGCAGGGCGACGATCCCCAACCTCACCGAGGAGATCCGGGCGGGGCGCCCCTTCCGGCACGGTCCGATGGGGGTCGATGCGCTGCTGCAGGTTCTCGCCGTCGGCTCGGGCGCCTCGCTCGGGCGCGAGCAGGCGCCCCGGCTGTTCGCGGCCTCGCTCACCGAGGTGTGGATCCGCTACGGCTCGATCGCGCCCGAGCACCGCCGCATTCTGCTCGGCAGCGCCGCCGGGGCCGGCCTGGCGGCCGTCTACAACGTGCCCGCGGCCGGCGTGCTGTTCACGTTGGGCATCATCCTGCGCAGTCGGGAGCCGCTGGCGGTGCTGGTGTCCGTCGCCACGTCGTGCATCGCAACGGTGACGGTGTGGCCGGTGACCCATGGGGCGCCGACGTTTCTGTGGCCGGACACGCACTTCACGTGGAAGGCGTTTCTGTTCGCGATCACCGCGATGCCGTTGGCCGCTCTCGTCGGCACCGCCTTCAACGGGTTGATCTCCCGCGCTAAGTCGAAGGCGTCGCCGACGTCGTGGACGATCATCCCGGCGATCGCGCTGGCTGGGCTCGCGACCGGGACCACGTCGATATGGATGCCACAGATGCCGGGCAACGGCAAGAGCATCGTGCTGGAGAGCCTCGCGGGTGGCGACACGCTGATCGCGGTCACGGTGGCCATGCTTCTCAAACCCGTACTGACGGCCCTGTTCATCCGCGCCGGCGCGGTCGGCGGCATGCTCACGCCGGCATTCTCGACCGGGGTCGCTGTCGGCGCGTTCGTGGCGTTGGCCGTCAACCACCTCGGCGGCGAGGCGAGCGTTCCGACGCTGGCGTTGATCGGCGGTGCGGCGGTGCTCGGAATCACCCAGCACGCACCGGTGTTCGCCGCGGTGTTCACTGCGGAGCTCACCCATCCGCCGCCGGAGGTCTGGGTGATGCTGCTGCTCGCCGCGATGGGCGCGCACGTCGTGAGAAGCGTCTTCACGCGGGTCACGGCAACGGCGCCCGCCGAGCACTGAAACTCGTCGAGACTGCGAGGTCGCGATTCCGCGGAATATGCGATCCGCGCGGTTTCGAAAGCGGCGTCATGCCGGGTGGGACGGTGATATGACAGACACCTTTGCGAAGCGGTGACACGATACTCGCGTGGACCCACGGGCGGACGATCGCCGTGCACTGACCGCGGAACCGTCGTGCGGGTCGTGCGGTACGAAACTTCCCCCGAAGTCCAAGTTCTGTAACGAGTGCGGCACGCCGGTCGCGGAGGTCGCTCAATCGGCGGAGTACAAGCAGGTGACCGTGCTGTTCGCCGACGTCGTTCATTCGATGAGCATCGCGGCAGCGGTGGGTCCCGAGCGGCTGCGCGAGATCATGGCCGACCTCGCCGACCGTTGTGCCGCAGTTGTGAAGCGCTACGGCGGGACGGTGGACAAGTTCACCGGCGACGGAATCATGGCGGTGTTCGGCGCGCCGGTTGCATTGGAGGACCACGCTGTCCGTGCGTGTCTCGCGGCCTTGGCCATTCAGCAAGAAGCCGAAGGAGTGGCCCATGCGGTCAAGACCAGCGATGGCGTCGATCTCCGGCTGCGGGTGGGGCTCAATTCCGGGCAGGTGATTGCCGGTGAGATCGGCTCCGGTGCTTGGGGTTACACCACCATCGGTGAGCAAGTCGGGATGGCTCAGCGGATGGAGTCGATCGCTCCGCCAGGTGGGGTGACGCTCAGCGAGTCCACTGCACGGCTTGTGCAGTCGGCGGCAAGCCTCTCTGAGCCGGAGATGGCACACATCAAAGGCACCGAGGAACCGGTGCGAGCGCAACGGCTACTGGGCGTCAGCCCGCAGCATGAACTCGCCGGGTCCGCGCAGACGGCATTGGTGGGACGTGACCTGGAAGTGGCCACCATTGCGGGCCTCATGGATCGGTCAGCGAGCGGTCGCGGCTGCGTGGTGTGTGTCGCGGGGCCGGCGGGAATCGGTAAGACCCGTCTGGTCGGTGAGGCAGTACGACTCGCCAACAGCCGAGACATCCCGGTGTTTTCCACGTTTTGCGAATCGCACGCCACGGATATCCCGTTCAATGCGGTCGCCCGTCTGCTGCGCGTGGCCATCGGGGTGAGCGGTATGGACGACGAGTCGGCGCGCGCACAAGTGCGTTCCGCATTCGCGGACGCCGACAGCGACGATCTGCTGCTGTTGTATGACATGTTGGGTATTCGAGACGCGGACGCAGCGATGCCGAGCATCGAACCCGACGCGAGGCGGCGGCGGTTGACGGCGCTGGTCAATTCGATGTCTCTGGCCAGCACGATGCCGGCTCTCTACATCATCGAAGACGCCCACTGGATCGACGAGGCCAGCGAGTCGATGCTCGCCGATTTCCTCACAGTGATGCCACAGACCCATTTCACGACCTTGATCACTTATCGGCCTGAGTACCGCGGTTCGCTGGCCTATGTTTCCGGCGCCCAGACGATTTCACTTGCACCCCTTGTTGATTCAGAGGCAACCTCTCTGCTCGACGAGCTGGTGGGCTCCGACAAGTCGGTCGCGGCGATCAAGTCCGTCATCTCAGCACGGGTAGCGGGTAATCCCTTTTTTGCGCAAGAGATCGTGCGTGACCTCGCCGAACGCTGTGTGCTTTGGGGCGATCGCGGCGAATATACCTGCCGTACCGACGTTTCCGACGTCCACGTGCCCGATACGCTGCAAGCAGCCATCGCAGCGCGTATCGACCGCCTTGGCGCCGAAGCCAAGAAAACTCTCAACGCTGCCTCGGTGATCGGCTCGCGGTTCAGCGCGAACGTGCTCAAGGACCTCGGCATCGAACCAGCTGTGGAGGATCTCGTTCGCGCCGAGTTGGTTGATCAGGTCCGCTTCACGCCGTATGCCGAGTATGCGTTCCACAACCCGTTGGTGCGCACGGTGGCTTATGAATCGCAGCTCAAGTCCGATCGCGCCCAGTTGCACCGACGAGTGGCCGACACGATCGAACATCAAGACCAGAACGCTGCGCTGCTGGCGCAGCATCTGGAGGCCGCGGGTGATCTTCATGCGGCTTTCGAGTGGCACATGCGGGCGGGAGCCTGGTTCAACTTCCGTGACTTCGCGGCCGCGCTTACGAGCTGGCGACGGGCGCTGCAGGTCGCCGACCGACTGCCCGAGGATGACCCACAGCGGACGTCGATGCGCATCGCGCCACGGACGTTGCTTGTCGGAAATGCGTGGCGAGTCGCCGGTGCCCGCCTTGATGAGGGTTTCGACGAACTGCGCGATTTATGCACCGCTGCAGGCGATCAGCGGTCGCTCGCGATCGGCATGGCCGGACTCATAACGGCCATGAACGTCAGCGGTCATGATTCTCGCGAAGCTTCGCATATTGCCACCGAACTCGTCGAACTGCTGGAGTCGATCGGTGACCCGACCCTGACGGTCGCGACCTGTTACGCCCCATTGATCGCCAAGTATTGGACGGGCGAACTGGTCGAGGTCTTACGTTTTGCGCAACTGGTCATCGACCTCGCCGAGGGCGACGCCACCAAAGGCGCGCTAGTGGGCGGGTCACCGCTGGCAATGGCGATCGTGATGCGGGGAGTAGCCCGCTATTGCCTCGGGCGTGCGGACTGGAAAGACGACATTCGAGACGCCCTTGCGATGGCCGATCATGTTGGCGAGCTGACGGGACGCGTCGGCATCAGATGGTACGTCTTGCTTGAGCCGATTGTGAGCGGCGTGTTGGTATCCGATGCGAACGCGGTGCGCGATGCAGCCGAAATGTTGACGACCACTGAGCAGACGGGTGACGATTACCTGCTGCTTCTCGCACGGCAGGCATTAGGCATCCATCTGATCAATCAACGGGGCGCCGAACGCGAAGCCGGTCTGCAACTGCTAGCTGATCTTCGCGAGGCCACCGCGGGGGAACAGTTTCCCAGCCCGGGTTTCGTTCCGCTATTCGACATCCACATCGCAAGCGAGCATGCTCGACTCGGCGAAACCGAGGATGCCATTGAACGGTGCAGGGCCGCCATCGACGTCTTAGCCTCGATTGGTGCGGTGGCGTGGTATGCGCCAGCCACCGATGTCCTCGTGACCGCGCTTCTGCGCCGTGGCTGCGACTCAGACCTGCGAGAGGCGCGAGCCGCGATCGACAGACTCGCGGCCGTGCCGGTCGACCCGGGATTTGTGCTCCACGAAGTCTGGCTGCTGCGAATGCGCGCGCTGCTGGCTCATGCGCATGGTGACGAGAACAGCTACCGCAATTACCGGGATCGTTATCGCGCGATGGCGAGCTCGCTGGGCTTCGAAGGACACATGAAGTGGGCCGAAGAGATGCCATGACTGCGTCACAGACATGTAAGGCGTCGAGTTGCTGATCCCGGGTGTGCCGGTCCTATGGGCGAAAAAGAACTCAGCAAGGGCGATAAAGTCACCTGGAAGAGTCACGGCAGCACCGCAGAAGGCACGGTCGAAGAGAAGATCACCTCGGATACCACAGCCGCCAAGCGCACCGTTCGGGCCTCCAAAGAGGAGCCGCAATACCGGGTGCGCAGCGACAAGAGCGGCAACGACGCCGTGCACAAGCCCGAGGCGCTGCAGCAGAAGTCGAAGTGACATGGCCGGCGACGCCGACACCACCTGGAACGAGTTTCGCGAAGCCGGCAACATGACCGCTTCCGAATAGGAGCTCACTTCAGCCGGGCCCCGTCGTCGTCGAGGTCGTTGCGGGTCAATCCCATCGGTGTCATCGCGGGGATGTCGCCGCCCGCGATGACGCGCCGCGTTATCGGGGTGAGGGCATGGAACAGCTTTTGGACGTCCTCGTCGTCAAGCCCGTCGAGCGCCGACAGCGCCAGCCGGTCGGTAGCCGACTCGATGTGCTCCTTCAGCTTCGCGCCGTGAACCGTCAACGACCCGGACGTGTCGATCAACCCGCGTTCAGCCAGGGCTTGTTCGTGGCGCTGCCACGCGGCGTCGTCGTAGTCGCGGGCGCGCATCATGTACTCACGTGGCACCCTCCCGGCCGCCGCGTGCAGCACGTTGGACTCTCGGCCCGAAATCCCTTCGGCGACCAGCACCGCGACATGGCCATCGCCGCGGTGCTCGCGCAGCAGCGTGCAGGCATGCCACAGCGCCAGCACCGGCTCATCGGGCCACGGCAGCGCACGGTTCGCCGCGAATAGCGAACGTCCCTCTACGCCAGCAGAATTCGCGGCCCGTCCCGCGAGATTTGCACTAGTGCGCACACCGTCGTCATCGGCAACTCCGTAGCGACGCAGCGCGGCGACCGCCGAGTCCTGTCGTGCTTGCAGCGCCGCGCGCGGCCCCGCGACCGCCCAGGCGCCGGGCAGCGCCTTGGCCACCCGCGCTGGTGCGAAGTTGTAGAAGACCGCTGTGACGACCTCGGGCGGCACCTGGCCGAGCGGCGCCGACCGCGCTGCAAAGTACCCCCATCCAGAATCCGCGGTAGCCGAATCCGTCGAGGGCGGCGCGCGCCTCGGGAGCGAAGTACGTCACCGCATGCACGGGCTCGAAGCGGTTGAAGAAACGTCGGGCGAGTTCAGGTTGGCGGTTCACAGTCAGAGTTAACCTCAGGCATGCGGCCGATCGTTGTGATGGGCGTATCCGGGTCGGGCAAATCGACCGTCGGAGCGGCGTTGGCGCAACGACTCGGCGTGCCGTTCGCCGACGCCGACGACCTCCACCCGCCAGCCAGCATCGATAAAATGACGACCGGCGTGGCCCTTGACGACGACGACCGAAATCCGTGGCTGGAGGCGATCGGGCGCTGGCTGGCGCAGCGCTGCGACACCGGTGGAGTGATGAGCTGCTCAGCGCTCAAGCGCAAGTACCGCGACCAACTCCGAAGCCATTGCCCCCAAACCGAATTCGTGCACCTGAGCGGCTCGCCGGAGGTGATAGCCGCGCGGCAGGCAAGCCGGCCCGGGCACTTCATGCCGCCATCGTTGATGGCATCGCAGCTCGCGACGCTCGAGCCGCTGCAAGCCGACGAGCCCGGAGTGACTCTCGACGTCGACCACGACATCGACTGGATCGTTGCCAGTTATCTGGCCCAGGCGAAGGAGATGGAGTCGCGGTGTGGTGGCAGCTGACCGCGGCGGAGTCGCCGGCATTGCGCTGCGCCTGCTGATCTGATCTGGCTCGCTTGCAGCGCGCCGAGTGTCTACGGAAGACACGCATTCGCCGAAAAAGCGTGGATCAACCAACCACTCGGCGCGATGTCTAGCCGAACTGCTTGCTGAGCTTCTTCTGGGTCCGCTTGCTCATCTTGTCGGCGCGCTTCTGCGCCTTCGTGGCGGCCTTCGTGCCGCGCTGCTGCGCGGTCTCGGCCAACTCGGCGCTGCGGTCACGCGCGACCTCGGCGAATTCCGCGCCGCGCTCCCGCGCCAGGCTGGCCAACTCGGCACCGCGCTCGCGCGCGACGTCGGCGAATTCCGCGCCACGTTCGCGCGCCACCGTCGCCAACTCGGCCCCGCGTTCCCGGGCGACATCCAGCAGTGGCGACACCCGTTCACCCGCCACGTCGGCGAACTCCCGCCCCCGTTCGGCCCCGGTCTGCAGTCCGTGGCTGACCTTCTCGCCGACCGTGCCCAGCAGCACGCCACCGGACGCAGTGCCGACGGGCAGCGCAGCCGACACCGCCTCGGATGCGCGCTTGGCCGCGCGCCGGCCGCGCCAGCCGAGCGACGGCTTGCCCTCGGTGTCCACCGAGGCGATCATGAGCCCGCCGAGCAGACTGAGATCAGTGAGGAACTCCCGGCGCTGCTGCGCCTTTGCCTGCGGGTCCGTCTCGGTCCAAAAGAGGTGCCCGCCAAGGCTTCCCGGCACCACGGTCGCCGCCAGTGCCGCCGATGCCAGGCGCGGAAGTTTGCCGCTGGCCAACAGAACGCCGCCGCCGATCTGCACGGCGGCGGTGACGCGGGCCAGCGTCAGGGGGTCTTGGGCGACCTTGCTCTGTGCGGTCGGGCCCAGCTTCTGCAGACCCTCCGCGGTGGGGCGGGCAGTCTCAGCCGCCTGTTCGGGTCGCCGCAGCGACTCGATTCCCTGCCCGATGAACACAGCTGACAAAAGCGGACGCGCAACTCTGCGAACTAGCATGCTCTTCAGATGCCCTTCCTCGTCGGTTCGCAAACCCCAGGTCAGTGCTGTCCCGGAGCGTGGTCGTCGGTCACCCGCTGGAACGTCGGCAGCACAATCCACAGCAACGTCATCGCGACGGCGGCACACCCGCCGGCCACCCATCCGGCCGTCGGGCCCGACACCGCGTCGAAGATCACCACCGCCACGCCCACCATTGCGATTCCCAGCAGCACCACGCCGGCGATCGCGCAGCGATGCGCGGCGGACACCAGCGTGCGCAGGCGGCGCTGACGGAACAGCATCCGGTGCATGAGCACGGGCGCGACGAGCAACAGCGTGGCGCCGATGGAGCAGGCGACCGTCACCAGGTAGACGTCCTTGATGATCGAGCTCAACACGGTAAACCGCTGCTGAAACGGAAGCGTCAGCAGGAAGCCGGTGACCAGTTGCGCTCCCGTCTGTGCGACCCGCAGCTCCTGCAGCAGGCTGCCCCAGTTGCGGTCGAGCCGTTCGGTTTCGCTCTCATGGCGAGCGGTCTCGTCCCACCGTTGGTCCTGTTCCGGGTGGTCGACTTCCACCTGTCAATTCTTACTCCTGCAGGGCCCGTCGCAGTAGGACGAATCCGAGGGAGCCTCTATTAGGGCCGGCGTTCGTGGCCTTTGCGGCCGTGGCTGCGGCGTTGCTCTTTCATCTCCGACTCGAACACGTGCCGCTTGCCGCCCTGCAGCTCGTCGAGGACCCGCTTCTCGTGGTCGCGGAACACCGACCAGTAGTTGTCGTCGAAGTCCTCGACGATCTGGAACGTCCAGCGGCCATAGAGGACATTGCGGCCGACGAGTTCGGTCGCCAACCGGTCCGCGACGGCATCGTGCCCGGCGTCGCGCAGCTTGTCGCAGGCCTCACCGAGCAGAAGGTCGGCCCGCCCCATCAGTTGGTGGAACGAGTACAGGTGGCCGCGCGCCCGCTCCACCCACTCGAGCGCCTCCGAAACGGCGCCGACCGCCTCGACGGTGGCGTCGTCGACCCCGGGAGGCCGGTGATGGTCACTAGTTGTGTCGCCGGTATCACTCATGGCCGCACCGTACCCATTACGGTCACGCTGTGAACTTCGTCTGGGAGAGGCTGGCCGATGGCGTGCACCGCGCACGGTTGGCGTTCCTCGACGTCACCGTCGGGCTCATCGACGCCGCCGACGGCGTGTTGCTGGTCGACGCGGGGACGACGCTGACCGAGGCGGAGGCGATCGACGCCGACGTCCACGCGATCACCGGCCGGCCCGTAACGCGGATCATCCTGACCCACAAGCACTTTGACCATGTGCTTGGTGCGACGGCATTCCGTGGCGCCGAAATCTACTCTGCCGCTGAGGTTGCCGACTACCTGACGACCGCTGCGCCGCAGATCCGTGCCGACGCGCTGCGACACGGCACCGACGCCGCCGAAGTGGACCGGGCCACCGAGGCGCTGCGGGCACCCGACCACCGGATCGGTGACACGGTCATCGACCTCGGCGACCGCAGCGTCGCCACCCGGCGCCCGGGCGGTGGTCACACCGGCGCCGACTTGATCGTGGTGGTGCCGCCGCGCGATGCCGCTGACCGCATGGTGGTGTTCTGCGGCGACCTGGTCGAGGAGTCCGGTGACCCGATGATCGACGCCGACTCCGACCTCGCGGCGTGGCCGGAAACGCTCGACCGGGTTCTCGACGAAGGCGGACCGGACGCGATCTACGTGCCGGGCCACGGAGCCGTCGTCGACGCCGAATTCGTCCGCCGGCAACAAGCGTGGCTGCGCGGTAAGGCGACACTGTGACCAGACTCTTCCGGTACCGATTGACGCAGCGCGGCGAAGCCCCCTGAGCTATCCGGCAATTCGTTTGCGGCGGTACCGTGTGCCCAGCGCCAGCAACGCCAGGCTGATCACCAGAATTGCGGTCGCGAGCACGTCGATCTGCGGCGGCACGGCAACTTTGAATGCCGCATTGACGAACAGCGGATAGGTCACCGTGGAACCGCTGACGAACAGCGTGATGATGAAGTCGTCGAGCGACAGCGCGAACGACAGCATCGCCGCGGCGACGATCCCGGGTGCGATCGGCGGCAGCGTGACGCGGAAGAACGTGCGCGCGGGGCTGGCGCCGAGATCCATCGACGCGTCCTCGAGCGTCCAGTCGAAGCCACGTACCCGGGCCCGCACGGTCATCGCGATGAAGCTGATCTCGAACGCCACGTGAGCGACGACGATCGTCGTGTAGCCAGTGGCCCAACCGAGGTCCAGAAACAGCGTGAGCAGCGAGGCCCCCATCACCACCTCGGGAGCAGTCAGCGGCAAGACGATGAACGTCTCGACGGTGTTGCTCCCACGAAAGCGCCGTCGCACCAATGCAATTGCCAGAAGCGTCCCGAGCACCAGCGCGATGCCCGTGGAGACGGCCGCGACGTTGAGGGTCAGCAGCAGGGCGTGGGTGAGTTTCGGGTATTTGAACGGGTTGGTCCAGTTTTCGAGCGTGAAGCCCTGCCACGTGTAGTTGAAGTTGCCCGCCGGCTTGTTGAACGAGAACAGGACGATCACGAAGATCGGCAGGAACAGATAGAGCAGCACCAGCCCGGCGACGACGCGCAGCACCACGTCTCCGACGCGGCCGGCGCGGCGGCGCGTCACACCAGGTCCTCGGTGCCCAGTGCCCGGCTATAGGACAGCACGCCGATGACGATCAGCAGCATCAGCACCATCGACAGTGCCGCGGCGATGGGATAGTCATTGACCTCGAGAAACTGTTTCTGGATCACGTTGCCGATCATCGTGGTCTGAGCACTGCCGAGGTATTCGGCGTTGATGAAGTCGCCGGCCGCGGGGATGAACACCAGCAGGCTGCCGGCCAGCACGCCGGGCATGGACAGCGGCAGGACGACCTTGCGGAACGACCGCGGGCCCGTCGAGTACAAGTCTTGCGACGCCTCGATCAGCCGCGGGTCGATCTTCTCCAGGCTCACGTAGAGCGGCAGGACCATGAAGATCAGCCAGTTGTAGGTGAGCCCGCCGCCAGCCTGCTGCGCCGCCGTGTACTGCTGGCGAGCCCGGCCACGGTCAGGCGCCGGTCACCGCAGCGTAAAGCTGGTTGTACTCCTGGGTCTGCTGATCGGTGAGGGTCGGCCAGGACTTCGCGTTTTCGAGCACGGATTGGGGCGGGTTGATCAGCGGGTTGGCCGCGAGTGCGGGGTCGATCTTGTTCAGCTCGTCGGCCATGTTCGACAGCACCGGCACAAAGTTGGTGTGGGCGATGAGCTTGGCGTAGTTGGTCCGGTCGTAGACGTAGTTGATCCACGTCTCGGCCCAGTCCTGATGCTGGCTGGTGTACGGGATCACCATGGTGTCGACGAACGTCGTGCCGCCGGCCTCCGGCAACACGAACTGCAGCGCCGGGTTGTCGGCCTGCAGCTGCACGACGTCACCCGAATACGCTTGACAGACAACGACGTTGCCGGACGCCAGGTCGTTGGTGTAGTCGTTGCCGGTAAACTTGCGGACCTGACCCTTGGCCTTCTGCTCATTGACGAGGCCGACGGCCCTGCGCACCGCCTCGCTCGTCGGGTCCTCCGGTGAGTTGCCTTGGGACAGCATGATCATCCCGAGCCCGTCCTGCGGGTCGGCGAACAGGCTCACCTTGCCCTTGAACGCAGGATCCCACAGATCGTCGACCGACTTGATGTCCCGCCCGGCGGTCGCCCTGTTGTAGGCCAACCCCACCAGCCCAGACATGTATGGGGCGCTGAACTTTCGGCCGGGGTCGACACTGGAGTTGAGCAGGTCGGCTCGCAGGTTCTTCAGGTTCGGAACGTTGTCCGGGTTGAAATCGTTGAGCCAGCCGAGGCTGTGCAGGCGGCCCACCATGAACGAGGTCGGGACCACCAGGTCAGCGCCGATGTCCTGCTTGCGCGACAGGGGCTCCTTGACCTTGGCGAACCATTCCTCGTTGTCGTTGAAGTCCTCGAGGTAGTCGACGTGGATACCGGTCTTGTTCTGGAACTCGGCGACGAACCCCTCCACCATGTAATACGGCCAGTTCGAGATCCGCAGGTCGTTGGACGGCGGCCCGCCCGACGGTCCGCTTTTCGAACCGCAGGCGGCAAGAAACGCCGGGCCGAGCGCGAGCGCGGCAGCGGCCGCGGCACCGCCGCCGAGGAATCGCCGCCGGGTGGTGCGGATGTCGTATCCCGTTGTCATGGCTTGCCTTTCACGATTCGAGCATCTCCGCGAGATCCTCGGCTGTGGGATATCGGCTGCGGGAAGGACGAGCGACGCGTTGGGCGACCACGACACGTACACCCGGTCTCCCGGCCGCAGCATCGGCAGGTCGTCATCGGGACCTATGTGGGCGAGGATCGGCGATCGGTCGGTGGCCTCCAGCGACAGGCGGACGACGGGTCCTTGGAAGGTCAAGTCGGTGACAGTGGCGCCGACCGAGGCGACCTCCGCGCTGAGCGCGTCGACCGTGACGCGCACGCGCTCGGGGCGGATCATCAGCGTCGCCTGGCCGCCGGGTTCGACCGCGGTGTCACCCGGACGGGCCCGCACGGTGGTGCCCAGCACGGACAACTCGGCGAAATCACCTACCATGCGTTTCTGCCGGCCGGGCCACAGGTTGGCTTCCCCGATGAAGCTGGCAACGAACACGCTGGCCGGCCGGCGATATATCTCGGACGGGGTCCCGATCTGCTCGATGCTGCCGGCATTCATCACCGCAATCCGGTGGCTCATCGTCAGCGCTTCTTCTTGGTCGTGGGTGACGTAGACGAACGTGATGCCAACCTCACGCTGAATCCGCTTGAGTTCGAACTGCATTGCGTGGCGCAGCTTGAGATCGAGTGCGCCGAGCGGTTCGTCGAGCAGCAGGGCGCTGGGGTAGTTCACCAGCGCGCGCGCTAGCGCGACGCGCTGCTGCTGGCCGCCGGATAGTTGCGCGGGCTTGCGCTTGGCGAAGTCGGTCAGCCGCACGATCTGGATGATCTCGTCGACGCGGCGGCGGACCTCGTCCCTGCCCTTCTTCGTGCTGCGCGGCCCATAGGCGACGTTGTCCCAGACCGTCATGTGCGGAAACAGCGCGTAGTGCTGGAAGACGGTGTTGACGTTGCGCTTGTGGGGCGGCACTCTCGACACGTCGACGGACTCGAGCCGGATGGTTCCCTCAGTAGGGCTTTCGAAGCCGGCGATCATCCGAAGGGTGGTGGTCTTGCCGCAGCCCGACGGACCCAGCAACGAGAAGAATTCACCCGCCCCGATCGTGAAGTCGGCATCCGCAACCGCGACGTAGTCGCCGAAGCGCTTGGTGACGTGGTCGATCTCAACGACCGGCGAGCGCTCACCGGACGGGCGACCGGCTTGGCCAGTGGTCGGCCGCACGGTGCGTGTGTCTGTCAGTGCTGTGGGTCCTTCCTCGGCTGCGCCGGCTCCTAGCTACCTTCGCGGATGACGCAGGCATCCGCAACCGATTCCGTCGAGGGCTTCGACATGCGCGATGGAATCGCTTGTGGGTGATGGGGCCGAATGACTGTTTTCGCGGACCGAGTACATTGCGGCCATGAAACTGCAAGATGCGTTGGACGCGATATCGCCCAACGGCCAGCAAGGGCACGTGTACAGCCAGCCGTATCAAACCGCCGACGGTGCAACGGTCATCGCGGTTTCCAAGATGCGCGGAAAGGTCCGCGCGGCCGGGGACGGCGCGGTCCGTTCAAAGCCGGTGGGAGTGTTCGTGATTCGCGGCGACGGGGCCACGTGGGAGCCGGCGCTCGACGCCACGCTGATCGCGTTCGTCGGCGTGCTCACCGGCCTCGTCTCGGCGACCCTGGCGACCGTGGCGATGATCCGCCGGCCGCCGTGGCCGGACCTGCGCGGCACCGTCGGTTAGTTCGTCGAGACTGCGGGCAGATCGCTCTTCGGGCCGACTTCGCGATCTCCCCGCAGTTTCGATGCGTCGGTCAGGCGCAGCCGGTCGAAAAACAGGTAGGCCAGGCCCGTCTTGGGCCGCACCACCGCCAGCGCAATGCCCAGCGCCGCGACTGGGACGCCGATCCACCAGCCCAGCAGGTGGATCACCACACTGGCCACGATCGCCGAGCCCAGTGCGCCGATGAACACGAAGGCCAGCACCGTGGGGATGGCCGTCGCGGTTGAAGGCACGTCGTGCCGTTCGGCAAGACGATGGCCTTCCTTGAACCACGCGGCCATGATCCACAGCAACACGACAACGATCACGGACATGCCCGCCAGTGATAGCGCTACCGGCGACGTCAGCCAACGCCCGGCGCGCTCGACGGCCTCGCCCACGGACGGGTCGCGGGGCCACGACTCGAACACCTCCCGGTCGGCGGAGAAGAACCGTTGGTAGCCGCGGCCGTCCCAGCCGTGCACCAGGATGAAGAACATCCCGAAATAGCCGACGCCTGCTTGAAGGAACGCCGCGTATCTCCGGCCCGCGCGGATCAGCTTGGCCGTGACCCAGTAACCCAGGATTCCCTGCGTCACGTTGGTGATCGCGAACAGCGTGACCAGCCACGCGGGTAGCGACGAATGGTCCCGGGCGACTTGCATCGTCTCCCAGTCGGGGAACGCCCACAGCAGATAGGCGCCGCTCGGCGCGAACAGCAGCGCGCAGTAGAGCACGGTGACGAACAGATAGGGGGAGGAGAAGAACCGCCGCCACCCGGCGTCGGTGAGTCGGTCTTTGCCCAGCGCGATCTGATGCGTTGCGGCGGCGGCGAACCCGGCGCCGATGCCGTACGCCCAGAAGACGTCTACTTGAACCATGGGAACCTCCGGCGGGGCCAGCAGGCGCGGCGCGTTCTCGACAGATTGTCGCCGCTGAACGATTTTCATGCTTGCCTGCGGTCACCATCGTCGTCAATGGTTCCGCGACACAGAAGCCTCGGCGGCGACACTCCGCTTGAGTCCGAGCCGGCCCGGGGCGCTGACGTCCATGACTCTGGACCGGTGCGATGACCCCTCTCGCAAATTATGTATAGCGTCATATATAGTGAGGTTCGTGGCTAGTCCTCGCGAGCGCATGGTGCGCTCCGCCGCGCTGCTGATCCGCGAGCGTGGGGCGAAGGCGACCGCGATCTCCGACGTGCTCCAGCACAGCGGAGCACCTCGCGGGTCGGCGTACCACTACTTCCCGGACGGTCGCACCCAGTTGCTCTGCGAGGCGGTGGATTATGCCGGGGAATACATCGCCCGACGAATCGCCGAGGGGGGCGGGGGAGTCGACATTCTCGACGCGCTGATTGCTTCATACCGAGAGCAGTTGGAGGGCACCGACTTTCGTGCCGGTTGTCCGATTGTGGCCGTCGCCGTCGAGGCGGGTGATCCCGACGACGCGGCCCGCACGGCACCGCTGATAGAGCGCTCCGCGGCGGTGTTCGCTCGCTGGAACGAGCTGATAGCCCAGCACCTTATCGACGACGGCATCGACGCGTCCCGCGCCGAAGAGCTCGCGATGCTGATGACCACGGCGATCGAGGGGGCGATCATCGTCGCGCGTGTGTCGCGCGACGTCAAGCCACTTGACCTCGTTCACCACCAGTTGCGTGCACTGCTGCAAGCGCAGATCCCGCAGAGAAAGAAGCGCCATGACCGCTGACTGGAAGCCCACGGCCTGCATCCTCTGCGAGTGCAATTGCGGCATCGTGGTGCAACTTGACGGCCGCAGACTCGCCAAGATCCGCGGTGACAAGGACCACCCGGCCTCGGCCGGATACACGTGCAACAAGGCGCTGCGGCTCGACCACTACCAGAACAACTCCAACCGGCTGACGTCGCCCATGCGCCGTCGTCCGGACGGCGGCTACGAGGAGATCGACTGGGAAACCGCCATTTACGAGGTCGCCGACGGTTTCAGGCGCATCCGCGACACCTACGGCGGTGACAAGGTCTTCTACTACGGGGGCGGCGGGCAGGGCAATCACCTTGGCGGCGCCTACAGCGGCGCGTTCCTCAAGGCCATCGGCTCGCGTTACCGATCCAACGCGCTGGCTCAGGAGAAGACTGGGGAGCACTGGGTCGACCGGCATCTGTACGGTGGGCATACCCGCGGCGAGTTCGAGCATGCCGAGGTATCGGTGTTCGTCGGGAAGAACCCGTGGATGTCGCAGAGCTTCCCGCGGGCGCGGGTGGTGCTCAATGAGATCGCCAAAGACACCGACCGCTCGATGATCGTGATCGACCCTGTGATCACCGACACCGCCAAGATGGCCGATTTCCACTTGCGGGTGCGGCCGGGAACCGACGCATGGTGCCTGGCGGCGATGGCCGCAGTGCTGGTCCAGGAAAACCTCTGCGATGAGGCGTTCTTGGCCGAACACGTCGATGGCGCCGACACGGTCCGTCAGGTGCTGGCAGATGTTCCCGTCGGGCAGTACGCGCAGTTCTGCGGCGTCGATGAAGAGCTGTTGCGGACCGCGGCTCGGCGCATCGCGCGCGCCGAGAGTGTGGCGGTGTTCGAGGATCTCGGCATCCAGCAGGGCCCCAACAGCACGCTGTGCTCCTATTTGAACAAGCTGTTGTGGATCCTGACTGGAAGCTTCGCCAAGCGCGGCGGGCAGCATCTGCATTCGTCGTTCGCGCCGCTGTTCAGTACCAGCGGGGTCGGACGCACGCCGGTCACCGGTGCCCCGGTGATCGCGGGGCTGGTGCCGTCGAACGTCGTGCCTGAAGAAATCCTCACCGACCATCCGGACCGTTTCCGCGCGATGATCGTCGAGAGCAGCAATCCCGCCCATTCGGTAGCGGACTCGGCGGCGGTGAAGGCGGCGCTGGAGTCACTCGAGCTGCTGGTCGTCATCGACGTCGCAATGACGGAAACAGCCCGGCTGGCCCACTACGTTCTGCCGGCGGCTTCTCAGTTCGAGAAACCCGAAGCGACGTTCTTCAACCTCGAGTTCCCGCACAACACCTTCCACCTTCGCCATCCGCTGCTTGATCCGCTGCCGGGGACGCTGCCCGAGCCCGAGATCTGGGCCCGGTTGATTCGTGAGCTCGGCGTGGTCGACGAGGCCGCGCTCGAGCCGTTGCGCAAGGCGGCTGCCGAAGGACTGGACGCGTTCGCGCAGGCATTCATGGTGGGAGAGTGAGCGCAAACCCGCTGTGGAACAAGGTCTTACCGTTCGTGCTGTACGAGACATTAGGTCCCACGCTGCCCGACGGCTTGGCAGGTGCGGCAGCGTTGTGGGGGCTTGCGCAGAAGACGGCATTCACCTACCCGGACGCGGTCCGCCGCGCCGGGCACGCCGACGGCAATGCGCTCTTCGAGGCGATCCTGGCGAACCGCTCGGGTGTGACGTTCACGGTTCATGAATACCAAGACGACTTCGCCCTCATCACGCACGACGACCGCAGGATCCATCTGGAAATACCCGAGATGCTCAGCGAGATAAGGGTTTTGGAGGCGGGACCGAAGGCGTTCACCACACCGGAGTTTCCGATCGTTCTGTCGGCGGGAGAGCGGCGCGCCTACACCGCCAACGACATCTTCCGTGACCCGTCGTGGCGCAAACGCGATGCCGACGGGGCGCTGCGGGTCAGCGTGGAGGACGCGCAGGCCCTGGGTCTGGTCGACGGCGCACGCGCCCGCATCACCACGGCCGCGGGCAGCGCTGCGGCGACCGTCGAGATCAGCGAGGCGATGCTGGCCGGACACGCGTCGTTGCCCAACGGATTCGGCCTTGACTACGTCGACGAGAACGGCGACACCAGGATCCCGGGCGTCGCGCCCAACGCGCTGACGTCCACCACGTGGCGGGATGGGTACGCGGGCACGCCGTGGCACAAACACGTGCCGGCGCGGATCGAGCCGTTAGCCGTTCTGCGCCAGGAAGTCTCGTAGCAGCGCGGTCACCGTTTCGGGTTGCTCCAGCGTGCTGCTGTGCCCGCAGTCCGGGATCTGCTCCAGGCGCGCGCCGGGGATCCGCTCCGCGATGAGCTTCGCCTTGTGCGGCGGTGTCGCGACGTCGTCGGCACCGACGATGACGAGTGTCGGCGCCGTGATCGTGTCGATCTCGTCGATCGGCAGTCGGTTGGCAACGCCGATGACGGCCTTGCTCACGCCCGAACGGCGGCAGCGCTTCAGCTGCCGTTCCCATTCGTCGACCACCGGTTGCCGCGCGGGGTCGGCCAGGAAAGAGGGCCCGAACATGATCGGCAGCACTTGTTTCCGCAGCGGCGGGATCCCGGTGACCCGGTAGACGGTCCCGAGAAGCTTGTAGCGCTTCACCTTGTCGGGGTCTTCAGGCCCGGCGCTGGTGTCGAGAAGGGTGAGGGTGCGGATCAACTCCGGCCGGCGGACCGCGATGCGCTGCCCGATGAACCCGCCCATCGACAGCCCCACGTAGTGCACGGGCGCGATCCCGAGGTGCTCGATGAGCGCGACGGCGTCGTCGGTGAGCGTGTCCATGTCGTAGCCGTCCCTGGTCGCCGCGCTGGCGCCTTGACCGCGCCAATCGACTGTGACACAACGGTATTCGTCCTTCAGCGCCGCAATCTGCGAGTGAAACATCCAGCCGCTGAACAGCAGGCCGTGTCCGAAGAACACCGTCGGCGCATCTGGACGGCCGACGGGGGCCCCGCTGTCCGTGTAGTGGACCGCCGCTCCGTCGCGGGTGAAGACAGGCATCAGGCCAGCGCCGACTTCGCGGCAGCCAGGTCGTCCGCCGCCAGCACCAGCCGCGTGTTGGTGGCGAGGTAGGCGGTGTTGAGGTTGACCGCGGCGTCGCCGAGCTTGCGGGCCACTTCACCGAGAGCGCCTGGCCGGTCCTCGATGGGCAGCACGACAACCTCTTCCTCCGACACGATCTTGATCCCGGCGCGTTGCAGCGCCTCAAACGCCGGCGTCGGATCCTGTACCAGGATGTGCACCTCCGCCTGGCCGCCGCCGCTGCCCACCGCGCACAAGCCCTCGATATTGGCACCGGCCCGGCCAAGCAGATCGCCGACGCGGGCCAGTTCCCCGGGCTCGTTGTCGAGGTAGAGCGTCAAGTCCGTTGCCATCGCACGCTCCTTTCCGCTCTCAGGCGATGTTCGCGACGAACACGCCCATGCTTCGGGCGGCGCGCCGTGCGATCCACGGAAGCGTCGGGTCATCCGTGCCCGCGGGGACGATGCGCGGGTTGGTGATGTGCACGTCGCTGCGGAAGAGGCGGACGTCGGCTTCACCGGCGGCGAGAATGTTCTTGACCCAGTCCGTCTTCCCGTGCCCGAGCATGACGGCCAGCACGTCACCCTTGCGGTAGGCGTTGACGACGGTTTCGTACTGCTTCCCCGACTTGCGGCCGCGGTGCTTGATCGTCGCGAACCCCGGCACATACTTCGCAAGCGGCCGGACGACAGGGTTCATGTACTTGACCTGAAGGCGGTCGACGAGCGGCGGGAACCGCATCGGCACACCGGGGACGTCGTTGGGATGATTCTTCGCGGACATGCGCTCACCCTAACGGCGGGTAATCCTTCACGGCCACCATGTCGTGCAGGCGAAGGCCCCTGGCGCCGATCTTGGCGAGCGTTCGGCTGACGCCGCCGGGCAACACGCTCACCAGCTGTGCGGTCTGAACCAGTGCCCAGAGGCCTGTGGCGTTGGCGGGAACAAGCCTTTTCGCGGCCCTCACCGCGAAGTCGCGGCTGCGCCGCGCATAGTCGCCGATCTCGCGCTCGTAGGAGGCGAACGCCTTGGTGTGGTCCGGCATGTGGGTCGCCAGCTCACCCGCCAGCGTGTAGGCGCCGACGACCGCCAGACTGGTGCTGCCTCCGACCGCGGGGCCGGGGCAATAGCCGGCGTCACCGACCAGGGTCACGCGGCCACGCGACCAGGTGTCGAGGCGCAGTTGCGTGATCGAGTCGAAGTAAAACGTCGGCGTGTCCTCCAGCAAGCTAAGCAGCTGGGGCACTTCCCAGCCCATATCCGCGAAATGTGCGCGCAGCAGCTGCTTTTGGCGCGCGACGTTGCGGTGGTGGTAGCGCAACTCCTGCGGGGTGCGAAACAAGAACACCGCCCGCCCGTCGTCGATGTGGTCGGCGGTGTAGACACCGGCCATCCGTCCGACCGAGGTGCAGACGTACATGACACCGTTGTCGGCCAGGTCCGCCGGCACGGAGAACACCGACAGGTAACCGCCGATCCACGTCGAAGAGCCGGAATCCGGACCGAAAGTCAGCGTCCGGACGTTGGAGTGCAGGCCGTCGGCGCCGACGATGACGTCGAACCGGCGGGGCGCACCACGCTCGAAGACGACCTCGCCGTCTTCGGAGATCGACGCGATCGAGTCCGCGAACACATACTCTGCGTCATTGCCGGTGGCGTTGTAGAAGATCTCACTCAGGTCGTCTCGCATGATCTCCACGTGATCGTCGGAGACAGCGCTGTACACCTTGCGCAGGTCGAGCGTGACCGGATCTCCCGTGTCATGGTGGATCACGATCGCGTCGGTACCGGTCTTCTTCTCGCGGATCTCGTTGAGCAGGGCCATCTTTCCGACGATGGCCATGGCGGGCCGGAAGAGGTCGACGGCGTGGCCGCCGGACTTGCGCAGCACGGGTGCGCGCTCGACTAAGGTCACCTCGAAGCCGTATCGGGCGAGCCAGTACGCGAGCACGGGTCCCGCGATGCTGGCACCTGAGATCAGCACCCTCATGGCCGACATCCTGCCCCGTGCGTTGTCAACGCGGTAGATTCACGTCGATGTCGACGGTCTATGCGACGCATCCCCGCTATGCCGAGCACGATTACCCCGGCCATCCCGAGAATGCGCAGCGGATCCGGGCTGTTTGGCGTGGGCTCGACGAGAGCGGTCTGACCGCGCGGATGCGTCCGCTCGATCCACAGGCTGTCGACACCGAACTCGTCCTCGCCGTACACAGCCCCGACTATCTCGACCTGCTGCGACGTGTCAGCACCACCGCGCGGACGACGTTCCTCGACGCAGACACCTACGCGGGTCCCGACGCGCTGGGGATCGCCCTGCTGTCGGCCGGCGCCGCCGTCGGCGCGGTCGGCGAGGTGCTCAGCGGGCACGCCGACAACGGACTGGCCGCGATCCGCCCGCCCGGTCATCATGCAATGCCAAGCCGCGCAATGGGTTTCTGCTTGCTGGGCAACGCCGCGATCGCGGCCCGGTACGCGCAACGACAGTTCGGAATCGAGCGGGTGCTGATCTTCGACTACGACGTCCATCACGGCAACGGCACGGAGGCGATGTTCTACACCGACCCCACCGTGCTGTACGTCTCCACGCACCAGTACCCGTTCTATCCGATGACAGGCGCGGCAACCGACGTCGGCAGCGGCGCCGGCGAGGGCTACACGATCAACATCCCGCTCCCGGCTGGAAGTGGAGACATTAACTACAGCTACGTCTTCCGGCAGATCGTCTGGCCTGCCGCAGAGCGCTTCCGGCCTGAGTTCATCCTTGTCTCACTGGGTTTCGACGCCTACTGGGACGACCCGCTGGCCGGGATGCGACTTACGCTAAGCGGCTACTCGCGGCTGACGGCCGAAGTGGTTCGAATGGCAGATCAATTCTGCGGCGGCCGGGTGGTCTTCCTGCTGGAGGGCGGTTACCACCTCGACGCCCTGCGCTACGGGATCGGCAACGTGGCGCGGGTGCTGCTCAACGACTCGCCAACCGATCCGCTGGGCGCGCTGGCAGATAACCGGCCGGACCCGGACATCGACGACCTCGTGGCACGAGTGCAGCAACTGCACCAGCTGTAACGGCTACTTCTGCCAGACGATCAGATCCTCGACGCCGTTGTTGTAGACCACTCTGGTGGGAGGCGGCCCGGTCACGTCGAAGTAGATCTCGCCCTTGGACTTGTCGCCCTTGTTGAGGGTTGCGCCGCTGATGGCGTTGGGGGCGTACGCCTGCCAGAGGACCCGGTAATTCTCGCCGGTGTCGGTGCGCGCGTTCAGGTTCGGGATGATCGGCGTCACGGTGCCGCGGATGGGGGTCACCGCGGCTGACGCTTCCCAGAGCTTTCCGGCCAGGGGATAGTCGGGGATCGTGTCGTCGCTGGGCTCGAGGGCGTAGATGATCCATGCGGTGATGACAGCACCGTTGGCGTCGCGGAGTCGCTCCCAGGAGCCGAACGTAGTGACCTTCGCGTCGGCGAATGCGGTTGGTATGCCGATGGTTGCCGAGGCCGCGAAGACGACTACTGCTGTGGCGGAAAGGACCGCGATGCCCAATTTCATGGCCTGAAGCGTAGCCCATCGACGGCGCAGCGGAAACGTCGACATGCAGCGCGATCTAAACACTGCCGGCGGATGAATCTCTGTTTAACGCAAGGTGTCTGGGGCTCACGGCGGGTTTCGTTGTGGCCCACCGCCTCGACGACTTTGCCGATCTCGCGCTGCGCGACGCGTCATAAGCTGCTGACGCGTGCACACGAGTGTTGTGGGGAGCATCGACTGTGTAGGACGACAGGTTCATCGCGGCCTGCGCCGCGGCGCTTCAGGAGCGTCGATGGACTGGGGCGTGATGACCAGATGTGCGGCTTGGGCCTGGCTGTAGTACCGCAGGCGCCGACCCCAGAGGCCGATGTGCCGCAACTCGTCGGCGGCGAACCGCGGCTGTAGGTAGTAACGCCACGCAATACGGGCCAGCATCGCCGCAGGCGGCGGACCGGCGACACTGGTTGCCCTCCCGCGGACGACCAGGCGCTCGTCGTCACCGCCACGCTCACCGCCGAGCAACAGGCAGACATCGGGGCAGCTCGTGACATTGCGTACGGTCCACGATGAGATCGACGTGCCCGTATAAAGGCGACCGCGGTGCACCACGAACCAGAGCGGAACGGCGAACGGTGTTCCCTTACGCGAGTGGCTGGCCAGGATCATGACATGTGAACTACGCAGGACCGCATCGAGTTCAGCTAAGTGAAGCGGTTCGACGTTAAGGGCTGTGTTGCCGGGCAATGACGGTGCAGGCTGTTCGGACGGCTCGGCGGGCACATCGCGCAGTGATCCGTAGTCCCAGGCGACAACGCGGCGGGGCGCGACGCGGTAGGTTCGGTCATCGACGGGGCGTGCCGTGCCTCTGACGGTCAACGACCGCAGGCGAAACCATTGCGGGCCATCATCGGCAATGACCACCACGTTGCGCCCCGCGAGATCCGGAATGCCGTCAGGAACGGTGACTACGCGGGTCGACTCTGCGGGTTCGGCGGGTTCATCGAGCGTGACTTCTACTGGGAACAAGCGGATTTCATCGTCGACCAGACACGCCAGCGCCGCGCGTGGGGGCGCGAGGGCCAAATCGGCGACTGCGCCGGGCTCAACGTCACGGGTAATCACATAGATTTCCTTTCTGCGGGCATGCACGGCAATGCAGTACAGATATGGAACCACTGCCGGTACAGATCTTTTTTCTGGACCTGCCTAGACAACAGTGGGACCGTCGTCACTGACGGCTGCAACTGGAGTCCTACTGGCATGAGAGAAACACCATGACTCAATCTCGGCAGCTTGCCCGCGTGGCTCATGCGATCGGCGGAAGACGTTGCGGGTCGGGGCAAGTCGATCCGTACGCGTCCGGGCAAGGCTACTCACCCATGCTGGGCGGTTCGTGCGACGGCCGCCAACCGGGACTGGCCTATCCACTCCGGTACGGCGCGCCGTACCTCAGGAGGAGCATCAATGGTTACCGAGCCGTCGAGTAGCGCCCGCTGCCAGGACCTGTCGCCCCGCCAGACCTCCGTCAACGATCGCAGCCCGCAGGTGATGGTAGCTGCGACTTCGCACCCCGGATCGACGTCACAGACATCTGCGCGGCCGTCGGCGACGGTCAGCCACCATGCGGATGCCTTCGGTGCGACGTCGCGGAACCGAAACGCTAACGCCGTGCGTTGTCGCGGCCAGTCGTCAAGTGGCAGCTTCCGGTGGATGTCCCACATCAGAAGGTGCGGGTCGAGATCCTCGTCACCAACTTCGGGTAGCCATCGCAGACCCCATGCGCCAAGCGCCTGCACGACGTCATTGAGTTCTCGTCCGCATTCGGTCAGGGTGTAAGAGGTGCGGCCGCCGGCCTGGGAACGCTCGACTACGCCCACGCGGATGAGCGTCTGCAGTCGTTTGGACAGCAGCGCCGGCGACATCTTCGGTACGCCGCGGCGTAGGTCGTTGAAGTGCCGACTGCCCTCGAGCAGTTCACGCACGACGAGCATCGTCCAGCGTTCGTCGAGAATCTCCATCGCCTTGGCCACCGGACAGAACTGACCGTAACCGGACATTGGCACCTCCGCGCGCTCGTCGCTGATTCGCCTTGAGCAGGCCTATTACCGACATAGAACCACCGTGAGTATGGATCTGCTGATGAATAGGAGCAGCGCGATCGAGGACCTGATCGGTCCCCGAAAATTCAGCAATGAAGATGATGCAGAGAACCCGTGCGCCTAAGTCGATTCGGCCGCGGTCTTGATGCGTTGAAGTGTTTCCCTGATGCCCCGACGGACTTGGCGCCCGCGCGGGATGAACAATTCGGTCGTTCGATTCCATGTGGGGCACCACAAGAACTGGAATGCCTCCGTGAGAAGGGTTCCGGCCTCCGATTGCCGCATCATGTACCGCCAGTGAGTCTCTTGTCGCTCGGTGCGGTCGTTGATCGTGGTGAACGAGAATTCGCGACCGGGATTCGCTGTGGTGACGATTGCGGTGCGTTGCCATTTCAGAGGGCCAAGCCGGTTGTATCCGCGGAAGCGCGCCCCGGGCGTCGCCGTCGCTGCTCCGTCGACCCACTCACAGCGGTAGCACTCGGGACTCCACTCGCCCATGCGGCCGACGTCGGTGATGAGCCCGTACACGACTTCTGGTGGGGCGGCGATGTCGATGATGCCGCTGCCGCGCTTGGCTGTAGGCGTGCGTGTCAGTCTCCCTTGCTGGTGCCGGACGATGGTACTGCCACACCGCCAATTGCGTCACCGCGCGGCTCAATCGAGAGGTAAAACGTTAGGTCCTCAAACGATGTGCAAAGATGCCTCAATGCCGACCGATCCTGCCTATTTCACCTCGGCCAGGGACGGGATTTTCGAGCCGACTCAGTTCGCGCAAAGCCACTGGGGCGACGATCATCTCAACGGTCCCGCGGTCGTGGGACTGTTGGCGCGCGCACTTGAAAAGTACTGCGGGTCTGCCGATTTCATGCCGACGCGGCTGACGGCGGATTTGTTCAGGGCCGCGCGCAACGCGCCGACGACGATCGACGTGCGTGTGGTGCGAGATGGCCGGCGCGTGCGTAACGCCGAAGCCAGTCTTGTGCAGGCCGAGCGCCTTATCGCGCGAGCGACTCTGGTGCTGTATCGACGTTCGTCCGCGCCGCCCGGTCTTCAGTGGATCGCATCGACGCTTTTCCCGCCGCCACCGCCGCCCGACGGAGAGCTGATGCCCTACGTCGGTAGCGACAAGGTCGGCTGGACGCGTTCTCCGGCGGCCCACCAGAACGCCTCGCGGAAGCGCTTTTATAACAACGGGGTCAAGGTGGTTGCGGGGGAGGAGAATTCACCGTTCCTGCGGGCCGTCATGCTTGCCGAGTCCACCAGCCTGGTGACGAATCTCGGTACCCGCGGCATTGGATACATCAACGGCGACCTGACCGTCGCGTTGGCACGGTTGCCGCTTGACGAGTGGATCGGCGTCCAGGGTGACTCGCACTGGGCATCCGACGGCATCGCGGTCGGCACGGCGACATTATTCGACCACCAGGGCGCGTTCGGTGCGGGAATGGTGACGGCGGTCGCGAACCCGGCGGCGCAGATCGACTTCTCGTCGCGAGCTTTCCGGTTGGGCGACATCAACTACGAGTGAGGGCGGC
>JBLNEK010000058.1:0-4897 GCA_050262635.1 Candidatus Sericytochromatia bacterium | reverse complement strand
GTCAGTCCTTGCTCGGCCGCCAGGCGTTCGGCGTGTATTTGCGACTCGCTGAGGTTGTCGCCGATCAGCACGATCCGGCCGCCGAATCCTTCGGTCCGCGACACCTTGGTAAAGGGCGTTTGCCGCGGCATGACGATCGTCGATGGAATGCCTAGCCGAGTCGCATGGTGGGCCACAGCCTGGGCGTGGTTTCCGGCCGACGCGGCAATGACGCCGCCGCGCCTGGCGTCGCCGCCGAGGCTCCTCAGCTTATTGAACGCTCCCCGCTCCTTGAACGAACCGGTATGATGCAGGTTTTCCAGCTTGAGGGTCAGCCGGCAGCCCAGCCGCTCCGACAGCGACGACGAGGGGATCGCCGGAGTGACCGGAATCACGCCGGCGATCGCGTCCCGGGCCGCCTTGATGTCGTCGATGGTGACGGCTGGTGCCATGACGCCCTTCTTCCCCCGGACGCCGGTTTCCGTCCCTCAAGCTGCCGCTGCAGTTCGCCTCTCCTCAAGGGTGCTGTGCCACCGGCCATAGACGAAGTAAATCACCAGCCCGATCGCCAGCCAGACAACCAACCGCAACCACGTGTCGAGCGGCAGTCCGATCATCAGGAACAGGCAGCTGAGGATTCCGAGGATCGGCACGACAGGTACCAACGGGCAGCGGAACGGCCGCTTTAGGTGCGGCTGGGTTCTGCGGAGGTAGAGCACGGCGGCGCACACGACGACGAAGGCGAATAGCGTGCCAATGCTGACGAGCTCGCCGAGGATGCTGAGCGGCACCAAGCCACCGACGACGCCGACCGTGAGGCCGACCAGCAGATGGCCGAGATAAGGTGTGCGGAACCGCGAGTGCAGGGCGCGGAACACCGGCGGCAGCAGGCCGTCGCGCGACATCGTGAAGAAGATCCGACTCTGGCCATAGAGGAACACCAGGATGACCGAAGTCAGACCCATCAGCGCGCCGATTTTTACCAGAACGGCCAGCCAGGGCACGCCGATGACATCGATTCCGCGGGCGATCGGGTCTGGCACGTTCAGTTGCGGATACGGCACCATTCCGGTGAGAACGGCCGCCACCGCCATGTAGAGCAATGTGCAGATGATCAGCGACCCGAGGATGCCGATCGGCATGTCGTGCTGCGGATTCTTGGCCTCCTGCGCCGCCGTCGAGACCGCATCGAACCCGATGTAGGCGAAGAAGACGACTGCCGCGCCGCGCAGCACGCCGGTCCATCCGAAGTGGCCGAACTCCCCTGTATTCTCGGGGATGAAGGGGTGCCAGTTGGCGGTGACGACGAAGCCCGCGCCGGCGACGATGAACACCAGAACGACGGTCACCTTCACAGCCACGATCGCCACATTGAAACGCGCCGATTCGCGGATGCCGACGATCAGTAGAAGGGTCAGCGCGGCGACCACCAGAAACGCCGGCAGATTGAACCATGCGTGCACTTGCGGACCGTCGGCAAGCACGATCATGGTGCCGGGCGACGCGGTGAGCACGGCCGGCAGCTGGATACCGAAGTCTCGAAGCAGACTCACTAGGTACCCCGACCAGCCGACCGACACCGTAGCCCCGACCATGGCATATTCGAGAATGAGATCCCAGCCGATCATCCAAGCGACGAGCTCGCCCAAGGTGGCATAGGCGTACGTGTAGGCGCTGCCGGCCACCGGGATCAATGTGGCGAACTCGGTGTAGCAGAGGCCGACGAAGCCGCAGGCGATGGCGCCGAGCACGAACGAAAGCATGATGCCTGGTCCTGCGTACTGTGCTGCCGCCGTGCCCGTAATGACGAAGATGCCGGCGCCGATAATCGCCCCGATGCCGAGGGCGATCAGATTCCAGGGACCAAGCGCACGGTTCAGAACGTGGCTCTCGCCCTCCTCCATCAAGTCGTGGACGGATTTTCGCGCCAGATAACGGGAACCGCTCATGGAAGTTCCTCCCTGCGTTGTAGCTTTATTGCTTGTTTGCTCTCTCTAATCAGCGAGCGCCGTGACCGGATCGACGTAGTCGTAGCCGAGGTCACTGGCGACGGCTTGGTAGGTGACCTTGCCCCGATAAACGTTGAGGCCTTCCCGGAAATTCGGGTTGTCGAGCAGGGCCTGCTTGTAGCCGCGGTCGGCGAGCGCGAGCGCGTACGGCGACGTCACATTGTTGAGCGCATAGGTCGACGTGCTCGGCACCGCCCCCGGCATGTTGGCGACACAGTAGTGAACCACGCTGTCGACGACGAAGGTCGGATCGGCGTGTGTGGTCGGCCGGGATGTTTCAAAACAGCCACCCTGGTCGATCGCCACGTCGACGAGCACCGAACCTGGCCGCATCCGCCTTACCATGTCGGCCGTGACCAGCTTCGGCGCCTCGGCACCCACGACCAACACCGCGCCGATTACCAGGTCAGCGTCGAGCACGTATTCCTCCAACGCTGCCCGAGTCGAATAGACGGTCTTGAGGGCGGGGCTGAAATGACGCGCAAGGCTCCCCAGCACGTCGACATTCCTGTCAAGCACAGTTGCGTCCGCACCCATGCCAAGGGCCATTAGAATGGCGTTCTCGCCGACGACGCCGCCGCCGATAACAACCACTTTGGCCGGCGGAACCCCGGGAACGCCCCCCAACAGGATGCCCTTACCGCCATGGGCCCGCTCCAGACAGTGTGCTCCCGCCTGAATGGAGAGACGGCCGGCGACCTGAGACATCGGCGCGAGCAAAGGAAGCCCGCCGTGCCCGTCCGTTACGGTCTCATACGCAATGCAAACGGCGCCGCTATCGACAAGGTCCCGCGTCTGCTCGGGATCCGGTGCCAAGTGAAGGTAAGTGAACAAGATCTGTCCCTCGCGCAACATCTTGCGCTCCGGCGCCTGCGGTTCCTTCACTTTCACGATCATTTCTGCCCGGTCGAAAACCTCCCTAGCTGTGCCGACGATCTCGGCCCCAGCCGTCCTATAGTGCTCGTCAGAGCTGCCGATGCCGACTCCGGCTTGCGTTTCGACGACGACCTTGTGACCGTGGACGACAAACTCCCGCACGCTTTGCGGGGTGAGTCCCACCCGGTACTCGTGAACCTTGACCTCCTTGGGAACCCCGATGAGCATTTTGTCCTCCCTCAGTGACGTTATGGTTACCGGACAGACTATGCCAAAGGGGGCGTGCATGTCTTCGAAGAACCAGCGATGTCGCGCACCGACGTTTCCTCGATGATGATCAGGCGCGTCGCCAGCTTGACCAGCTCCTCGCGTCATCCAGACGGGGCGACAGGCGTCCCCCTGATTCACGGCGGAAAGCGATTGGCGCGTGCGCATCGACGCCAGTAGTCTCCTCGACACAGTGTGCTTCGTTGCTGGCGCCGGCGTCGGGCGACACCGACTACCTCCTGCCCGTCGTGGCCGGCAAACAGGGATGCATATGAACGAGCTCGTCTCGGTATTGGATTATGTTGGTGTCGCCGTGTTTGCCGCGAGCGGTGCCGTAAAGGCGTCCGAAAAAGAAATGGACCTGGTCGGATTCATCCTGACGGCGATCGTGACCGGTATCGGCGGCGGCACGCTGCGCGATCTTCTGCTCGGCATCCAGCCCGTGTTCTGGGTCACCGACAACCAATACCTCATTATCTGCGGATCAGTAGCAATCGTTACGTTCTTCGTCGCACAACGGCTCGCCCGCCGCGATCGCTGGCTCGTCTGGGCTGATGCGGTTTGGCTTTGCTACCTTCTGCATCGGCGGCGCCTCCCTGGCAATCGCGGTGGGCGCCTCAATGTTGGTTGCGGTCCTTATGGGCGTGATGACTGCCTGCGTCGGTGGCGTAATCCGCGACGTGTTGTGTGCCGAAGTTCCGATGATCCTGCGGCGGGAGATCTATGCGACGGCGGCCGCGGCCGGTGCTGTTACCTATGTCTCGCTGCAGGCGTTGCCGGGATTGCAATTGCTACCAAGCGCCGCGGGATTCGCCGGGGCGCTTGCCGCCCGCGGCGCCGGGATCATCTGGAAGCTCAGCCTGCCTGCATACAGAGAGAACAAGTCTCCATAACGATCGGGAGAGCCGAGATCAGCTACCCGAACGTCCGCAGGACGGCGGCGTCGAGAAAGCGAACGACTCTGGGGCTGTGAGACCGTCGCCAAAGGTAGTGGATCACCAGTGCCCCGCGGTGACGGCCCATGCGGTCAGGTAAGCGGTGGCCAGAAGTGCGGCCCAATGGAGGAGGGCACACCGACCAATCGAACGGCTGCCATAGCGGGGCTGCGCATGTAGTCTTCGTCGGCCACGGCCTTGAGGATAGGCATTAGGCGCCTCTGCAGCCGGTCCCCCGTTGCCGCTGTTAGGCACCATTCCGTGCGGCAATGTCATTGAGGACGCTGGGGAGTTCGTTGGCGAACAGCGTAAGAATATGCCTCAAAGCGCCATAATTTCGCCCCAGTTGCTTTGGCTTTTTTTGACTGCCTGGATAATCAGGTGACAAGGGCGTGTCATGAGGTATTCACCGCGTAGTTTTGCAACTTTCCGCTCGCCGGGCAGCTGCCTGGGGATCGCCCTTGTCCTGGCACTCATCGCGATTCTGCCGGCAGCAGTCAACGCTGCGGACTTCCGCGTCAAAAGAGTGGCTGTCGAATGTAACGGCAGCTGCAGCGATGCTACTCTTGCCAACCTCTGCGGCAGTGGGTGGACTCCGATCGCTGTCGATTGCGCCGACGTTCAGGAACCCTCGGCTTCCTCCGCGTGCGGAGGAAACAACCGCTGCTTTTCGACGGTAGTAACGCCCACTCAAACGCTGGTGCCTACTGCGATGACGTAAACGGTTTTGACGCTAACGTATACTGCAGCCAGTAGGCGTAGGCGTCGGCCGCAGCCCCTAGCAAGCATAGCTGCGGCCTCATAGCTCCCCCCCGGGGCACCGCATATCGC
>JBLNEK010000057.1:0-27779 GCA_050262635.1 Candidatus Sericytochromatia bacterium | reverse complement strand
GCGTCGCACCGGTGCGACTGACCGACGACGACCTCGCGGCCTCGCTGGGACCGGGCGGGCGGCTCGACACATTGTTGTCGACGTCGGAGTTTGCCACCGGGCCGGCTATCGACCCGGGTGGGCAGGTCAGCAGCGCGGTGTGCCTTGCCGTCGACCCGGACCTGTTGGTGACGGTCAACGCGATGACCGCCGGCTACGTCGTCTCCGACAATCCCGCCGACGGCAATTCCCCCACTCACCCCGGTGCCGGGCAGGCCGCCGCGGCGACATGGCTGGACCGGCTGCGTGCGCTGGCCCGCCGGATGTGCGTGGCGCCCACACCGTACGCGCAGGCCGACCTCGACGCGCTGCAGCGGGTCGGTGACTCCGGACTGTCGAACATCGCGACCAACGGTGCCGGCGCCATCGTCGACCAGATCCTCGGTGTCACGTCCGTTCGCGGGGCCACTCTGGTCGGCGACGGCTCGCTGACGTCCGCGGCCGCCGAACTGCTGGGCGGCCAGGGTCCGACGGTAGCGATCGCGGCCGCGGACTGCACCGCCCAGGACGAGCTCGACGGCAAACCGCTGCCGGCGAACGTCAACCCGCACAGGTTGTCGGCGCAGCTGGTGACCGCCCCGTTCGACCCCACGGTCGGCGCCGCGCTCGCGGCGGCCGGGCGCGCCCCGGCATCGCCGTCCTATCTGGACCATTCGCTCGTCGTGTCCTACTCGCATGACTCCGACACGGCGCGTCGCCAAGACGCCATCGGCGCGATGCTGTGGCTCGGCCTCAATCCGGACAGCTCACCGCGCAACCAGATCCTGATGCCGCCCTTGTTCTGGGATCTGCAGCCACCGGATGCGCAGGCGATCATGACCGCTTTCGCCACCGCGATCCACGCCGGCCTTGCAGTTCCGCGGTCACTGCAGGCCGTCATCGCCGACGCACAGGCCACCGCCGCGCCCAGCTCGCAACCCCTGGGCGAAGCGGACCCCCATGTCGGCAGCGCGGTGACCTCCGACATGCACAACCAGATCGCCCGGTTGTGGCGCTTGACCGCCGCGTTGACGACGGACGAGCGGACCGGACTGACGGGCACGCAATACACGGCGCCGCTGCGCGAGGACACGTTGCGCGCGCTGAGCCAGTCGTTCCCGGCCGACATCCGCAGCGAACAGGCCCGGAAGCGAATGAACGCGGTCAACGCCACCGTCGACGACATGTTCGGCGCGGTGACGATCGTCAACCCCGGCGGCTCCTACACATTGGCCACCGAGCACAGTCCGCTGCCGCTCGCGCTGCGCAACGACCTCGCGGTCCCGATCAAAGTCAAGCTTGCGGTCGACGCGCCACCGGGCATGACGGTGACCGACATCGGCGTGCTGGAGCTGCCGCCGGGTTACCTGCCGCTGAGGGTGCCCATCGAGGTGCACTTCACGCAGCGGGTGGCTGTCGACGTCACGCTGCGCACGCCCGACGGGCTGGCGCTGGGCGAGCCGGTGCGGTTGTCGGTGCACTCCAACGCCTACGGCAAGGTGCTGTTCGCGATCACGATGACCGCAGCCGTGATCCTCGTCTTCCTCGCGGGCCGCAGGCTGTGGCACCGCTTCCGCGGCCAGCCCGATCCGGCCGACCTCGACCGGCCGAGACCCGAGTGACCACCACCAGCCGGCGAGCCGAGCTGACTGACGCCGCGGTCGTGTCGCGGTCCTGGGGAATGGCCTTCGCAACACTGGTCAGCCGGATCACCGGATTCACCAGGATCGTGCTGCTGGCGGCGATCCTGGGGGCGGCGCTCTCCAGCGCGTTCTCGGTGGCCAACCAGCTGCCCAACCTTGTCGCGGCGCTCGTCCTGGAGGCGACGTTCACGGCGATCTTCGTGCCGGTGCTGGCCCGCGCGGAGCGTGACGACGACGACGGCGGCACTGCGTTCGTCCGCCGGCTCGTCACGCTGGCCACCACGTTGCTGTTGGTCACGACAGCGCTGTCCGTCGCGGCCGCGCCGCTGCTGGTCCGCTTGATGCTGGGCAGCGACCCGCAGGTGGACAAGGGGCTCACCGTCGCGTTCGCATACCTGCTTCTCCCTCAGGTCCTGTTCTACGGCCTGTCGTCGGTGTTCATGGCAATCCTGAACACCCGCAACATCTTTGGGCCGCCAGCATGGGCCCCCGTCGTCAACAACATCGTCGCCATCGCCACGCTCGGTGTGTATCTGTCTGTCCCCGGCGAACTTTCGGTGGACCCCGGTAACGCGAAGCTGTTGGTGCTGGGCATCGGGACCACGCTGGGCGTGGTCGCGCAGAGCGCGGTCCTGCTGATCGCAATCAAGCGGGAACGCATCAGCCTGCGCCCGCTGTGGGGCATCGACGACCGGCTCAAGCAGTTCGGGACCATGGCGGCCGCGATGGTGCTCTACGTGCTGATCAGCCAGCTCGGTCTGGTCGTCGGCAACCAGATCGCAAGCTGGGCAGCGGCTTCCGGGCCGGCGATCTACAACTACACGTGGCTGGTGCTGATGTTGCCGTTCGGGATGATCGGCGTGACGATACTGACGGTCGTCATGCCGCGGCTCTCCCGCAACGCCGCGTCCGATGACATCCCAGCTGTGCTCGACGACCTCGCGCTGGCCACTCGGCTGACGATGGTGACGCTGATCCCGACCGTTGCGTTTATGACCGTCGGCGGAGCGGCAATCGGCTCGGCGCTTTTCGCATACGGCAAGTTCGGCTCCGTCGACGCCGGCTACCTGGGCGGCGCAATCGCGTTGTCCTCATTCACATTGATCCCGTACGCGATGGTGCTGCTGCAGCTGCGGGTGTTCTACGCACGCCAGCAGCCGTGGACGCCGATCGCGATCATCGTCGTGATCACCACTGTCAAAGTCGCGGCCTCGCTGGCGGTCCAGCAGCTCGCCGACCATGAGGTGATCAGCAACCGCGAGATGGTCGCCGGGTATCTCGGCTTGGCCAACGGGCTGGGCTTTTTGGCCGGCGCGATCGCCGGCTACCTTCTGCTGCGCCCGGCACTGAACCCGCCTGGCGGGATGGGGGTACCACCCGCTCGCAGGGGACTCTTCAGCGCCGAGGTCGTGCGCACAGTCCTGGTCACCGTCACCGCCTCGCTCGCGGCGGGTCTGGTCGCCTATGTCGCGGACCAGCTGCTGGGCTTCCAGGACCTGACCGAGCGCGGAGGCGGCGCCGGGTCGCTGGTGCGGCTCCTGCTACTGGGTCTGATCATGCTGCCGATCGTGGCCGGGGTGATGCTGGCCGCCGGTGTCGACGAGGCGCACGCGGCACTTCGCGCCGTCCGGCGCCGGCTGCGCAGGGGTGGCTCTGATTCCGTGCCGGGGCCAATTCCGGTTTCGGTCCGGGCCCGTCCGGATACCTCGTTCACGTACTCTGAACAGAGGCTTTCGTTCGCGCATAGCCCGCGAGCCGACGCGCGGGAGGGGATAGCGGTGAGCAATGAGACCGCAGGCGGTGCCGACGCGACCGCCCGGCTGACGCGGCCGACCGCCGATGACTTCCAGCCCGATGTGGCCGAGGATCCCGCCGAATCCGAGACCGCAGCGATCCGGCGGGCCGGGCGTTCGCCCGGCGACTTCGCCGGCGACCCCACCCGCGAGTCGATGGGTATCGCCGCACCGCGCGACACCGCCGACTCGTCGAGACCGGAACAAGAACCCACTCTGATCCCGGGCGCCAGCATCGCCGACGGCCGCTACCGGCTGTTGGTGTTCCACGGCGGCCCCGAGAACCTGCAGTTCTGGCAGGCGTTGGACACCGCGCTGGACCGGCAGGTGGCGTTGACGTTCGTCGACCCCGAAGGCCGGCTGCCCCACGAGGCGGTGCAGGACATCCTGGCCCGCACGCTGCGGCTGAGCCGAATCAGCATGCCCGGCATCGCGCGCGTGCTCGACGTCGCGCGCGCCCGCACCGGCGGCCTCGTGGTGTCGGAATGGATCCGCGGCGGCTCGCTGCAGGAGGTTGCCGACACCTCACCGTCGCCGGTCGGCGGTGCGCGGGCGATGCAGTCGCTGACGGCCGCGGCTGAGGCGGCACACCGGGCGGGCGTCGCGCTGTCGATCGACCACCCGAGCCGGATACGGGTCAGCATCGAGGGCGACGTCGCATTGGCCTTTCCCGCCACCATGCCGGACGCCACCCCCGGGGCCGACTTGCGCGGCATCGGCGCCGTGCTCTACGCGTTGCTGATCAACCGGTGGCCGCTGCCCGAGAGCGGAGTGCCCAGCGGGCTGGCGCCGGCGGACCTGGACCCGGCCGGAAACCCGGTCGAGCCCAAGGCCGTCAATCGCGAGATACCGTTCCAGATCTCCGCTGCCGCCCTGCGCTCCGTTCAGGTGAACGGCGGAATCAGCAGTGCCGCAACGTTGTCGCACTTGTTGCAGCAGGCCACAGCGGAGGCTGACCGCACGGAACTGATCGCGCCGGTCGACGAGGCGCCACCTTCACCGGCGCCGCGCGTGCACGGCGGCGGGTTCCGCGGTTGGGCCGACCTGGACGAGGAGGAGCGGGCCCGTCGCCGCAAGAGCCTACTGATCGGGCTCGGCGTGGTCGGGGCAGTCATCGTCGTCGCGACGCTGTTGGCCGCCGCGTTGTTCAACGGCATTGGCGACAACTACTCGAGCACCGAAGACCGGCTCGGATTGAACCCCGACAGCAGCCTGCCGGAATCCGCCGGCAGCGGCTCCTTTGTGAAACCTGTTGCCGCCACCGTGTTTTCGCCCGAGGGCGGAGCGGACAACCCGAACGACGCCGGCCGGGCGATCGACGGCAACACCACCACCGCCTGGGCCACTGACGTATACACCGACAGCTCGCCGTTCCCCGGTTTCAAGAATGGCGTGGGGCTGATGCTGGAGCTGCCCGAGCCCGCCAAGCTCAGCGCCGTCGACGTCAACGTCTCCAGCACCGGCACCAAGATCCAGATCCGGTCGGCCACTACCGCCTCACCCAGTCGTCTGGAGGACACGACCGCGCTGACCGAGCCCACCACGGTGCAGCCCGGCGCGAACCGGATTCCCGTCACAATGTCCTCACCGACGTCCTATGTGCTGGTGTGGATTTCGACGCTGGGCAGCACCGATGGCAAGAGCCAGTCCGACGTCTACGAGGTCGCGCTGGAAGCCGCCTCCTAGGCGTGCGGCGCTCATCCCGAGGAATCCCACCGATGATCTTTGCCGGCCACCCGTCGTGCGCTGGTGAACGCCCAGTCACGTGTTGAGCTGCCGGGTCAGCGCGCACAGCTAACCTGGCCAGAACTCGCGGTGATTGCGATCGACAGCACTTGACCAGTTGGCGTCCGAGGCCATCTGCACCCCCGCTTAGGGTTCGGCTGTGGGATGCATCGGGGGGTCGGGCCAACGTTCCGATGCGGAATTGCTTGCCGCACACGTCGCAGGTGACCGGTACGCCTTCGAGGAACTGTTCCTGCGACACCAGCGCCAGCTCTACCGGCTCGCGCGACTCACCAGCCGCACCGGGGAAGACGCCGCGGATGCGCTGCAGGACGCGATGCTCTCCGCGCACCGCCACGCTGCCTCGTTTCGAAACGACGCCGCCGTGAGCAGCTGGTTACACCGCATCGTCGTCAACGCTTGTCTGGATCGGTTGCGCCGCAACAAGATCCCTTTGACGGTCTGCATCGAGGGCGACATCTACCCGGTCAGTGACTCGACGTCGCGCTCCGACACCGCCCTAGAGGTCCAACGCGCGCTGATGCGACTGCCCGTGGAGCAGCGAGCCGCCGTCGTCGCCGTCGACATGCAGGGCTACTCGGTCGCCGACGCCGCCCGGCTGCTCGGCGTTCCGCAGGGCACGATCAAGAGCCGATGCGCGCGGGCACGCGCACGGCTAGCGCTGATGTTGCGCTACTTCCACCACGACACCGAGACCGAAGCCGCGGGGTAGTCGGCCGCCATGCCGCGCCGCACGGTACAACGGGCTGGTGCAGACCGAGCGAGGCTTGCCCGAGCGAGCATCCGGCACCGAGCGAGGCTTGCCCGAGCGAGCATCCCATGCCGAACCCGGCGGCCCGTTCAATCGGCTCCGCGCGGACCTTGCCCAGCTGGCCAGCGACAGCTCGGCTCCGGACGTGCCGGGGCCGGTCACCGCGCGAGTGATCGGCGCATTGCGGGCCGCGCCACCGGCCCGGCGCAAACGCGCGGTCCGGGTCAGCGCGGCGATCGGCACAGCGGCGATGGTGGCGGCGGCCGGGCTCGGCACCGTCATGCTGGCACGGTCGGACTCGTCATCGACGTCGCGCTCGGCCGAGCACCTGGGGACCGCACCGCCGCCGGTGACCGTGCCGCTGTCCGACGACGAAATCCTCGGGCTGCTCGATCGCAGTCCAGACCTGGGGCCGCTTGCCGACACGCGACGACGCTCGTCCTGCCTGAGCGGGCTTGGCTATTCAGCGGATTCGGTGCTCGGCGCCCAGCAGGTCGACGTCAACGGCGCACCAGCGGTGCTGCTGGCGCTACCGGGCGACGCGCCGGACACCGTCCTCGCGCTGGCGGTGCGGGCAAACTGCAGCGCGGCCGACACCGGGCTGTTGGCCGACACTTCGATCCGCCGTCCGTCGCGCTGACCGGGAACACCGCGACATACCCTGGTGTTGCACGATTCGCCGTCGGCTCACGAGACCGCAGGGCAGAAAGGCTGGCATGACGTCCTCCCCCACCGTCCACGATGTCATCATCATCGGCTCGGGACCGGCCGGCTACACCGCGGCGATCTACGCCGCGCGCGCGCAGCTGTCGCCGCTGGTCTTCGAGGGCAGTCAGTTCGGCGGCGCCCTCATGACCACCACCGAGGTGGAGAACTACCCCGGCTTCCGCGCCGGGATCACCGGCCCTGAGCTGATGGACGAGATGCGGGAGCAGGCGCTGCGGTTCGGCGCCGATCTGCGAATGGAAGACGTCGACGCGGTGTCGTTGCGCGGTGCGGTCAAGTCCGTCACCGTCGGCGACGAGACTCACCACGCCCGCGCGGTCATCCTCGCGATGGGCGCGGCGCCGCGCTACCTCGGCGTCCCGGGCGAGCAGGAACTGCTCGGGCGCGGTGTCAGCTCCTGCGCGACCTGCGACGGTTTCTTCTTCCGCGACCAGGACATCGCGGTGATCGGCGGCGGCGACTCGGCCATGGAGGAGGCGACGTTCCTCACCAGGTTCGCCCGCACCGTCACTGTCGTGCACCGGCGCGACGAGTTCCGCGCGTCCAAGATCATGCTCCAGCGGGCGCAGGACAACGACAAGATCCGATTTCTCACCGATACCGTGGTCGCCGAAGTTTTGGGCACCGACAGCGTCACCGGCCTTCGGGTCCACAACACCAGCGGCGGTGACGACGGCGCGCTCGACGTCACCGGGGTGTTCGTCGCGATCGGCCACGACCCCCGCTCCGACTTGGTCCGCGGCCAAGTCGACGTCGACAGCGACGGCTATGTGCTGGTCCGCGGCCGCACCACCTACACCTCGATTGACGGGGTCTTCGCCGCCGGTGATCTTGTCGACCGCACCTACCGGCAGGCCGTGACCGCTGCCGGCTCCGGCTGTTCCGCCTCGATCGACGCCGAGCGCTGGCTGGCCGAAACCACCCATGCCGACACCGCCGAAAACCTGATAGGAGCGCCGCTGTGAGCGACACCGCCACAATCGCCGTCACCGACGACTCATTCGCCGAAGAGGTGCTGGCCAACGAGCGGCCGGTTCTCGTCGACTTCTGGGCCACCTGGTGCTCGCCGTGCCGGATGGTGGCGCCGGTGCTGGAGGAAATCGCCGCTGAGAAGGCCGGCGCGCTCACGGTCGCCAAGATCGACATCGACGCCAACCCGGACACCGCCCGCGATTTCCAGGTCATCTCCATCCCGACGATGATCCTGTTCAAGGGCGGCGAGCCGGTCAGACGGATCGTCGGCGCCAAGAGCAAGGCCGCGCTGCTGCGCGAACTCGACGACGCCATCTGACCCCGACAGGCCGCCGACAGGTCGCCTGGGGTTTTCTTATTTCGGGGAAACGTCTGCGACAATACTGCTTAGCTTGTCGTGCGATCGCCGATCCCGATGTTCCAGCGCGCAACCACCTGGCCTGCTCCGGGAGTCTGGCTTGGCGACCGTGACCGAAAGGCCCTCCCTATGTCGACTCTGCGCCGCGGTGACCGCGGCAGCGCCGTCACCGAGATCCGCACCGCACTGGCGTCGCTGGGTTGGCTGGACCACCCCGACGCAGACCTGACCACCGGTCGGCACGCGGTTCCCGAGATCTTCGACGCAGAACTCGACCAGGCCGTGCGCGCATTCCAACAGCACCGCGGACTGCTGGTGGACGGCATCGTGGGCGAAGCCACCTACCGGGCGCTCAAAGAAGCCTCCTACCGGCTCGGTGCGCGGATCCTGCACCACCAGTTCGGAGCACCGATGTACGGCGACGATGTCGCGTCGCTTCAGGCCCGGCTGCAGGATCTCGGTTTCTACACCGGCCTGGTGGACGGCCATTTCGGCCTGCACACGCACAACGCGCTGATGTCCTACCAACGCGAATATGGCCTCACGCCCGACGGCATCTGCGGGCCGGAAACGTTGCGCTCCTTGTACTTTCTCGGTTCCCGCGTGACGGGCGGGTCGCCGCACGCGATCCGGGAAGAGGAGATGGTGCGACGCTCCGGTCCGCGGCTTTCGGGCAAGCGGATCATCATCGACCCCGGCCGCGGCGGCGACGACCACGGCGTAATCACCCAAGGGCCGTCCGGCCCGATCAGCGAGTCGGATATCCTGTGGGACTTGGCTTCTCGACTCGAAGGCCGGATGACGGCCATCGGCATGGAGACATTTTTGTCGAGGCCGGCGAATCGCAGCCCGTCGGATGCCGAACGCGCCGCTACCGCCAACACGGTCGGCGCAGACTTGATGATCAGCCTGCGCTGCGCCAGCTACCCCAGCTCACTGCCCAACGGGGTCGCGTCTTTCCATTTCGGCAACTCGCACGGGTCGGTATCCACGATCGGGCGCAACCTTGCCGACTTCATCCAACGAGAAGTGGTGGCGCGCACGGGATTACAGGACTGCCGTACACACGGGCGGACGTGGGACCTACTACGGCTTACCCGCATGCCCACCGTGCAGGTGGACATCGGCTACATCACCAACCCGCGCGACCGCGCCATGTTGGTCACCCCCCAGGCCCGTGACTCGATCGCCGAAGGAATCCTGGCGGCCGTCAAGCGACTTTATCTCCTCGGCAAAAACGACCGTCCCACGGGCACTTTCACGTTCGCCGAGCTGCTGGCGCACGAGTTGTCGGTGGAACAGGCCGGCCGGCTCAGCCGGTAACTTCGCCGGCGCCGGCGCCCACCGGCTGCATTTGCGCGCTCTGCAGAAGCCGGTCGAGTGCGGCCTCTACTTCGGCATTCCAGCCCAGGCCCTGGTTGAGCTCGAGGCGCAGCCGCGGGAAGTACCGATGCGGCGCGACGACGGTGAACCCGACGTCCAACAGGAAGTCCGCCTCGATCATGCACTGGTCGAACGAGCAGTCGCCGAACGGCTGCACCACCGACCGGACGTCCGGCGGGGCGGTGCGATAGTCGATGAGTTGTTGCGCCTCGACCGTGCGGCCGAACGCTTCGAGCGCGCGGACGCCACGCCGCATCAAGTCGGCGACCGCCTGCGAGACGAGGCTGCGGGCGAGCGTCTGCGGGTGGTCAGGTTCTACGCCCATGGACGTCAGCAGCACCGCGTCGGGGCTGACGGGACTGGTCGGAAACGCGCCGGCACGAGGAACGGCGCCGGGCGGCGCGTAGAGAGCGAACCCTACACACGGCGCTTCGCAGTCCTCCTTCTGCTCGTCGGCGTCGGGGTCGTCCTTCACGGGGATCGCAAGCTGGCCGCATGCACCCCACTCGAGCATGACCATCGACAGCCACGCTTCCTTCTCGAACTCGGGGTCGGCGAAATGATCATCGCGGGCCAGCGCAGTCGGGTCGACCTCCCAGAACACACAGCGCCGGGCATGTTTGGGCAGCTGCTCGAAACATTCGAGCCGCAGCGGCGTGATGCGGGCGGACACTACGCTCTCGGGCCTCCATGGGGTACTACTGCCCAAGGCAGCGCTACCAGAATAGGAGAGTGCGGGCTTGATAGGCCAGTTTCGGCAGTCTTGCATATGTGATCTCCTGCGTTGCTTTGAAAGACCTTGCCACGCATAATCTTTCGTCTCAACATCACCGATCGGTCGCAGACCGGTGAGGATGGCGTCACAGTGACGTATCGAGTCGGTGTCAGTAACCCGGGCTGCTGCGCCAGAAATCAGCCCTGCGAGCCCTCCATCAGGCTCACGATCCGCTGCAGATCCTCGACCGATCCGAACTCGACGACGATCTTGCCCTTGCGCTTGCCCAGGCTGACGGTGACCCGAGTGTCGAATGTGCCCGACAGCCGCTCGGCGACGTCTTGCAGCCCGGGCATCTGAATCGGCTTGCGACGCTGACCGTGTGCCGGTCGCCCGTCGTCGCGGTTCGCCAGCGTGACCGCTTCCTCGGTGGCCCGCACCGAGAACCCCTCGGCGACGATCCGCGCCGCCAGCTCCTCCTGTGCGTCGGGCCCGCCTTCCAGCGACAGCAGCGCGCGGGCATGGCCCGCCGACAGCACACCCGCGGCGACGCGGCGCTGCACGGCGATCGGCAGCCGCAGCAGCCTGATCATGTTCGTCACCAGGGGACGCGACCGGCCCAGGCGGGTGGCCAGCTCGTCGTGAGTGACACCGAACTCCTCAAGCAGCTGCTGATAGGCGGCCGCTTCTTCCAACGGATTCAGCTGCACGCGGTGGATGTTCTCGAGCAGGGCGTCGCGCAACATGTTGTCGTCGGTGGTCTCGCGGACGATCGCGGGAATGGTCTGCAGCCCCGCCTCCTGAGCGGCCCGCCAACGCCGCTCCCCCATCACGAGTTGGTACCGGCCGGCCGGATCCGGCGACCGCACCACGATCGGCTGCATGAGCCCGAACTCGCGGATCGAGTACACCAGCTCCGCCAGCGCGTCCTCGTCGAACACCTGGCGCGGCTGGCGCGGGTTAGGGACGATCAGCGCCGGGTCGATCTCGCGGTAGACGGCACCAACAGCCGCGGCGTCGACCGTGGGAGCGCCTCCGATGACGACGTCCGCGGCGGCATCACCAAGTCGGGGACCGATGCCGCTCGCGCCAGTGTCCGACGGCCCTGTGGGGATCAACGACGCCAGGCCGCGGCCGAGCCCGCCCTTGCGCCGCGATGCTTGCGTCATCTGTGCCTCCTGTTCGCACCCGTCCTCATCGGCCTATTCATTGACCGCGGCCCCGCTCCGCCAGCTCCCGGCTCGCGTCGAGGTAGCTCATCGCACCCCGTGAACCGGGGTCGTAGTCGATGATCGTCATGCTGTAGCCCGGCGCCTCGGAGACCTTCACGCTGCGCGGGATCACCGTCCGCAGCACCTTGTCGCCGAAGTAGCGGCGCACCTCTTCGGCCACCTGGTCGGCCAGCTTCGTCCTGCCGTCGTACATCGTGAGCACGACGGTCGAGACGTTCAGCGATGGATTCAGGTGGGCCTTCACCATCTCGATGTTGTTCATCAGTTGCGACACCCCCTCCAGCGCGTAGTACTCGCACTGGATCGGGATCAGCACCTCCGGCGCGGCGACGAGCGCATTAATCGTGAGTAGTCCCAGCGATGGCGGGCAGTCAATGAACACGTAGTCGAAGTCGGTCTCCTCGAGATCCGCCAGCGCGGTCCGGAGGCGGTTCTCGCGGGCGACCATGCTGACCAACTCGATCTCGGCGCCGGCGAGGTCGATCGTCGCGGGCGCACAGAAGAGCCGATCGCTGTGGGGGCTCTTGCGGATCGCGTCGGTGAGACGCATCTCGCCAAGCAGCACTTCATACGAAGATGGTGTTCCCGCGTGCCGGTGCTCGATTCCCAGGGCGGTGCTCGCGTTGCCCTGCGGATCGAGGTCGATCACCAACGTCTTGACCCCCTGCAGCGCCAACGCGGCGGCCAGGTTCACGGCTGTCGTGGTCTTACCGACGCCACCCTTCTGGTTCGCCACGGTCAAGAGCCGCCGATGCGCTGGCCGCGGTAGTTGAGGGTGAATGGTGTGCAGTACATGCATCGCGCGCTCGGCGGCGGCGCCAATCGGCGTATCTGCGGTATCGCCGGGCCACGAAGTTTCACGTGAAACATCTGGCGGGGCCGCGCTTCGGTCGGCAGATGTCTCAGATGTCACGATCGCCTCCCGCTCCGCGCCCGCCCCGGCAAGGACTTCGGCAGCATGGCGCTCCCCCGCCGCGCGATCACCACGGTCGCCGGCGGATCGAAATAGTCCCCGCCACATCTCACCACCCTTACAGCCTCGGCGCCTAACTCGCTCATCACACGCCGGTTCTGCGCCACTTCTTCGTCGGCCCGGTCACCCTTCAGCGCCAGCAGCAGCCCACCACGGCGCAGCAGCGGTAATCCCCACTCAGCCACCTTGTCCAGCCCGGCCACGGCCCGACACACCACGACGTCGGCACCCGCGAGCTGGTCACGGATCGCTGCATCTTCCGCGCGGCCGCGCACGACCCGGGCATCCACACCGACGGCGTAGACGGCCTCCTGAAGGAACGTCGTCCGGCGCAGCATCGGCTCGAGCAGGATCACATGTACGTCTGGTCGCGCCAGCGCCAAGGGAATCCCCGGCAATCCCGCGCCGCTCCCGACGTCGATCACCGTCGCACCGTCCGGGACCAGACTCTCGACCGCCGCACTATTGAGGAGGTGCCGCTGCCAGATGCGGTCTGCTTCGCGCGGGCCGATCAGCCCGCGTTCAACGCCGTCGGTTGCAAGCAACGCGGCGTACCGAGCCGCCCGCCCAAGCCGGTCCCCGAAAAGCTCCACCGCGGCCGGCGGCGGCTCCGGCAACTCGACATGTTTCACGTGAAACAATCCTCCGGGTTGCGACGGCGACCATGAACTACACCCGTGTAAGTCTGGTGCCGCCGGTTACTTGTCGACGAGCACCACAACCCGCCTCGACGGCTCTTGCCCTTCGCTCTCGCTGCGCACCCCGGCGACCGCCGCGACCGCGTCGTGGACGATCTTGCGCTCGAACGGGGTCATCGGCGCGAGCTCTTCGCGGGACCCCGTTTCGAGAACCCGCTGCGCCACCTTCTGCCCGAGGGCGGCCAGCTCGTCACGGCGGCGGCGGCGCCAGCTCGCGATGTCCAGCATCAGCCGGCTGCGCTCCCCCGTCTTCTGGTGCACCGCCAGCCGGGTCAACTCCTGCAGCGCGTCGAGCACCTCCCCCCGGCGCCCGACCAGCTTCACCAGATCCTCCCCACCGTCGATGCTGACCACCGCCCGGTTACCATCGACGTCCAAGTCGATATCGCCGTCGAAGTCCAGCAGATCGAGCAACTCCTCGAGGTAGTCGCCGGCGATCTCCCCCTCGGCCACCAGCCGCTCCTCGAGATCGTCGGACTGGCCCTTCGGCGCCCGCGCGGCGTCGTTGCGGTCCTCGTCGTCGTTCACGTCCTCACTGCGCTCAGCGGTTTCCGCGTCGGTCATGCAGACCTCTCTCCCCTCTGTACGTGCTCATCTCGGCCCGTATCAACGCTTGCGCTTCTTCGGGCGTGCGCCTGGCCGGGGTGTCCTGCCCACCGGCGCCCCGCTCGGCCCTGCCCCGTCGGGTTTGGTCGGCTCGGGCGTCGCGTCATTCGTCGTTCGTTCCCCGGCATCGGCCGCGTTCTCGTCGGCACCATCGTCCGATCCGTCGGCGGTCGCAGCGCGCTTCTTCGGGCGGTTCGGTTTCGCACCCGGCGCCGGGGCGTTCGCCGCTCGCCGGGCAAGGGCTTCTTGTTTCTTCTCTTCTTCCTCTTTGACGATCCTGCCGAACACCACATGCTGCTGACCGAACGTCCAGATGTTGTTCGAGAACCAGTAGATGATGATCGCCAGTGGAAGGAACGGCCCGCCGACCACCACGCCGAGCGGGAAGATGTACAGCGCCAGCCGGTTCATCATCGCGGTCTGCGGATTCGCCGCAGCCTCGGCACTCTGCCGGGCAATCGAGGCTCGGCTGTTCATGTGGGTCGCGAACCCGGCCAGCAGCATCAGCGGTACCCCGATCGCGATGACGCTGATGCGGTTGAACTCGTGAAACGCCGCGATGCTGCCCGTCGACTGCGTCATCGATGCACCGATCGGCGCGCCGAACAGGTTCGCGTCGAGGAAATGGTTCACGTCCGCGACACTGAAGACGTAGTTGCCGATCCGACGGTTGTCCTCCGGGCTCAAGCCCAGCCGGCCGATGCCGTGCTGCGTCCGGTTGAACGACATCAGCACGTGGTAGAGCCCGAGGAACACCGGGATCTGCGCGAGCATCGGCAGGCATCCGAGAATGGGATTCACGCCGTGCTCGCGCTGCAGCTTTTGCATCTCCAGCGCCAGCCGTTGACGGTCCTTGCCGTACTTTTTCTGCAGCGCCTTGATCTGCGGCTGCATCTCCTGCATCTGCCGCGTCACACGGATCTGTTTGACGAACGGCCGGTACAGGATTGCACGCAGCGTGAAAACCAGGAACATCACCGACAGCGCCCAGGTGAAGAAATTCGACGGCCCGAGGAACGGCACGGCCGAGAAAGCCTTGTACCAGACCCACATGATCGCCGACACCGGGTAGTAGATGATGTCGAGACTGAACGGATCAAACACCGGGCGTGCTCCCCCCTCGTGAGGCCGGCGCGTCCCAGCCGTCGCCGCCTTCTGCTGGTTTGTCTGACGCGACCGGCGCATGCCCGGCGCTATTATCGTGAAGACCCTTGTGTCGCTCCGGAATTGGATCCCAACCGCCGGGGTGCCACGGACCGCATTTGGCTAGCCGAACGACGGTAAGCCACCCACCTTTCAGCAAGCCGTACTCGGCCAGTGCCTCCACCGCATACTGGCTGCAGGTGGGCATGAACCGGCAGGTGGGCTGCCGCAGCGGCGACACATAGGTCCGGTACAAGTCGATCAGGAAGATCGCGATGCACGCCGGCAACTGACGCACCATCGCCGCCCTCGTCATCGCTGCACCTTCGGCAGGACTCGCGCCCGGGTCAGTCCCGACCGCAGTTCCTGTTCCAGCCGGGCCGAGATCGCATGCCGACTGCTCGGCAGCGCCCTGATCACGATCCGGTCGGCAGGATCCAACTCGGCCACCAGCGATTGCGCGACATGGCGCAACCGCCGCGCGACCCGATGCCGCTGCACGGCTGATCCCACTGACTTACTCACCACCAAACCGATTCGCGGGCCCGTCCGTTCGTCAGTGCGTTGCGCGTGCACGACGAGATCGCGTTCGGCGGCCCGTGTCCCGTTCTTCAGTGTGGACCCGAACTCCGCCGACCGTCTCATCCGGTATTGCGCCGGCAGCACCGCCTTGGCTATCCGGGCCGATTCAGGCAGTCAGCGCCCGCCGGCCTTTACGCCGTCGATTGGACACGATCGCGCGCCCCGCGCGGGTCCTCATCCGAAGCCGGAATCCGTGCACGCGCGCACGTCTGCGGTTGTTCGGCTGGAAAGTCCGCTTGCCCTTGGCCACGGCATTTTCTCCTCGTGCGTCTGGCACCTCGCCGGCTCGCGCATCGTCTAACGATGCATGCCGCAGCCGACGCAGGTGCCGTTGGTAAGCTCTTCGCCTCGCTCGCTAACCGGCGCGGGCCCCGCGGGCGCATTGCCCCAGATCGCTGCCGTATCGCCGACTTTCGGGCGACCGTTTGAGGGTACTGACGCAAATACCGCCGGTCAAACGGCGTTCCACCTACGAGCGACTCTTCACTGCCGTCACACTCGTCACCGATGTCAAGCGACACGCCGACATCTCGTCGACAATGTTGCCGAACGGTTGGCCAGCCTTGCTCAAACCTGTTAGCTTCTGCCAATGCCGTTTCCGCGCGAGGCGGCTCCAAGACAAGCCACACACACAACGAAGTGGGGGTGCCTGGTCGGTTCCTGATTCATTCCGCTTTCCAGAGTTCAGCGGGCCGACCGGCAGCTCACACCGAGCGACAAAGAAGCGAGACACTGTCCTGTCCACACCTGTGGATAACTATGTGGACAGCCGTCATCGTCTTCTTTTTCGACCCTCGACCGACGCCGAAGGGGGTTCTCGTCGTTGACAGCTGACCCCGACGCACCGTTTGCCGCCGTATGGAACACCGTGGTCTCCGACCTCAACGGCGACCAACTTGAAAGCCAGTCGACGACCGATGACAACCCCTCCGCTCCCCCACTGACCCCGCAGCAACGGGCCTGGCTGACACTGGTCAAACCACTCACCATCGCCGAAGGCTTCGCGCTGCTGTCGGTGCCGAGCAGTTTCGTCCAGAACGAAATCGAGCGCCACTTACGCACCCAGATCGTCGACGCACTCAGCCGGCGCCTCGGTCAGCGCGTGGAACTGGGTGTGCGAATCGCGCCACCCGAGCCCGGCGAAGCCACCGACAGCATTGCCGGTCTGCACACGTCGTACGACTCCGACCTGGACGAGGTCGACGACGACACCGAAGCGCTCGCCAGCGCTCACGAGTCGTGGCCGTCGTACTTCCTCAACAAGCCGCCCCAAACCCCCGCTGACCAACGGGGCGTCAGCCTCAACAAGCGCTACACGTTCGAAACGTTCGTCATCGGCGCGTCTAACCGCTTCGCGCACGCCGCCGCGCTGGCGATCGCAGAAGCGCCCGCCCGGGCGTACAACCCGCTGTTCATCTGGGGCGAATCGGGCCTGGGCAAGACGCACCTGCTGCACGCCGCCGGCAACTATGCTCAGCGACTCTTTCCCGGGATGCGCGTGAAGTACGTCTCCACCGAAGAGTTCACCAACGACTTCATCAACTCGCTTCGCGACGACCGCAAGGTCGCGTTCAAGCGCAGCTACCGCGACATCGACGTGCTTCTGGTCGACGACATCCAGTTCATCGAGGGCAAGGAAGGCATCCAGGAGGAGTTCTTCCACACCTTCAACACGCTGCACAACGCCAACAAGCAGATCGTCATCTCCTCGGACCGCCCGCCCAAACAACTCGCAACGCTGGAAGACCGACTCCGCACCCGGTTCGAGTGGGGGTTGATCACCGATGTCCAGCCGCCGGAGCTGGAGACGCGCATCGCGATTCTGCGCAAGAAGGCCCAGATGGACCGGCTCGACGTTCCCGACGACGTCCTCGAGCTCATCGCCAGCAGTATCGAACGCAACATCCGCGAACTCGAGGGCGCGCTGATCCGGGTGACGGCGTTTGCGTCGCTCAACCAGACCCCGATCGACCGCGCACTCGCAGAGATCGTGTTACGCGACCTCATCTCCGACGCCGAGAGCACGCAGATCAGCACGGCGATGATCATGGCGGCCACCGCGGAGTACTTCGAAACGAATGTCGAGGAGCTGCGAGGGCCCGGCAAGACCCGTTCGCTGGCTCAGGCCCGCCAGATCGCCATGTATCTCTGTCGTGAACTGACCGATCTGTCACTACCGAAGATCGGCCAGGCGTTCGACCGCGACCACACCACGGTGATGTACGCGGAACGCAAGATTCGCGCCGAGATGGCGCAGCGTCGCGAGGTGTTCGATCAAGTCAAGGAACTCACGACGCGGATTCGCCAACGCTCCCGGCGCTGACCCAGTGTCACTACGCAGCGTGTGCACAACCCTGTGAACAACCTCCGAACAACACGGCCCACTTGATCACAGCCCGTGGACGCATCGACGGTCGTTCACAATCAGTGCCCAGACAACACAGCATCGTCCACCGCCCGTCCACATCGCCGCGCCGCTGCCTTGCAGCGCAAACGCGACGTATCCACAGAATCCACAGCGCCTACTACTGTCGCTGAATTACCTCTTTAGATCTCAATCAGAAGAAGGTCTTGGGGACAACGCTTCTGCACACTCTCCGACACCACGCGGGCGGGCCTCAATCGAATGTTGTCGGCCTGATGGAATACCTTTGATCGAGCCGGCGAAAGCTCTACGGTGGTGCCTCGACAGCCATTACGGTCGTGCTAGCTGTGACGGTCGCGCGGGGTGTCGACCCAAAGAACTGTGGTGACAGAGCGTCGGAACTGGGATCGAAGAAGAGGCTTGAGGTGGCTACGACGACGGTCGGTCTGACAGACTTGAAGTTTCGGTTAGTGCGCGAGGATTTCGCCGACGCGGTGGCTTGGGTCGCCCGTAACTTGCCCACCCGGCCGTCTGTGCCGGTGCTGGCCGGCGTGTTGCTGGAAGGCACCGACGGGGGTCTGACGATCTCCGGCTTCGACTACGAGGTGTCGGCCGAAGTCCAGGTTCCCGCCGAAATCGCCACGCCGGGAAAGGCTTTGGTGTCCGGTCGGTTGCTGTCGGACATTACCCGGGCGCTGCCGGCCAAGCCGGTCGACGTCAGCGTGGACGGCACCCGCGTGTCGCTGATCTGCGGGAACTCCCGCTTCTCGCTGCCGACCATGGCCGTGGAGGACTACCCGGCGCTCCCCTCTCTGCCGGAGGAGACGGGCGTCATTTCCGCGGACCTGTTCACCGAAGCGGTGAGCCAGGTAGCCATCGCCGCCGGCCGCGACGACACGCTGCCGATGCTGACCGGGATCCGCGTCGAAATCTCTGGTGAGTCCGTGGTTTTGGCGGCTACCGACCGTTTCCGGCTGGCGGTCCGCGAACTCACGTGGTCAACCTCGTCGGCCGATATGGAAGCAGCCGTGCTCGTCCCGGCCAGGACCCTGGCCGAGGTGGCCAAGGCCGGAATCATCGGTTCTGACGTCGGCTTGGCGCTGGGTGCCGGTTCGGCGGTCGGCAAAGAGGGGCTGCTCGGCATTCGCAGCGAAGGCAAGCGCACTACCACCAGGCTCTTGGACGCGGAGTTCCCGAAGTTTCGTCAGTTGCTGCCTACCGAACACACCGCGGTCGCGACCATCGATGTAGCGGCGCTGACCGATGCCATCAAACGCGTCGCCCTCGTCGCCGACCGCGGCGCCCAGGTCAGAATGGAGTTCAGCGACGGCACGCTGCGGCTCGCCGCCGGCGCGGACGATGTCGGCCGCGCCGAGGAAGATCTGCAGACGGACTTCTCCGGCGACCCGCTGACCATCGCGTTCAATCCGACATATCTCACCGACGGGCTGAGCTCATTGCACAGTGACCGGGTGTCATTCGGATTCACCACTCCCAGCCGTCCGGCGGTGCTCCGCCCAGCCGGCGCCGACGAGAACACCGGAGCCGGCTCCGGTCCATTCGCGGCCGTGCAGTCGGATTACGTCTACCTGTTGATGCCGGTGCGGCTGCCCGGCTGATCGTTCGTTCGAGGTAGGGAGGCATTGATGCAGCTGGGCCTGGTAGGTCTGGGCAAGATGGGCTTCAACATGCGAGAGCGCCTGCGCGACGGCGGGCATGAGGTCATCGGCTACGACCCGCGCCCGGAAGTTACCGATGTGCCGACCCTGGCCGCGCTGGCCGAGGCGCTCACTCCGCCGCGGGTGGTGTGGGTGATGGTGCCGTCGGGGCCCATCACGAACGAGATGATCGTGTCATTGGCCAGCGAGCTCAGCGAAGGCGACCTCGTGGTCGACGGCGGCAACTCCCGCTACACCGAAGACGCCCCCCATGCGAAGCTGCTGGGCGAGAAGGGCATTGCATTCGTCGACGCGGGCGTGTCCGGCGGGGTCTGGGGGCTGAAAGAGGGATACGGGTTGATGGTCGGCGGCGGCGAGGCGGACGTCGACCGCGTAATGCCGGTCTTCGACACATTGCGTCCGCCAGGGCCTCGGGAAGACGGTTTCGTGCACGCCGGCCCGGTTGGGGCGGGCCACTTCGCGAAGATGGTGCACAACGGCGTCGAGTACGCGCTCATGACCGCCTACGCCGAGGGCTACGAGATGTTGGCCGCCGAAGATCTGATACGAGATCCGCAGGCGGTATATCAGGCATGGACCAACGGCACGGTGGTGCGGTCCTGGCTTCAGCAGCTGCTCGCCAAAGCGCTGAAGGACGACCCCAATCTGGCCCAGATCACCGGCTACACCGAGGACTCCGGCGAAGGGAGGTGGACAGTCGAAGAGGCAATCCGGTTGCGGGTCCCGGTGCCAGGGATCGCGGCATCTCTGTTCGCGCGGTTCCTGTCCCGTCAGGATGACTCCCCCACCATGAAAGCTGTTGCGGCGCTGCGGAACCAGTTCGGCGGGCACGCGGTCCACCGCATCAGCCAGTCAGGATAGCTCGGCGACCGATGTACGTACGGCACCTGGGATTGCGCGACTTCCGGTCGTGGTCCCAGGTAGACATCGACCTCGAGCCCGGGCGCACCGTGTTCGTCGGCCCCAACGGCTACGGCAAGACCAATCTCGTTGAGGCTCTGTGGTACTCGGCCACGCTCAGCTCGCACCGGGTGGCCGCCGACGCACCGCTGATCCGCGCCGGTGCGCCCCGCGCGGTGGTGTCGACGATCGTCGTCAACGAGGGCCGGGAACTGGCCGTCGACCTCGAGATCACCGCCGGCAGAGCGAACAAGGCCCGGTTGAACCGCTCCCCCGTGCGCAGCTCACGCGAGATCGTCGGCGTGCTGCGTGCGGTGTTGTTCGCACCCGAGGATCTCGCGCTGGTACGCGGCGACCCTGCTGACCGGCGCCGCTATCTCGACGAGTTGGCGACGCTGCGGCGCCCCGCATTGGCGGGGGTCCGCGCCGACTACGACCGGGTGGTTCGCCAACGCACTGCATTGCTGAAAACCGCGGCGAACCAACGCCCGCGCGACACCGGACTGCTGCACACGCTCGATGTCTGGGACGGCCACCTAGCTGAGCACGGCGCGCAGCTGCTGGCGGCGCGCGTCGAGCTGGTCAACGAGTTGCGACCCGAGGTGGAGAAGGCCTACCAGCTGCTGGCGCCGGGATCGCGGGCCGCCGACATCCGATACCGGGCGAGCGTCGAGCTCGACGCAGGAGGCGATTTCGAGAGGGCTCTGCTCGACGCGCTCGCCGCCCGCCGCGACGCCGAGCTGGACCGGGGTGTGTGCCTTGTCGGCCCGCACCGCGACGACCTGGAACTCGTCCTCGGCGACCAGCCCGCGAAAGGCTTTGCGTCCCAAGGGGAATCATGGTCGATGGCGTTGTCGTTGCGGCTGTCGGCATATGAGCTGCTGCGAGCCGAGGGCACCGACCCCGTCCTGCTGCTCGACGACGTGTTCGCCGAACTCGACTCTGCACGGCGCGAGGCGCTGGCCGCAGTCGCGGGCGAGGCCGAGCAGGTGCTGTTGACGGCGGCGGTGCCCGACGACATCCCTGTGGGACTCGACGCGAGACGCGTCCCGATCGGGCTGTCCGAGGACGACGTGGGCCGGATGTCGGTGGTGCTGTCATGACCGACGGCCGCGAGAAGGCGGCGATGGATCTGGTGCGCCGCACGCTGGAAGAGGCCCGCAGCGCGGCCCGCAGCCAGGGCAGAAACGTCGGGCAGGGTCACGACCCGGCCAGGACGCCGCGGGTGGCCGGCCGTGGGCGGGGCGGACGACGCACGTGGTCAGGTCCCGGCCCGGACACACGTGACCCGCAACCTCTCGGCGCCGCCGCCCGCGATCTCGCCGCGACGCGGGGTTGGTCGACGCGGGTCGCCGGGGGCACCGTGATCGGTGCATGGGCATCGGTGGTCGGTGCGCAGATCGCCGACCATGCCTCCCCCACCGGGCTGTATGACGGAGTATTGAGCGTGACCGCGGAAAGCACGGCGTGGGCCACCCAGTTGCGGATGATGCAACCGCAAATCCTGGCCAAAATCGCCGCGGCAGTCGGCGACGGCGTGGTGACGTCGCTGAAGATCACCGGTCCGACGGGGCCGTCGTGGCGGAAGGGGCCGCTTCGAGTGGCCGGTCGCGGGCCGCGCGACACATACGGATAACCGCAATATCTTAGTGGTCTGAGAGGCGCCTGAACGCCAGAAATAATGTTCGCAAGCGTCAGGACGCACCGATAGTCGAGAAATTTCGCACACGGGGTTATTAGGTGTGCAGAAACGCCGCCGCAGAATCGGTGCTGACGGCCCCAGCCGGTAGACTGGTGACCGAACCGCTCGCGGTGACCGAACCGCTCGCATGCGAACCCCGAGGAGACCTGTCCGACCGTGGCTGCCCAGAAAAAGAAAGCCCAAGCGGAGTACGGCGCCCAGTCCATCACGATTCTCGAGGGACTGGAGGCTGTCCGCAAACGCCCGGGTATGTATATCGGCTCCACAGGTGAACGCGGCCTGCACCACCTGATCTGGGAGGTCGTCGACAATGCGGTCGACGAAGCGATGGCCGGCTACGCCACCAAGGTGGATGTGCGGCTTCTCCAGGACGGCGAAGTGGAGGTGACCGACGACGGGCGCGGCATCCCGGTCGAGATGCATGCATCCGGGGTCCCCACGGTCGACGTCGTGATGACGCAGTTGCACGCCGGCGGCAAGTTCGACTCGGATGCCTACGCGGTATCCGGCGGCCTGCACGGTGTGGGCGTGTCCGTCGTCAACGCGCTGTCGACCCGGCTCGAAGTGGAGATTTGGCGCGACGGATACGAGTGGTTCCAGTATTACGACCACTCGGTTCCGGGCACGCTCAAGCAGGGTGAGAAGACCAGGAAGACCGGCACCACGGTGCGATTCTGGGCCGACCCGGACATCTTCGAGACGACGGAGTATGACTTCGAGACCGTCGAGCGCCGGTTGCGGGAGATGGCATTTCTCAACAAAGGTCTGACGATCACGCTGTCCGACGAACGAGTCACTCAGGAAGAGGTGGTCGACGAGGTCGTCAGCGACACCGCCGAAGCGCCGAAGACGGCCGAGGAGAAGGCTGCCGAACAAGCGGCGCCGCACAAGGTCAAGGATCGTAAGTTCCATTATCCGGGCGGCCTGGTCGACTTCGTCAAGCACATCAACCGGACCAAGCAACCGATCCACAACAGCATCGTCGACTTCCAGGGCAAGGGCACCGGCCACGAGGTTGAGATCGCGATGCAGTGGAACGCCGGCTATTCCGAGTCGGTGCACACGTTCGCGAACACGATCAACACCCACGAGGGCGGAACCCACGAAGAGGGCTTCCGGGCGGCACTGACGTCGGTGGTCAACAAATACGCTAAAGACCGAAAGCTGCTCAAGGACAAGGACCCTAACCTCACCGGTGACGACATCCGCGAGGGTCTGGCCGCGGTCATCTCGGTGAAGGTGGCCGAGCCGCAGTTCGAAGGCCAGACCAAGACCAAGCTCGGCAACACGGAGGTGAAGTCGTTCGTACAGCGGGTGTGCAACGAGCAACTGACGCACTGGTTTGAGTCCAACCCCTCCGACGCGAAAGTGGTTGTGAACAAGGCGGTTTCGTCGGCGCAAGCGCGGATCGCCGCGCGCAAGGCGCGGGAGCTGGTGCGCCGCAAGAGCGCCACCGACATCGGAGGCCTGCCCGGCAAGCTGGCCGACTGCCGCTCCACCGACCCCCGCAAGTCGGAACTCTATGTGGTGGAGGGAGATTCGGCCGGTGGCTCGGCGAAGAGCGGCCGCGACTCGATGTTCCAGGCTATCCTGCCGCTGCGCGGCAAGATCATCAACGTCGAGAAGGCGCGCATTGACCGCGTGCTGAAGAACACCGAGGTGCAGGCGATCATCACCGCGCTGGGCACTGGCATTCACGACGAGTTCGACATCTCCAAGCTGCGGTACCACAAGGTCGTATTGATGGCCGACGCCGACGTTGACGGGCAGCACATTTCGACGCTGCTGTTGACGCTGCTGTTCCGGTTCATGCGGCCGCTGATCGAGAACGGCCACGTATTTCTGGCGCAGCCGCCGTTGTACAAGCTCAAGTGGCAGCGCAGCGAGCCGGAGTTCGCATACTCGGACCGGGAACGCGACGGGCTGCTCGAGGCGGGGCTGAAGGCCGGCAAGAAGATCAATAAGGACGACGGCATCCAGCGCTACAAAGGTCTGGGCGAAATGGACGCCAAGGAACTATGGGAGACCACGATGGATCCGTCGGTCCGGGTGCTGCGCCAGGTGACGCTCGACGACGCAGCCGCGGCCGACGAGCTGTTCTCGATCCTGATGGGCGAGGACGTGGAGGCGCGCCGCAGCTTCATTACCCGCAACGCCAAAGATGTTCGCTTCCTGGACGTTTAAGCAGACAAGGCTTATATGACTGACACCACGCTGCCGCCTGAGGACGCCACCGATCGCGTAGAACCGGTCGACATCCAGCAGGAGATGCAGCGCAGCTACATCGACTACGCGATGAGCGTGATCGTCGGCCGCGCGCTGCCCGAGGTACGAGACGGGCTCAAGCCGGTGCACCGCCGGGTGCTATACGCGATGTTCGACTCCGGGTTCCGGCCGGATCGCAGCCACGCGAAATCCGCACGCTCCGTTGCCGAGACGATGGGCAACTACCACCCGCACGGTGACGCGTCGATCTACGACACGCTGGTGCGGATGGCCCAGCCGTGGTCCCTGCGCTATCCGCTCGTTGACGGACAGGGCAACTTCGGCTCGCCAGGCAACGATCCCCCGGCCGCAATGAGATATACGGAGGCCCGCCTCACTCCCCTGGCGATGGAGATGCTGCGTGAAATCGACGAGGAGACAGTCGATTTCATCCCCAACTATGACGGGCGGGTGCAGGAGCCGACGGTACTGCCGAGCCGTTTCCCCAACCTGCTCGCCAACGGCTCCGGCGGCATCGCGGTCGGTATGGCCACCAACATCCCGCCGCACAATCTGCGTGAGTTGGCGGAGGCCGTCTACTGGTGCCTGGAGAACCATGACGCCGACGAGGAGAAAACCCTCAAGGCCGTCATGAAGAAGGTCAAGGGCCCGGACTTTCCCACGCACGGCCTGATCGTCGGCAGCCAGGGGATCACCGACGCCTACACCACCGGCCGCGGCTCGATCCGCATGCGCGGTGTCGCCGAGATCGAGGAAGACAGCCGCGGGCGCACCTCGCTGGTGATCACGGAGTTGCCCTATCAGGTCAACCACGACAACTTCATCACCTCGATCGCCGAGCAGGTCCGCGACGGAAAGCTCAACGGAATCGCCAATATCGAGGACCAGGGCAGCGACCGGGTCGGCATCCGCATCGTCGTCGAGCTCAAGCGCGATGCGGTCGCCAAGGTGGTGCTGAACAACCTCTACAAGCACACCCAGCTGCAGACCAGCTTCGGCGCGAACATGCTGGCGATCGTCGACGGCGTTCCGCGCACACTGCGGCTGGACCAGATGATCCGCCTGTACGTCGAGCACCAACTCGACGTGATCATCAGACGCACCCGCTACCGGCTGCGAAAAGCCAACGAGCGGGCCCACATTCTGCGTGGTCTGGTCAAAGCGCTCGATGCGCTTGACGAGGTGATCGCGTTGATTCGCGCGTCGCAGACGGTCGACGACGCGCGCCAGGGCCTGATCGAGCTGCTGGACATCGACGAGATCCAGGCCCAAGCCATCCTCGACATGCAGCTGCGCCGGCTGGCCGCATTGGAACGCCAACGCATCGTCGACGACCTGGCCAAGATCGAAGCCGAAATCGCTGATCTGGAAGACATTCTCGCGAAGCCGGAACGGCAGCGCGGCATCGTCAGAGACGAACTCAAGGAGATCGCCGACAAGCACGGCGACGACCGTCGCACCCGCATCATCGCGGCCGACGGCGAAGTCTCCGACGAAGACCTCATCGCCCGCGAGGACGTCGTCGTCACGATCACCGAAACCGGCTACGCCAAACGCACCAAGACCGATCTGTACCGCAGCCAGAAGCGTGGTGGCAAGGGTGTGCAGGGCGCCGGGCTCAAGGCCGACGACATCGTCAACCACTTCTTCGTCTGTTCGACCCACGACTGGATCTTGTTCTTCACCACCCAGGGCCGGGTCTATCGGGCCAAAGCGTACGACCTGCCGGAAGCGTCGCGTACGGCGCGTGGACAACACGTCGCGAACCTGCTGGCGTTCCAGCCCGAGGAACGCATCGCCCAGGTCATCCAGATCCGCAGCTATGAGGATGCGCCCTACCTGGTGCTGGCCACGAAGAACGGCCTGGTGAAGAAGTCCAAGCTCACCGACTTCGACTCCAACCGCTCCGGCGGAATCGTTGCGGTCAATTTGCGCGACGGCGACGAGCTCGTCGGCGCCGTGCTGTGCTCCGGGGACGACGACCTGCTCCTGGTGTCGGCGAAGGGCCAGTCGATCCGGTTCACCGCCAGCGACGAAGCACTGCGACCGATGGGCCGCGCCACCTCCGGGGTGCAGGGCATGCGCTTCAACACCGACGACGAACTGCTGTCGCTCAATGTGGTGCGCCCGGATACCTACCTCCTCGTCGCTACCTCTGGCGGCTACGCCAAGCGCACGGGCATCGACGAATACCCGGTACAGGGCCGCGGCGGTAAAGGGGTACTGACGATCCAGTACGACAAGCGCCGTGGCACCCTGGTGGGTGCGCTGGTGGTCGACGACGACACCGAGTTGTACGCGATCACCTCGGGCGGAGGCGTAATCCGCACCGCCGCCCGGCAGGTCCGCAAGGCCGGACGCCAGACAAAGGGTGTTCGATTGATGAACCTGGGCGAGGGCGACACACTCATTGCGATCGCCCGGAATGCCGAAGAAGCGGACAGTGCGGATACCGAGCCGGACTCGACCACGTAAGGAGCCGTAGGTGAGCTCACCGAACGAGCCGGGCAACGGCAACGCACCTGGACCGGGCGGTCCCCGTCCCACGGGGGCTGCCCCCGTGTCGACGGGCGCACGGCCGCAGCAGCCGCCCCAGGCGCCGCCACCTCCTCCGCCGCGCCGCACCGAGTCGTCGGGCCCGCACGGGACGTCGGGCATCGAGGAACGGATCAACCGGTTCATCTCCGGGCCCTCGGCAGGCGCACCGGCTGTGGAGCCTGATGCTGCGGTGCCGGCGGCACGGCCCGAAGCTCCGGCTCCGAGCGAGCCGATCCGCAGCGAGCTGCCGGACCTGTCCGGCCCGACTCCGCGGCCCGTACGCACCAAGCCACCGGTCGAGCGTGCGAGCGCCGAACCGTCGTCGTCACGGTCGACAGCCACGGGAACGGCAAGCCGCGTACAGGTAGGCACTCGCACCAGCGGGCCCGTGCGCGCCAGCATGCAGATCCGCCGTGTCGACCCGTGGAGTGTGCTGAAGGTATCGCTCGTGCTGTCGGTGGCGGCGTTCTTCGTCTGGATGATCGCGGTCGCGTTCCTGTACCTCGTGTTGGGCGGGATGGGCGTGTGGGCCAAGCTCAACAGCAACGTCGGTGACCTGCTGAACAACACCGCTAGCAACGAGTTGGTGTCCAGCGGCACCATCTTCGGCGGCGCCGCGCTGATCGGCCTGGTGAACATCGTGTTGCTGACCGCGATGGCCACGGTCGGTGCGTTCATCTACAACTTGACGACGGACCTCGTCGGAGGAGTGGAAGTCACTCTGGCCGACAGAGACTGAAAGTCGGCGGTCCTGCGCTTCCGGCGATTAACGCCCGATGCGTCGATTGCGGTAATCTCGTCCGGCGTTCAGGGGCTATAGCTCAGGCGGTTAGAGCGCTTCGCTGATAACGAAGAGGTCGGAGGTTCGAGTCCTCCTAGCCCCACGAAAATGAGATGGGTCGTGCTGTTCGGCATGCTGGCCGTGCTCGTGATCGCGCTGCGGTCGCGACGCACCGCCGAGGTCTGGCACTCACTCCCCGACCCCGAGGGGCCTTAGCTCAGTTGGTAGAGCGCTGCCTTTGCAAGGCAG
>JBLNEK010000056.1:0-4334 GCA_050262635.1 Candidatus Sericytochromatia bacterium | reverse complement strand
GTAGAAGTCACGGGCGCCGCAGCCGGAGCCGCGACCAATACGAGACCGATCGAGCCCGCGGCGAGACGAGCTCGAACAGACGCCCGACCGACCATCGAAGCCCTCACTCATCCTGCGGCTGACAAGGCGAGCTGTGTCTATCGCAACAGCTGCTCACGGTCATGATTCTCCAGCCACTCAGCCTCCCCACTGCCTCCCCACTGCCCGGCGGCCGCAAGGCCTGGCTCTCGCCCTGAGAAGCGTCCTCTCCTGTTAGGTATGTGAGACAGAGGCACTGCCACCTCGGTGCAGTTCCTGCGCACCGGTAACATCCGACTGTGCTCCGTCCGCGCCACCTCTTATCGCGGCGCGACCGAACCGGAGGCAGCCGAGCGGCGAGGACTCCCCACCAGGCGGCACTGTGCGGCCTGTACGTGCACGTTGCGCACCGATCGTGTCGACGACGCGATCGGTCCTGCTCGACAGCCGGCTCACCTTCGATCCGCACTGTCGGATGCTACAGATCATCGATGAGGCAGCCTGCCGCGCGCGGCGGCTGGCGCGTGGTCACGGGCTACGCGGTTTGGGGAGCGTTCGCCACCATTCGCACCACCGAAACCACCCGGCGGAACGCGTGAACGAGTTCGGTTCCGAGGGGCTGGTCTTCGACGTGTGGGACCGCGGCCCGGCCGACGGGGAGCCGGTCGTGCTGCTGCACGGCTTCCCGCAGGATGCGACGTCGTGGGACGAACTGGCGGAACGCCTCGCGGAGGCGGGGTACCGCACGCTGGCGCCGGACCAGCGAGGCTACTCGCCGCGGGCCCGGCCGCGTGAGCGCGCGGCCTACGCGATGCGGCACCTGACGAACGACGTGCTCGCGCTGCTAGACGCCGCCGGGCTTGACCGCGCGCACGTCGTGGGGCACGACTGGGGTGGCGCGGTCGCCTGGGCGCTCGGTGCTCGGCACCCGGAGCGGCTTCGCACGCTTACCGTGCTCTCTACGCCGCACCCCTCGGCACTCGGGCACGCACTGCTCACCAGCGACCAGGCGCTGCGGTCGTGGTACATCGGCCTGCTCCAGCTGCCGTGGCTGCCCGAGCAGGTGCTGCTGGCACGTGGCGGAGCGCTGCTGCGGACGTATCTGGAGCGCAACGGGTTGCCCGCGCCGTACGCCGTCCACTACGTCGCACGCATGGCGGAGCCGCGCGCGCTCACGTCGGCGCTCATGTGGTACCGCGCGTTTCCGGTCATGCTTAGTACGACGGTGGGGCGGGTGAGCTTGCGGACCCTGTACGTCTGGGGTGACCGTGATCAGGCGCTGGGTCGCGCGGCAGCCGAGCGGACGCGGGTGTTCGTCGACGGTCCTTACCAGTTCGAGATCCTGAGCGGGGCCGGGCACTGGTTGCCGGAGACCGCGGCGCGGCAGGTGGGCGACCTGTTACTGGCGCACCTGTTCGCCGTCTAGCGGGCCTGGGATCACGACCCCAGCAAGGGTTGTTACATAGCGGGAGCGGTCGGAGCGACGTACTCCGACTCCAGTGCGTCCGCCACCGACTGCGGCGGGACGCGCTGGCACGAGCGGAACAGGCGCTCCTTGCGGAACATCACGCCGTTGTCGTCACGTCGATCGTGAGATCGTCGATGTAGAAGACGAGGAGTGCCCCGGCAGCTCAGCCGAGCCTCCGGCAGTTCGGGCTCGCCCCCCGATGCCCACCAGGTCTCGACCCCGCGTCCTCGACCTGACCGCCGGTCTTGATGGTCGGCAAAGGATAGAAAGTCGGATCATGTTGCAGGTCATTGGGCACGCCGACCTGCGGCGGCTTCCCCCGGCGCTCGCCGCGCCGCCACGGCCGGGGGATCACCGCGAGTCTAGTGACTACCGTCCATTTCCTTCCTCGATCCGCGGACTTCGTCATCGTTCTTACCTCGGCGTCCCGTTTGGCCGAAGCCGTCGGGCGAGTCGTCGCGCTGCATCCCATCGTTAGTCACGAAGAGCCGGTTATGCGCAGCTCCTGCGCTTACTTTACGCATCGTCGCCCGTACTTTCATTAACTTCCGCGCCTGCCGCTAGGACCGCTTTCCGTGGTCGACGGCTTGCTGAGCAAGCCCCGGAAGTAGTCGTTGAGTAGACGGTCGCGGGGATCGAACTCCTGCCGGGCCTCCTCGAACACTCGTAGTCGGTCCCCTAGGCCTTTCTTAACCTGCGCCGGCGTCACCCTGTCAGTTTGGTTCAGCAGTGGGATCCCGCCGCGTTCACTGCAGAACTGGTTGTAGGCGTCCAAGAAAGTGGTCCACCCCGGGTTACCCGTTGAGACAGGGTCAATCGTCATCACGGTGCCGTCGTAGGAGTACGAGAGTAGCGACTGCTGGTCCTGCGCAACGCGGTAGCCTACTGCAGGCAGGTTGGGTCGATACCCCGACTGCTCGTGATGCCGGCGGCAGAAGTCAAAGAACTGGTCGAGCACCTCCGCATAGTCGTCCTCGGGAAAGGCGAACAGGCTAAATGTGTATCGGCTGTCGTCGGAAACCGTAGGATACCGGATGATCTGGTCGGCTGGAATGGTATTGTCGTCGCGCACGATGTGCTCGAGGTTGAAACGCCAGATGGCGGCATACCCGTCGATCAGCCCGTACCGAACCGCCGGGATCGCGACCGTCTGCTCGGCGTCGTGGACAAGGCGCGGTCCGACCCTGCCCCAGAGATAGTTGCGCAGCTGCCAGGCGTGCCGATTCGGTTCCCCCTTCGCCCCCGGGTTGTACCTCCTGAACTCAACAGTGACCAGGTCCTCAAACGGGAAGAAGTAGAACATCATTGATTCATTACGGGCCTTCAACTCGGGCAACTTCGAGGTGAAATCTCTTAACGCGAATGTTTCATGATAGACGGCCATCGGTAGAAGGGGACGAACTCGGAATGTCACCTCATAGACGATCCCGAACGTCCCGTAGCTGGACCGGACCTTCTGCAGTAACTCAGGCTGATCCTCGGTCACCTCCAGCAGTTCCCCCGAGGGCAGGACCATCTTGACACCGACGACGTAGGAGCCGACCTGGCCATACTCACCAGGCATTGAGGCATCCTTGGTCCCCGCGCACGCAGCGCTCCCCGCCGAGAGACTCCCGATCTCGGTATTCACGTAGAACTGCAGCCCGTGATCCTCAAGTTCCTGCGCGATGTCGATGTAGAGGGCCCCCGCCTCGACCGTCACGGTGTCAGCTCCGAACGACAGGACCTGGTTCATCTTCATGTGGATGACGGTTCCACCGTCCGCCACCCCGCAGGGCGTGGTGGAGTGGTTGGAACCAATGGCACGCACCGGGGACGGATACCGAGCCGAATCCTGCATGACGGCGACGATGTCGTCCACCGAGTTGGCTTCGACGACGACCTGTGGATGGGAGGTAATATCACCGAACCAGTTGGTGACCACGAGATCGGACACTAAGTTCCTCTCAGTTGGGCCTGCTCGTCAGCGGTATCGCGTGAGGCGGTCGAGGCGACGTGGCACAGAGTCCAGGTCGCCGTCGCCGGCCCGAAATCGGCGTCGATCGGGGCCTCAAGGACGCGGTAGCTGTCGCCGATCCCGCATGAACGGCACATGCCGGAGACGACCCTTCCCCTCCTTCGTCCAGCACTCGGGATGTCGAGCGTCGCGGCCGCGTCGCACTCCGCCCGTGCAGCCGGGAGACGTCTCACCCACCTCATGAGGAAGGCGACTTGGCGTCAGGCAGGACGCGGGGATCTCAAGGCGAAGTTGAGGAGGCGATCGTGATCCCAGTACAGGAACCCTAGGTAGAGGCCCGGCGCCACCTCTCGTATCTCATCCCGCACCCACTGCGCGATTAGAGATGTCTCGGAGTAGTCGAGGATGATGCACTCAGCGTGGTCGAACCAACTGTTGCCCTTGTACACCTTCGCCCGTATAGCTCGGATGCCAAGCGGCGACACGAGGTTGAGCACCTCGCCCTTGTCCGGGTCGAACACCTTGCCCTGCCATGTCACATACTGAGTAACCTTTGCAGCGATCTCGGACAGCTCTTCGCCCCGCGCCAAGAGAAAGGTTCCCTCGACCTCGCCGCGAGGGATATCCCCAGCGGGACTCGATCGGAACAACTCGTCGAGTTCGGCCTGCGACATCTCGAGCAGCCGGTCGACCTCCAGAATCTTCTCCGTCATTCTCGCGTTCCTCCGTTGTCGTCAGTGCTGCGACGGGACCGGCCTCGCAAGCGGAAGCGCCAAGAACCGCGGATCGTCAGCCCGAGACTCGAACACCGGCTTGCTGGAACAAGAGCATAGGCTCGGTAGCTCTCTTAAGAGAGATGTCACAATCGTTACCTCACAAGGATGTGGGCGT
>JBLNEK010000055.1:0-2772 GCA_050262635.1 Candidatus Sericytochromatia bacterium | reverse complement strand
GGGGCCAGCGCCACCTGCGTCTCTAGACGTCGCGCCGGCTCACAACCCGCCTGCGAGCCCCGGTCGAGGGATCGTCAAACTCGATACTGTGCGCGAGAAGCCGCAGCGGCGTGGAGAAGTCGTCGTCGGTGACGTCGATCACGCTGGGATACAACGGATCTCCGTCGATCGGCAGACCCAGCGACGCCATGTGCACGCGCACCTGATGCGTGCGCCCAGTGCGCGGCGTGAGTCGGTACAGGCCACCGCCCAACGGCTCAACCAGGGTTTCGGCATTCGGCGGACCCGCTTCGACGCAGGCCTGTAAGTTCCCGCGCCGCTTGACGATTCGGTTGCACACAATCCGCGGCAGCTCTACGGCCGAATGTCCGCTCGAGCGCGCCAGGTAGGTCTTGCGCACCAGGCCCCGGGCGAACAGCGACTGGTACCGGCCGCGCAGCTCACGTCGCGCCGTGAAGACCAGCACGCCTGCGGTCAGGCGGTCGAGCCGGTGCGCGGGGCTCAGTTGCGGCAAGTCGAGCTCGCGGCGAAGCCGCACGAGCGCAGTCTGCGCGACATGGCGGCCACGTGGCGTCGTCGCGAGGAAGTGCGGCTTGTCGACCACCACGATGCCGTCATCGCGGTACAGCACCGGCATCTCGAACGGGACCGGCACCTCCTCGGCGAGTTCGCGGTACATGTAGACCAAAGAGCCGGCTGCCATGTCGCTGGAGCCGTCGACAGCCCGACCGTCGGCATCGACGACTTCCCCGGCGAGCACTTTGGCGGCGACTGCGGGGCCGAAGCGCTCACTGAGTTCGTCGACCACGGATCCGCCGCGAAGGCGCAGCCGCGCGGGGCCGAGCCCGTCGCGAACGGGCAGAGGCGGAGGCCTCACGTGAGCGGCACAGGCTCGAGAATCTGGGCGCGGGCCTCCGGCGCGGCTTGCCGCAACGCGTCGGCGGACTCGTCGTCGGGTTGCTGCTGTGAACGCCTCTCCGCGTCGACCCGCGCAATGTACGTGTCGACCTCGCGCTGGATGTCGGCCTCGTCCCAGCCGAGCACCGGCGCGACGACCTCGGCGACTTCGCGGGCGCAGTCGACGCCCCGGTGCGGGTACTCGATCGAAATCCGCATCCGCCGGGCCAGGATGTCCTCGAGGTGCAACGCGCCCTCGGCCGCCACCGCGTACGCCGCCTCGACCTTGAGGTACACCGGCGCCTCGGTGATCGGGCTGAGCAATTCGGGCTTGTCCTCGGCGAGCGCCAGCACCTCCCCGATCAGCGAGCCGTACCGATCCAGCAGGTGGCGTACCCGGTACGGGTGCAGCCCGTAGTACGCGCCGACCCGCTGGGCCTGGTTCACCAGCGCGTAGTAGCCGTCGGCACCCAGCAGCGGCACCTTCTCGGTGATCGACGGCGCGACCCGTGACGGGATGTACTCGGCGGCGGCGTCGATCGCGTCCTCGGCCATCACGCGGTAGGTCGTGTACTTACCGCCGGCGATCGCCACCAGCCCCGGCGCCGGCACCGCGACGGCGTGTTCACGCGAGAGCTTGGAGGTGTCCTCGGTCTCGCCGGCCAGCAGCGGACGCAGACCGGCGTAGACGCCGTCGATGTCGTCGTGGGTGAGCGGCGTGGCCAGCACGGTGTTGACGGTGTCGAGCAGGTAGTCGATGTCGGCCTTGGTAGCGGCCGGGTGAGCCAGGTCGAGGCGCCAGTCGGTGTCGGTGGTGCCAATGATCCAGTGCGTGCCCCACGGGATCACGAACAGCACCGACTTCTCAGTGCGCAGGATGATCGCGACCTCGCTGACGATGCGGTCCCGCGGCACCACGATGTGCACGCCTTTGGAGGCCCGCACCCGAAAACGGCCGCGCTGCTTGGACAGTGACTGGATCTCATCGGTCCACACCCCGGTGGCGTTGACGACAACGTGGCCGCGGACCTCGGTGACGGCGCCGTTCTCGGAGTCGTGCACCCGCACACCGACCACGCGGTCACCTTCGCGCAGCAGCGACACCACCTGGGTGGACGCCCTGACGACGGCACCGTAGTGGGCGGCGGTGCGGGCGACCGTCATCGTGTGCCGGGCATCGTCGACGACGGTGTCGTAGTAGCGGATGCCGCCGATCAGCGAGCCGCGCTTCAGCCCGGGCGCCAGGCGCAGCGCACCTGCCTTGAAGAAATGCTTCTGTGCGGGAACGGATTTCGCGCCGCCGAGTTGGTCGTACAAGAAGATGCCGGCCGCCACGTACGGGCGCTCCCACCACCGCTTGGTGAGAGGGAACAGAAACGGCAGCGGCTTGACCAGATGCGGAGCCAGCGTCGTCAACGACAACTCGCGCTCGTGCAGCGCCTCGCGCACCAGCCCGAACTCTAGCTGCTCGAGGTAGCGCAGACCGCCGTGGAACATCTTGCTGCTGCGGCTCGACGTGCCCGACGCGAAGTCACGGGCCTCCACGAGCGCTACCTTCAGCCCGCGGGTGGCGGCGTCCAGCGCGGCGCCGGCGCCCACCACGCCGCCGCCGATCACCACGACGTCGAACTGCTCAGAGCCCAGCCGCGCCCAGGCGATCTCGCGTTCGCGCGGCCCGAGGCACGTCTGCCCGTTGCCCGGGGCGGGGGCAGCCTCGATCACACACACTCCTTGTTACCGGTCGGTACTACCAGGCTAACGGCCCGCCACCGAGGTCGAGACAGCGGCCCGATCGCAGTTCGGCCGGCAATTTCGATATGTTCGCAGTCTCGACGGGGCCGGGCGCGCACTAGAGGTAGTCGTGGGCCAACAGCC
>JBLNEK010000054.1:0-17739 GCA_050262635.1 Candidatus Sericytochromatia bacterium | reverse complement strand
CCCCTGCCGCAGAGTCCCAGCCGTCGCAGGCCCAGTGCGCGCGCTCGTCTTGGGTGTCGAGCGGTGGCCGGTCAGCTCGGCGATTGCGTCCAGGCGCCGCGCGCTGACCGCGGCCTCGATGCCAGGCCGACAAGAAGTTGCGGCGCTACCGTGAGCCCATGAGGGCGCTCATCATCACCGACGTGCAGAACGATTTCTGCGAGGGCGGCTCACTGGAAGTCGTCGGCGGAGCGCGGATCGCCCGCGCGATCAGCGATCACCTGACCCACAGCGATTACGACCATATTGTCGCGACCAAGGACTTCCACATCGACCCGGGCAGCCACTTCTCCGACCGCCCCGACTACCGGACGTCGTGGCCGCGTCACTGCGTCGTCGGCACAGCCGGCGCGGACTTTCACCCCGCTCTGCACACGGACCAGATCGAAGCGGTCTTCGCTAAAGGCCAGTACTCCGCGGCCTACAGCGGATTCGAGGGCGCCTGCGAGCGCGGGATTTCGCTGACCCAATGGCTTCGACAACACGGCGTCGACGAGGTTGTCGTCGTCGGCATCGCGACCGACTACTGCGTGCGCGCAACGGCACAAGATGCCGTGGAAGCCGGGTTCAAGACAACCGTGCTGACCGACCTCACCGCCGGTGTCGCGCCGGAGACCTCGCAGAACGCGCTCGACGAGCTTCGCGCTATCGGCGCGGTACTCGCATGATGCGCCGTGCTCCCCAGCTTATTGCGTTCTTATTGGCGCTGGGCCCTACAGCGGTCCCGCCACAAGATCACTCCACCACGTCGAAGAACGAGTCGCCGTCCTCCGGCGTCCCGTCAATCTGACCGCGGCTGACCCGCGAGTCCTCGACGATCACGCCGTCGACCACATCCGCCTCCTTGACCGCGAACTCCGACGACGAGACCCCCTCGTCAGGGAGGTCGGGCTGCGGCGAGTCCACCGATGTGTCCGGCTCCTCAGCTGCCAACCGCTCGTCGAGCGAGTCGTCCTCGCGCGGCTCGATCCAGTTCTCGGGCGGATCTACCACCTCGTCGCCGTCGTCATTGCGGACCTCGTCGGAGTCCAGCGACTCCGCGGGGCTCAGGGTGTCACCCGGCCCGCCCACGTCCGGATCGTCACCGCTGTCGGTTGGCATGGCAGTCGATTGCCCTCCGTATCGGCCCACTAAACACAAGGGACAGCTTAGGCTCGCGCCGTGAGCGCACAGTTGCCCACGCGGAATCGCCATGCCGGTGTGCCCTTCACGACGTCGGACGCCGAGATCAAAGCCGCGCTGGAAGACCTGTCGGTGCCCGCGATGCTGCTGTCCTGCATCCATATGAGCGGCGACTTCTCACTGCTCGACGGTCCCCTGCGGCCGACCGGCATCTTCCTCAACGAAGTGCAGGGTTTCATGTCCGAGCAGGACCGGGCCAAAGCACGCGAGCTCGCGTTCGACGTGATCCGCGACTACCGCGACCGTGGCTGCCCCGAACCTGAACCGATCGACGCCCGCCAACTCAAGCGGATGATGCAGTGGCTGGTCTGCTCCGAGGTGCCCGACGAGTACGTCCCCATGATGCTGGAGGAGATGGAGCTCGACGGACGCGACTCGCGGGCTGCCGTGATGCAGTCGAATCCTCAAGCGCGGGCCGACTTTCCGGTCGTCGTGGTGGGCTGCGGGCAATCCGGTCTGCTCGCCGCGATCCGCTTGCAGGAAGCCGGTATTCCGTACACCGTGGTCGAGAAGAACGCCGGCGTCGGCGGAACCTGGTGGGAGAACACCTATCCCGGTGCCCGCGTCGACGTCGGAAATCACTTCTACTGCTACAGTTTCGAGCCCTCCGACCACTGGACCGAGTACTTCGCCCAGCAGCAGGAGCTGCAGAGGTACTTCGACGACGTCATGCATCGGCACCGCGTCACCGAGCACGTCCGGTTCTCGACGGAGGTGCTCGAAGCGCAGTTCGACGACGAGACGTCGACGTGGTCTGTGCGCGTTCGCAATCCCAACGGCGCCGAGGAAACGCTGACGGCACGTGCGGTGATCAGCGCTGTCGGCCAACTCAACCGGCCCTACGTCCCCGACATCGACGGCGCGAAATCCTTTGCGGGCCCGTCCTTTCACACGGCCCGGTGGGACCACGACGTCGACCTCGCCGGCAAGCATGTCGTGCTGATCGGTGCGGGTGCGAGCGGGTTTCAGGTCGCGCCGGCCATCGCCGACACGGTGCGCAGCCTCACGATATTCCAGCGCACCGCGCAGTGGATGTTCCCTAATCCGAACTACCACGCCGAGGTCGGCCCGGGTGTCAAGTGGGCCCTCAAGCACCTGCCCTTCTACGGCCGCTGGTATCGCTTCCTGCTGTTCTGGCCCGCCTGTGACACCGCATTCGCCGCAGCGCGAGTCGACCCCGCATGGCCCGACCAACAGCAGGCCATCAGCGCCGCCAACGACATGGCGCGCATCATGTTCACCGAGTGGATCCGCAGCCAAATCGACGGTGACGCAGAGCTTCTCGCAAAGGTCATTCCCGACTACCCAGCCACCGGCAAGCGCACACTGCAGGACAACGGCAGCTGGCTGAGAACACTCACCAAGCCCAACGTGGCGCTGGTCCGCGACGGCATCCACCACATCGAACCCGATGCCGTCGTCGGCAACGACGGCCGGAGATATCCCGCGGATGTCCTCGTCTACGCCACGGGCTTCCGCGTCAACGAGTTCGTCTCCTCGCTGAAAGTGAAAGGCCGCAACGGTATCGACCTCCAAGAGGCGTGGGGCGCAAGACCGGCCGCCTACCTCGGCATCACTGTTCCGAATTTCCCCAACTTCTTCTGCCTGTACGGCCCCGGCACCAACCTGGCCAGCGGCGGCAGCCTGATCTTCCACTCCGAGTGCGAAATCCGTTACATCATGAGCTGTCTCGACCTGCTGATCCGCACCGGCGCGAAGACGATGGAGCCGCGCCGGGACCGCTACGACGACTGGTATGCCCGCTCGCAGGCCGAAATGGCGACGCTGGTCTGGTCGCAGCCGAGCATCAAGCACAGCTTCTACAAGGACGCCAACGGCAAGGTGCACGGTCTGAGCCCGTGGCGACTTGTCGATTTCTGGTCGTGGACGCGCGAAGTCAACGCCGACGACTTCGTCGTCAACTGACCGGCGGTCGGCGCCCTGCCCACGGTCGAGCCGACTCGATCTGCGCGGAGAGCGACAGCAGCGTCGCCTCGTCGAACGGCCGGCCGACCAATTGCACCGACAGCGGCAGGCCGTCGCGGTCCAGTCCCCACGGCACCACCGCCGCCGGCTGCCCGGTGACGTTGAACATCTGCTGGAACGGCACGCGGGCGCCGATCATCAGCAGGGTCGTCACCGCGCCGCGGCGCTGATAGGCCCCGATCCGCGACGGGCCCGCCGCGGTGCCCGGCGTGAGAACCACGTCGACGTCGTCGAAGATCGACAACACCCGCGCCCGCACGCCCTCTTCGGCTGCGCGCACCGCCGCGATCCTCCCGTCCGAGAACATGCGTCCGAGCCGGACCATTCCGCGGGTACGTGCTTCCAGCCTCTGCGGGTGCGGCATGGAGACCGCATCGTCGTGGACGCCACGCAGATAGCGGGGAAGCAGGTTCGTCAATGTCGCCGTCGCCGGATAGTCGGGGTCGCGGACGACGACGTCGTGGCCCAGTTCCCGCAGCAACACACCCGCGTCGTGGACGGCCCGCTTCGGCAACGCACCGACGATGGTCACGAGCGGCGGAGGCACCTTGGTGCTCAACGCGATCCGCAACCGCCCGGGCGGACGAGCGGCGGCCGCGACGAACCCGCCCGCCGGTGCAGGCATCGAGGTGGTGACGTCGAGGAACAACGCCGCGTCGGCCACGGTGCGCGTGATCGGGCCGTTGACGCTCAGGCCGTACCACGCGTTGTCGTGAGGCGTCAGCGGCACCCGGTCGCGCTGCGGCTTGATGCCGAACACGCCGCACCACGTCGACGGGATGCGGATCGACCCCCCGCCGTCCGAGCCGAGCGCCAGCCCGGCCAGTCCTGCGGCCACGGCGGCCGCCGACCCTCCGCTGCTGCCACCCGGCGTGCGGGCGACGTCCCACGGATTGCGGGTGGCCCCGAACGTCATCGACTCCGTGAACGGCCAGATGCACAGCTCCGGTACGCACGTCTTGCCGAGGATCACCGCGCCGGCTTCGCGCAGCCGCCGGACCACCTCCGCGTCGCTTTGCACGGCGGCACCATGGGCGCTGGTGCCCATCGTGGTGACCTCGCCGGCGACGTCCACGTCGTCCTTGATCGCGACCGGGACGCCGAGTAGCGGCAACCGCTCGCCGGCGTCAAGGCGGTGCTGAGCTGCGGCGGCCTCGGCGCGAGCCGACTCCGCCAGCACCACCCGATAGGCGCGCAGCACCGGGTCGAGCCGTCGGATCCTTTCCAGATAGAGCTCGAGCAGCGCGGGAGCCGTCACCGAACCATCTGCGAGCAGACGAGCCTGCTCGGCCGCGCCGGCGAATGCGATATCGGAAGCCCGATCAAAAAGCATGGTGGCGTTATTGTGTCGCGCCGGCGGGTACGCACACCAGCATGGGTAAAGATGACAAGAGCGAATCGGACGTCGGATCGGATTCGAGCGTCGCCAGTTCGCGCGCCGGCAAGGAGAACGACGACGACGGCACGTACGTCGGGCGCACCGGCTCCGACGACGCGCTCGACGTCGGAGAGAGCGGCGCAGAGGCACGCAGCAACGACGGCTGAGCGCCGCTGCGGTTCGCGGTAATTCGCCACGAGGCCGGGGGCGACGTCCTACGGTGTAGCGCAATGGCTGCGCCGGTGAATTCGCCTCGACGACCGCCGTACAAGTTGGCGGGGTTGGGGCTCACGGCCGTCGTCATCCTAAGTTTGGCGTTGCTGTACTTCCGGTTTCACGGCTCGTTCACACCGAAATCGGAGCTGACGTTGATCGGCCCACGTTCGGGTCTGGTGATGGACGTTGGGTCGAAGGTGACCTTCAACGGTGTGGTGGTCGGGCGCGTAGGCCGGATCGAGGAAGTCGACGTAGACGGCGCACCGTCTGCCAAAGTGACGCTGGACATCAACCCCAAGTACATCGCGACGATCCCGTCGAACGTCGAGGCTCAGATCAAAGCGAGCACGGTTTTCGGCAACAAGTACGTGGCATTCAAGTCCCCGAAAAGCCCAGCGCGACAGTCGGTCAAATCCACCGACGTGATCCAGGTGGCGTCGGTGAGCACCGAGTTCAACACGCTGTTCCAGACGGTGTTGTCGATAGCGGAGAAGGTGGACCCCGTCGCGCTCAACGCGACGCTGACCGCCACCGCTGAGGCGCTAGACGGCCTGGGCGATCGTTTCGGTCAGTCGCTCGTCAATGGCAACGAAATCCTCGCCGACGTGAACTCGCGAATGCCGCAGATTCGCTACGACACTCAGAAGCTCGCCGACCTCACCGGGGTGTACGCCGACGCCTCCCCCGATCTGTGGAACGCGCTGGCCGGCGCGATCGTCACCGCCCGCACCGTCAACGATCAACAGGTGAACCTCGATGCGGCGCTGATGGCCTCGATCGGCGTCGGCAACTCCGGCGGTGACGTCTTCGAGCGCGGCGGCCCGTATCTGAGGCGCGGCGCGCAGGACCTCGTGCTGACATCGCAGTTGCTGGACTACTACAGCCCTGAGATCTTCTGCACGTTCCGCAACTATGCCCAGGTGGCCCCCAAGGTCTACGAGATCCTCGGCGGCGACAACGGGTACTCGCTGAGGTCGGCCGGAACGTTGTTCGGCGCCGCCAACCCGTACGTCTATCCCGATAACCTGCCGCGGGTGAACGCGCGTGGCGGCCCGGAGGGTAAGCCGGGCTGCTGGCAGAACATCACACACGATCTGTGGCCCAACCCGTACCTCGTGATGGACACCGGGTTCAGCATCGCCCCGTACAACCACATCGAGTTCGGCCAGCCCCTTGCCACCGACTACATCTGGGGACGTCAGATCGGCCAGTACACCATCAACCCGTAAACCGCTGTAAAGCAACATCTTTCGGGACCCACTGCTCCGCAGAGTGTCGGGCGCTGAGTCCGTGCCGACGTGAAATCGTTAGCCAACTGCGACATCAAGATCGGGTGTAGATCGGCGGAACACCGCACGATCGGTGGTTCACTACCCCGGGACGACAACGTCGATCGCATGTGGTGCGGCATACGAAAGATGGGATGGAATCGAACATGAGGTTCTTGGTAAAGCTCTCGCGGGCTTGGGCACGGCGGCTGACGGTCGCCGCGGTGGTGGCGGCATTGCTGCCCGGCCTGCTGGGTGTCGTCGGCAGTGCGCCGGCAGCAAACGCGTTCTCGCGGCCGGGCCTGCCGGTGGAATATTTGCAGGTTCCGTCACCGTCGATGGGACGAAACATCTTGGTGCAGTTCCAGTACGGCGGACCGCACGCGGTGTATCTGCTCGATGGTTTGCGTGCGCGTGACGACTACAACGGCTGGGATCTCGAGCTTCCCGTGTTCGAGTGGTACTACCAGTCGGGAATGTCGGTGGTCATGCCTGTCGGCGGCATGTCGAGCTTCTACACCGACTGGTATCAGCCGGCGGTAGGCAACGGCGGGACCTGGACCTACAAGTGGGAGACGTTCCTCACGCAGGAGTTGCCCGCGTACCTCGCCGCCAACAAGAGCGTGGCGACGACCGGCAATGCCGTTGTGGGGCTGTCGATGTCGGGCGGCTCGGCACTGATCCTGTCGGCGTACTACCCGGACAAGTTCATCTACGCGGGCTCGCTGTCGGGCTTCCTCAACCCGTCCGAGGGCTGGTGGCCGATGCTGATCGGCATGGCGATGAACGACTCCGGTGGCTTCAATGCGACCGCGATGTGGGGCCCGTCGAGTGATCCCGCCTGGCAGCGCAATGACCCGATGTTGCAGATTCCACGGTTGGTGGCAAACAACACTCGGATCTGGGTGTATTGCGGCAATGGCACGCCGAGCGAGCTGGGCGGCTCCGATCTGCCGGCCAAGTTCCTCGAGGGCTTCACGCTGCGGACCAACATCACCTTCCGCGACAACTACCTCGCTGCGGGCGGCACCAACGGTGTGTTCAACTTCCCGACGAACGGCACCCATTCGTGGCCATATTGGGGCTCGCAGTTGCAGGCGATGAAGCCGGACCTGCAGCGCGTGCTGGGGGCGACGCCCACGGGCTAATCCCTTCGACCACTTCGGCCCCGGCACGTGCAGTGTCGGGGCCGAAGTGCGTTCAGCCCCGCCAACGCAGCGCGTCCAGGGCCACCGCGACGTGCACGCTGCTCTTCGCCAACGGCCGCGGTAGCATCTCATCAGCGCGAGCCAGTCTGCGTAGCAATGTGTTTCGGTGGGTGTACAGCTTGGCGGCCGCCCTCGACGCATTGCACTGCTCGTCGACGAACGTCAGCACCGTCCGGTGCAATTCCGGGTTGGCCGACTCGAAATCGCCCAGCGTGTCTTTGATGAACCGGTCCGCGCGCTCTGGGTCGGCCATGATCAGCGCGACAAGTTCGACGTCGGCGAAACTGACCACCCGCTGCGCGGAGCCCAACCGGGCCACCATGCGCTGGGCGCTGAGCGCGTCGAGGTGGCTACGCCGGAACCCCTCGACGCCTGTCACGGTGGGGCCGACCGTGATACGCACCCCGGGCAGCCGCTCCAGCGCCGCCTCGACGCGGGCGATGTCGGGGCCGTCGGAGCCGGGAACCCACACCCAGCGGGTGGCGGCGCTGGCCATTACGGAGAGCGGCCGCGGCCCCTCGGTCTGCATCAGCGCATCGGTGGCCCGGTCGAGATCCGACAGATCCGCGTCGGGCTCGTCGCCCCAGATGACCGCCGCGGTGTGCGGCTGGTCGAGGCGGTAGCCCAGCCGGCTCTCGGCCCGCGAACGCGTGATCGGCGCCCCGTCGAGGATCAGGGCCACCACCTCGCGGCGCTCGGCGTGGGTTCCGCGGGTCAGCTCTTCGCGCTCCACCTCCATCTGCGCGTAGATGCCGCCGAGCGTCTCGTTCAGAAAGAAGTCGATCGACTGCGCCGACACATCGAGCAGTTCGCGCAATTCGCCGACGTCCGAGGTCAGGTCGAAAGCGATATGCATCCAGATGCGCCACGCGACATTCTGTCCTACTCGGTAGGCGTCCAATGACGAGTCGTCGAGGCCGCGACGGACGAGGTCGCGGGTGATGCTGAGCGGCTCCGGGCCGAGGTTGGGTGGTACCGGCGCACCGGGATCACGGATGTTCGCCGACAGCCAATGCAAGATGTTCGAGCGGTTGGTGCGGCGGATCGCGGCCGCGAGCACCGGGTCCGCCGCGATGTTTCTCATGTACTCCGACGACAACGTGGCCTCGTCGACTTCGGCCAGCCACTGGTCCAGCGCATTGACCCCGATCTGGGCCCCGGTTCGGATGAGCTCGCACACCCGGTCAGACGGCCGTTCCCACTCCATCGGTCGATGGTAGGCGCTGTGGTGCAGACTGCACCATCCAGCAGTGGTTTCTGGTGCTCATTGGTCTTGTTCGTCCCGGCACGAAGCCGTGACCATTGGAACATCACCCAGTCAAAGGAGACAGCGTGAGCACCACCACCGACCATGTCGACGTCCTGATCGTCGGCGCCGGCATCTCGGGCATCGGCGCGGCCTATTACCTGCAGACCATGCAGCCCGACAAGTCGTACACGATCCTCGAGGCCCGCGACACCACCGGCGGCACCTGGGACCTGTTCCGCTACCCGGGCATCCGCTCGGACTCCGACCTGCACACCTTCGGCTACGAGTTCAAGCCGTGGGAGGACGAAGACGCGATCGCGAGCGCCGATAAGATCCTCGCGTACCTGCGCGAGACTGCCCGCGAGAACGACATCGAGCGCAACATCCGCTTCCAGCACAAGGTGCATGGGGCCGACTGGTCGAGTGCCGACTCGCAGTGGCGGGTCGACGTCGAGCGCGTCGACACCGGCGAGCGGCTGACCATCAACGCAAACTGGCTCTTCTGCGCCGGCGGCTACTACCGCTACGACGAGGGCTTCACCCCGCGCTTCGAAGGGACCGAGCGGTTCCGCGGGCAGATCGTGCATCCGCAGCAGTGGCCGGAGGATCTCGACTACCGGGGCAAGAAGGTCGTCGTGATCGGCAGCGGCGCCACCGCCGTCACGTTGATACCGGCGATGGCCGGCAAAGACGGGCAAGCCGCCGCGCACGTGACCATGCTGCAGCGCTCGCCGAGCTACATCATGCCGGTGCCATCCAAGGACGCGATCGCCAACGCGCTGAAGAAGATCCTCGGTAAAGAGCGCGCGTACGCGGTCACCCGGCGCAAGAACATCGCGCAACAGCGCGCGATTTACAAGCTGTGTCAACGGTATCCGCACGCCGCGCGCCGCGTGATCCGCTACATCAATGCCCGGCAGCTGCCGAAGGGCTATCCCGTCGACGAGCACTTCAAGCCCCGCTACGACCCGTGGGACCAGCGGCTGTGCGCGGTGCCGAATGCCGATCTGTTCAAGGCGATTCGCGCCGGCAAGGCGTCGGTGGTGACCGACCGCATCGTCACGTTCACCGAGCGCGGCATCTTGCTGGAGTCGGGCTGGGAACTGGAGGCCGACATCATCGTGACCGCGACAGGACTGGTCCTGCAGCCCTTCGGCGGGATGGTGCTGAATGTCGACGGCAAGAAGGTGAACCTGCCGGACACCGTCGCGTACAAGGGCATCATGCTCTCGGGGGTGCCGAATTTCGCGTTCGCCGTGGGATATACGAACTCGTCGTGGACGCTGAAGGTCGGCTTGGTCTGTGAGCACTTCTGCCGTCTGCTCGCCCACATGGACGCTCACGGTTACGACACGTGCGTTCCGGAACTTCCTGACCCGAACATGCCGACGCGTCCGCTGTTGGACTTCTCGGCCGGCTACGTGCAGCGTGCCGTCGACGAATGGCCGCGCCAAGGCGCCGACGGCCCGTGGCAGGTAGTGATGGATTATCAGCGTGACGTCGAGATCCTGCGCAACGGCCCGGTCACCGACGCCAACCTGCGATTCGGAGCGTCGACGCTAGAACTGGTCGACGCATGAGGGGGTTCGCCGGCAAGGTCGCCGTTGTCACCGGCGCCGGTTCGGGCATCGGGCGGGCGCTGGCGGTCGGACTTGCCGAGCGCGGCGCGCGGCTCGCGGTGTCCGACGTCGACGAGACCGGTCTGGACGGCACCGTCGCAGAGGTGAAGTCGCTCGGTGCGGAGGTGCACGCGCACGTGCTCGACGTCACCGACCGCGATGCGGTCGGCACGTACGCCTCCGCGGTCCGCGACCACTTCGGCGTCGTGCACCAGGTCTACAACAACGCCGGTGTCGCCGGCGGCTCGACGGTGCTGGACACTGACTACGGCGCCTATGAGCGAGTACTGAACGTCAACCTGTGGGGAGTCATCCACGGCACCAAGGAGTTTCTGCCGCACCTGATCGCGTCGGGCGACGGGCACGTCGTCAACATCTCAAGCCTCAACGGGATCATGGGCCAAGCGTCGTTGTCGGCGTACTGCGCGTCGAAGTTCGCAGTGCGCGGGTTCACCGAGTCGCTGGCGGTCGAGATGCGCACAGGCGGGCACCCGGTCAAGGTGACGGTCGTGCATCCTGGCGGGGTGAAGACGAACATCGCCACCGCGGCATTCTCGGAGGCGAAGCAGGCCGGACTCGCAACACCGGAGCAGGAGCGCCGGACACGGACGTACAACGACAAGCTGCTGAAGATGCCGCCGGCTCAGGCGGCCGCGATCATCCTCGACGGCGTCCACGCCGGCAAGAGCAGGGTGCTCGTCGGCAACGATGCGAGGCTGGTGGACTTGGTGGTGCGGCTGGTGCCGCGCTGGTATCCGTGGCTACAGGCGCGCTTCGAGCACCTGCTGCTGCCCTAATCCTTCACTCGCAGAACGACTTTGCCCTTGGCCGTCCGGTTTTCCAACGATGCCACCGCCTGTGCGGCTTGCTCAAGCGGGTACACCTCCGGATCGGGCGCGGCCAGCCGGCCGCTCGACAGCAGCTGTTCCAGCCCGGCCCACTGCTCGGCCAGCGCTCCGGGATGCTTCATCGTCCATGCACCCCAGCCAACGCCGACCACGTCAATGTTGTTGAGCAGCAACCGATTCACCTTGACCGTGGGAATCTCGCCTCCGGTGAAACCGACCACCAGCAGTCTGCCCGCCGGTGCCAGCGAACGCAGCGAGTCGGTGAAGCGGTCCCCGCCGACGGGGTCCATCACGATGTCAACGCCCCGTCCGCCGGTCAGCTCCTTGACGGCGTCCCTGAATTCGTCGGCGAGCACGACGTCGGTGGCGCCAGCCCTTGTCGCGACCTCCCGCTTCTCGTCAGTGCTGACCACCGCGATCGTGCGAGATGCGCCCAGCGCCGGCGCGATTCGCAGCGTCGACGTCCCGATCCCACCCGCGGCGCCATGCACCAGCACCGTCTCGCCCTCGGCCAGCCGGCCCCGCACCGTCAGCGCGAAGTACACGGTCAGGTCGTTGAACAGCAGGCCGGCGCCGGCTTCGAAGCTGACGTTGTCGGGCAGCTTGAATGCCCGCTCCGGATCCAGGACGGCGACCTCGGCCATGCCGCCGCTGATCATCGTCAACCCGGCGACGCGGTCGCCCGGCATAACGTGGCTGCCGTCCGGCGCGGACCGCACGACACCGGAGATCTCGCCACCCGGTACGAACGGCGGCTCCAGCTTGTACTGGTACAACCCGCGAGACAGCAGCGCGTCGGGGAACGCGACGCCCGCGGCGTGCACGTCGACCACGATGCCGTCGGCCGTTGGTTCGGGTATGTCGGAAACTTCGATCGCGTCCGGACCGTCAAGCCGTGTCACCTGTGCCGCGCGCATGCCACCTCCATTATCTGGTCTTCGCGCAAGCGCTCATCCCCCGTTCAAGGCCCGCGGCGACAAAGCCTACTGTTCAAAGGAACCGCAACAAATGGAGGCACCCCCGTGCAGCTGGCGCTGACAGACGACGAAGCGAAATTCCGCGACGAGCTCCGCGAGTTCTACACCACCGAGATCCCGGCGGAGGTGCGCGAGCGGGTGCGCGAAGGCGTACTCGAGCGCGACGACATCGTCAACGCCCAGAAAACGCTGAACGCCAACGGCTTGGCGGTGCCGAACTGGCCGCTCGCTTGGGGCGGCAAAGACTGGACGCCGACACAGCAGCAGATCTGGCTCGACGAGATGCAGCTGGCGTGTGTGCCTGAGCCGCTGAACTTCAACACGAAGATGGTCGGGCCGGTGATCGCGGAGTTCGGCAGCCAAGAACTCAAGGAGCGGTTCCTGCCGCCGACCGCCAACCTTGACATCTGGTGGTGCCAGGGGTTCTCGGAGCCGGAGGCCGGCTCGGACCTCGCGTCGCTGCGCACCACCGCGCAGCGCGACGGTGACAGCTACGTCGTCAACGGCCAGAAGACCTGGACGACGCTGGGCCAGTACGCCGACTGGATCTTCTGTCTGGTGCGCACGGACCCGGCCGCACCCAAGCGTCAGGCGGGTATCTCGTTCCTGCTGATGGACCTAGACACCCCCGGCATCACGATGCGCCCGATCAAGCTGGTCGACGGCAGCGTGGAGGTCAACGAGGTGTTCTTCGAAGATGTCCGCGTACCCGCCGACCAGCTCGTCGGCGAGGAGAACCAGGGCTGGACGTACGCGAAGTTCCTTCTCGGCAACGAGCGCACCGGGATCGCCGGGGTGGGCCGGACGAAGGTCAAGCTCGCGTCTGTCAAGAAGCACGCCGCCGAGAAGGGCGTGCTCGACGACCCGCTGTTCGCCGCGCGGCTGGCGGAAGTCGAAAACGACCTGCTGGCACTGGAACTCACGCAGATGCGAGTGGTGGCCGGGTCGGCGGACGGCAAGCCCAACCCGGTGTCGTCGGTGCTCAAGCTGAAGGGCAGCCAACTGCAGCAGGCGGCAACCGAGTTGCTTGTCGAGGTCGCCGGCGTCGACGCGCTTGCCGCCGAGCCGGACTGGGCTCAGCGCGCCGTGCCGACGTACTTGAACTATCGCAAGACGTCCATCTATGGCGGCAGCAACGAAATTCAGCGCAACATCATCGCGTCGACGATTCTCGGATTGTGAGGTAGCACATGGACTTTCAATTCAGCGAAGAGCAGGCGCTGTTGCGCGACACCACCCGCAGCCTGCTGTCCCGAAGCTACGACCAGGAGAGCCGCAACAAGGTTGCCGAGACCGAGCTCGGCTGGAGCCGCGAGGTATGGAACCAGTTGGCGGAGATCGGGATCCTGGGCCTCGGGTTCGACGAGGAGGCCGGCGGCCAGAACGAGATCCTGGTGGTGATGACCGAGATCGGCCGGCATCTGGCGCCCGAGCCGGTGCTGTGGGCGGCACTGGCCCCGGGCGCGTTGATCGCCGAGGCGGGTACCGCTGAGCAGCGGGGGCTGCTGGACGACGTGGCCGCCGGAGAGCGGCTGCTCGCGTTCGCCCACGAAGGTGTGACGACCGCTGAGCGGCAAGGAGATTCGTGGACGCTGAGCGGCCGCAAGAACCCCGTCCCCGCCGGTGACTGCGCCGACACGCTCGTCGTCAGCGCCGAGCTTCCCGACGGAGGCACTGGGCTGTTCGTCGTCGACGCTTCCTCGGTCACCCGGCAGGCGTTCCGCACGTTCGACGGTCGGCGCGGCGCGCAGATCGACTTCGCGCAGACGCCGGCCGAGGCGCTCGGCGACGCGGTGGACGCCTCCGAGTCGATCGCGCGGGCGGTGATCCAAACACAGTCGGCGCTGTGCGCCGAGGCGGTGGGCGCGATGGAGGAAGCCCTGCGGCTGACCACCGATTACCTGAAGGCGCGCAAGCAGTTCGGGGTGACGCTGAACAAGTTCCAGACGCTCACGCAGCGCGCCGCGGACATGTACGTGTCGCTGGAGATGGCGCGCAGCATGGCCTTCTACGCCGCGATGTCGATCGCCGACGGTCGCTTCGACCCGCTGGTCGCGTCCCGCGCGAAGCTGCAGACCGGGCGCTCCGGCCGGCACATCGGGCAGGAGGCGATTCAGCTGCACGGCGGCATCGGCGTGACCGCGGAGTATCCCGTCGGCCACTACACCGCGCGGCTGACCGCCATCGAGCAGACCCTGGGCTCGTCGACCGACCATGTGCACGTGCTGGTCGACCGCCTCGGCGACTACGAGATCGTCACCCTCTAGCGCCCCTCCCGCCGCGACACATAAACGTCGGCGGCGACACGCCGATGCGGACCGCCAACGTTTATGCCTCGGCGAAGTTGTCGGTCCCCCATGCCAACGTTCGGGTATGGGGGAAATCTTCATCGGAAGCGACGCGCTGAAGCAGCGCACGCTAACCAGGCACCAACTGCGCACGTACTACCGGGCGATCTACCCCGATGTTTACATCAGGAGGTCCGTCGAGCCGACATTGCTGGACAAGACCGTTGCCGCATGGTTGTGGTCGGAGAAGCGAGCCACCATCGCGGGATTGGCTGCAGCGGCTGTGCATGGTTCGCGGTGGATTGACGACCGCGAGCCCGTCGAGCTGATCTGGCGGAACTGTAACCCGCCGTCGGGGCTGCTGGTTCACAACGAACGCGTGGCCGATGACGAGATCGAGGATGCCGACGGGCTCCCTGTGACCACGCCCGCACGTACCGCTTTTGACCTCGCCCGTCGCCTGCCCCGCAATCAGGCCGTCGCACGGCTTGATGCATTGATGTACGCCACACCGTTTTCGGTGGAGGACGTATTGATGTTGGCAAAACGCTACCGGGGAGCGCGCGGCCTCAGGCGCTTACGGGCGACGCTGCCGCTCGTCGACGGCGGCGCCGCGTCACCCCAGGAGACACGCTTGCGCCTGCTCTTCGTCGACAACGGATTTCCATTGCCGACGACGCAGATTCCCGTCGTCGACGAGCATGGCTCACTCGTGCGGATGCTGGACATGGGGTGGGAGGACTTCATGGTCGCCGCCGAATACGACGGCGACCAGCACCGGACCAGCCGTTGGCAGTACGCCAAAGACATGAGGGTGCACCGGAAGCTGGCAGCCATCGGCTGGGACGTCATCAGGGTCATTGCCGAGGACCCAGACGAGGACGTCCTTGATCGCGCCTGGAAAGCATTGCGGCGCCGCGGCTTCCGCGACACATAAACGTCGGCGGCGACACGCCGATCGGGGCCGCCCACGTTTATGTCTCGGCGCGGCGCGTGAAGGTTCGTCGAAAAATGAGGGGCTAGCCCACGAGCCGGGCGATCGAGCGCAACGGGATCGACAGCCACGTCGGGCGGTGCCGCGCCTCGTACCCCGCCTCGTAGACGGCCTTGTCCAGCTCGTAGGCCGACAGCACGGTCGCCGAGTCGCGCGGGTCGGCCGAAGTCACCGCCGCGTAGCCGTCGCAGAACGCGGCCTGATTGCGCTCCACCCATTCGCGCGCCCGCGCCGCCAACTGCTTCCCGTGCTCCCCGTCGATATCCACCAGCCGCTGATACGCCGCGTACTCGTACGACCGCAGCATCCCCGCCACGTCCCGCAGCGGCGAGTCCGGCCGTCGCCGCTCGTCCAGCGGCTGGCCCGGTTCACCCTCGAAGTCGATCAGCAGCCACGTCTCCGGGGTGCGCAGCACCTGCCCCAGATGTAGGTCGCCGTGCACTCGCTGCACCGTGATCGTCTCGCCGACCAGCTTGTTGATCCGCTCCTCGATCGCCGGCACGAACGGCGCAAGGTCCGGCACGGACCCCGCCACCGCGGACAACCTCGCCTGCATCGCCTCGACCGGGAAGTCGACCGACGAGGTGCCCAGCGTCTCGGCCAGCGTCGCGTGCACCGATGCGACTGCTTCACCCAGCCGGTACGACTCGCTGGCGAAGTCGCCGCCGACCTCGTACGCGTAAAGGTCGCCTTCGGCGAACAGGTCGCGCGTGCTGGCGGTCGCCATGTCCCAGCCCTCGGCCGAGTTGGCCGCAAACGCGGTCACCATCCCCAATGGCCACGACGAGCCGTCCGTCATCTCAACAGACCCGAGCAGCCGCGCCACGTGCTGGTTGCCGGCCCGGCACAGCACCCGGTTCAGTTCGATGTCCGGATTGATGCCAGGTGCCACCCGCCGGAAGATCTTGAGGATCGCCTCCTGCTCGAAGATGACGCTCGTGTTGCTCTGCTCGGAGTCGAAGACCCGCGGTGATGCGTCCATCGGCAGCGCCGCGCCGGGCTCCTTGCCGAACGCGACGTCGTCACGCACGGCGCTGGCGTCGATCAGCGACAGCAGGAACTGCGCCGCTTCCGGGTCGTAGATCGCGTCGTAACCGGTGCGGTCGCCCGTGCTGCCGATTGTCGCGACGTTGGTGTACTCGTCGGGCGGCGGGGCGTCCCATCGCACGATCACCTGGTAGCGCTCGGATGACCCGTCGGTGTAGGAGACGTCCACCAGCGTCAGGGCGATGTCGTCGCGCAGCGCCACGACGCGCGCCGGCTGCGCGGACGACAGGTCCCGGCTGCGCCCGGCGTACCAGCGCTGACGCGGCAGCCACTCCGCGAACGGCAGGCGCTCTGCCATCTGCTCTTCGTCCAAGCGGCTCATCGGCGCCCCACCTCCTCGGACATCCGCAGTCCGAACCAGTAGAACCCGTGGCCCGGCAGCGTCAACAGGTAGGGCAGGTGACCGATGCGCGGGAACTCCACGTTGCCGGTCAGCTCGACGGGCACATAGCCATTCCAGTGCTGCAGGTAAAGCTCGATCGGCTGCGGGAAACGCGAGAGGTTGTTGACGCACAGCACGAGGTCTCCGTCCTCTTCGCGCAGGTACGCCAGCACCGACGGGTTGGATCCGCCCAGCTCCCGGAATGTCCCGGTGGCGAACGCCGGATGTCGACGACGCACCCCGAGCATCGTGCGGGTCCAGTTCAGCAATGAGGTCGAACTGTCGATCTGCGCCTCGACATTCACCGACTGGTACCCGTACACCGGGTCCTGGTTCGGCGGCAGGTAGAGGCGCCCGGGATTGGCCGTCGAGAAGCCTGCGTTGCGGTCGGGGGTCCACTGCATCGGCGTGCGGACGCCGTCGCGGTCGCCGAGCCAGATGATGTCGCCCATCCCGATCTCGTCGCCGTAGTAGATCACCGGCGAGCCCGGCAGCGACAGCAGCAACGCGGTGAACAACTCGATCTGGTTGCGGTCGTTCTCCAGCAGCGGCGCCAGCCGTCTGCGAATGCCGACATTGGCCTTCATCCGCGGGTCCTTGGCGTACTCGGCGTACATGTAGTCGCGCTCTTCGTCGGTGACCATCTCCAACGTCAACTCGTCGTGGTTGCGAAGGAAGATGCCCCACTGCGCCATCTCGGGGATGCCGGGCGTCTGCGTCAGGATCTCGGAGATCGGGAAGCGCGACTCGCGGCGCACCGCCATGAAGATGCGCGGCATCAACGGGAAGTGAAACGCCATGTGGCACTCGTCGCCACCGGTGCCGGGATCACCGAAGTACTCGACGACGTCGGCGGGCCACTGGTTCGCCTCGGCCAGCAGGACCCGGCCGGAGTACTCGTCGTCGACCACCTTGCGGCAGTGCTTCAGGAACGCGTGCGTCTCCGGCAGGTTCTCGCAGTTGGTGCCCTCCCGCTCGAACAGATACGGCACGGCGTCCAACCGGAACCCGTCGATGCCCAGGTCGAGCCAGAAGCGCAGGACGTCGAGCATCGCCTC
>JBLNEK010000053.1:0-32598 GCA_050262635.1 Candidatus Sericytochromatia bacterium | reverse complement strand
GCAGGCCGCACTGTTGCGGGCGACGGCGAGAAGGCACGACAGATTCAGCATCTGCTTCTCAGGGGCGCCGCCCCGGCGGAGCTGGCCGGGGCCGGTGTCGCCTGGGTGGTTGTGGAGTCTGCGACGCCCGGTGAAATGGGCTCAGCGACAACCACTTTGGCGCTGCTTCCGGTCGTCCACCGAGACAACGGCATCGCCCTCTACCGCGTCGGCGGGGACGCGCGGGGTGCCGGGCCGGGCCGGCGGGCGCTGATGGTCAGCGTGCACTTGGTCTGGTTGGCCGTGTTCGTAAGCGGGGCCGTCGGAACGGCGTTGTCCGCGGTGCGCCGGCGCGTGCGACCCGACCGCGAACTTCACGGTGTGCAGAAGAAGTTCGAGTGACTCTCTGCACGCCGTGAATCTCGCGGGGAGGAAGGCGCTCAGACGACGCCGCTGACGAGCCGGCCCGCCGCCACCGATTCGAGCACCACCCGCATCGCGTCTGCGCTTTGCCGCCAGGAGAATTCGGCACTGCGGGCCTGAGCCTTGCGGCCCAGCTCCTCGCGCTGCAGCGGGTCGGTCAGCAGGTCGAAGAGCCGGTCGAACAGCTGGCCGCGGTCGTCGACCAACAGTCCGGTGACGCCGTCGATCACCGAGTCCGTCAAACCCCCCGACGAGCGGTACCCGATGGTCGGCACGCCGTGCTGGGCCGCCTCCGTCACCGCCAGGCCCCAGCCTTCCTTGCGGGAGGGCAGCACATGTACCCAAGCCTGTTGCAGCACAGCGTGCTTGGCGGCGTCGCAGACATGGCCATGGAACGTCACCGAGTCGGTGATACCGAGCTGGGCCGCGTGCAACACCAGCCGATCACGCCACCACCCGTCGCCGACGACGTCGAGGTGCAACCCGGGCACCCGGCTGCGAATCTCCGCAACAGCGTCGAGCGCGTCCTCGATGTGCTTGTGCGGCACGAGGCGGGATAGCACGACCACCCGGGGAGTCGCCGACGGCGGCCTCTGCCGGAGCGGGGTCGCGTCAAGCCCGTTGCGCACCACCGCAATTCGCTCCGCCTGCACACCGAGGTCGGTGAGGTCACGCGCCGACGGCAGCGAGACGGTGACGTACTGGTTTCTCCGGTGGATGCGAGGCGAGACCGTCGACTCGCCGAACCAACCGACACGGCTGAGCCACCGACCCGCCAGCGGCCACTGCTCGCGGTGGCAGTGATGCACCAGCACCGCGACCCGCCGGCCGAACACCAGCCGCGCGAAGAACGGCCAGCCGTTCTGGGTGTCGATGACGACGTCGGGACGCTCTCCCCGCAGCGGCCCGACGCCGAGGCGGGCGCCGATCATCGCCAGCAGCGCCCGCACGTACACGGTCAACCGGCCGCCGCCGCGGCTGATCCGCACGCCGTCGAGGACCTCGTCGCGCGCCGCGCCGGGATACCCGGCCGTGCGCAGCGTCACCGATATCCCGTCGGCGGCCAGGTGCGCGCCGATGCGCTGAAGGTAGGTCTCGCTGCCGCCGCCCTGCGGATGGCCGACGTCGCGCCAGCACAGCATCAGCACTGAGTGCACGGCCGCCGTCGACATCCGGTCAAGCGTAGCCTCACGCGCGTGCCGGCCACCGACATCTTCGCCGAGCGGGCCACCCTGCGCCGCTCGCTGCGGCTGCTGTCGCAATTCCGCTACGAGCAGCGGCAGCCGTACCGCTTCTACGGGGGGCTGGCGGCCGACACCGCTGCGCTCGTCGACGACCTGTGGCGGGGCACCAATGGCGAGTCCGCGGCCGGCCGGTTGCTGCTGGACATCGGCGGTGGCCCAGGCTATTTCGCGTCGGCGTTCGCCGAGCGAGGGGTGCGCTACGTCGGCGTCGAGCCCGACCCCGCCGAGATGCACGCGGCGCCGACGGGAACGAAGGGGCCGGGAATGTTCGTCCGGGCATCCGGCATGGCGCTTCCGTTCCCCGACAACACCGCCGACATCACGCTGTCGTCCAACGTCGCCGAGCACGTTCGCTACCCGTGGCGGCTCGGCGACGAACTGCTCCGGGTGACGCGGCCGGGTGGGCTGGTGGTGCTGTCGTACACGGTGTGGCTGGGTCCGTTCGGCGGGCACGAGATGGGCCTCACCCACTATCTCGGCGGCGCCCGCGCCGCGCGCCTGTACACCCGCAGTCATGGCCACCGGCCGAAGAACGACTACGGTTCGTCGCTGTTCGCGGTGTCGGTGGCCGAAGGCTTGCGCTGGGCCCGCGAGACGCGCGCGCTCGTCGCCGCATTTCCCCGCTACCACCCGCGATGGGCCTGGTGGATGACGTCGGTGCCGCTGCTGCGCGAGTTCGCGGTGAGCAATCTGGTGCTGGTACTAGTGCCGTGACTGGAACATGTTCTCGTTGTGCCGGCGGCTGGGTAGTGTGGGCCACATCATGGCAGTGCAATCCCCGGTCGACCCTCCTGGCCCCTTTGCCCTTCGCGCAGGCGGCTCGTCGCTGCGCGAGGTCTTCGAACGCTGGCTCGCCGCCCGGGAGGCCGGCGCCGCAGTGGCCACCGCCGCGCACTTCGCCGAGCACATGGTGCACGTCGACGCCGGTTGGGGCGGCCAGCCGCGCCGGCTGGTCGTGCGCCTGGCCGCCGGCGGGCCGTTCGAGACGCGCGCCCAGTTCCTGACGCTCCGCCGCCTCGGTGCCCAGCTCACCCGGCCCGCGGTGCCGTCGGCGCTGTGGTGCGAGGACGACGCCGGCCCGCTGGGCGCCCCGTTCTTCGTGATGACACGTGTCGAGGGCCTGACCACCGCGAGGTACGAGACGCCGTACACGTTCTCGTCGTTCATCACCGACGCGGACGCCGCCGAGCGCGCGCGGATGCAGCAGGCGGTGCTGGAGCAACTCGGCCGGGTGCACTCCGCGACGCCGTCTGACTTCTCGTTCCTCGACCGTCGTCGTCCCGGGGAGAGCGCATTGTCGGCGCTGGTGCGCAACACCATCGAGCACTACCAGCAGGTGGGCTCTCGCGGGCTGCAGGCACCGGTGATCGAGCGGGCGTTCGCGTGGCTGCGGGAGCACTGGCCGGCCGAACGGGCGCCGGTGCTGTGCTGGGGCGACGCGCGCCTGGACAACGTGATCTACCGCGACCTCGGGTCGGTGACGTTGACGGGCTGGCGCCACGCCACCCTTGGTCCACGCGAATTGGACCTCGGCGCGTTGGTCTTTCACCACCGGCTGGCCGACGACTTCGCCCTTGCCGCCGGGCGGCCGGGCCTTCCCGACTTCCTGCGCCCCGTCGACGTCGCCGCCACCTACGCGGATGTCACCGGCTACCGTCCGTCGAACCTCGACTTCTTCATCGTGTTCGCCGCGCTGCGGCACGCCATCGGCACGATGCGAAGCCCATTGCGCACCAAGACTTTCGAAGCTCTCGCGGAAACTATGACAGGAGCAGAATGACCGAGCAGTACAAGACCGAGTGGGAGAAGTTGTTCATCGGCGGCAAGTGGACCACCCCGTCGACCGACCAGGTCATCGAGGTGCACTCCCCGGCCACCGGCGAGTACGTCGGCAAGGTGCCGTTGGCCACCGCCGCCGACGTCGACGCCGCCGTCGCGGCCGCGCGTGCCGCATTCGACAACGGCCCGTGGCCGGCCACACCACCGGCCGAACGCGCCGCGGTGATCCAGGCCGCGGTCAAGCTGCTCGAGGACCGCAAGGACTACTTCACCTACCTGCTGACCTGCGAGACGGGCCAGCCGCAGACGATCATCGAGATGATGCACTGGACGGGATCGCTTGGCGCGCTTAACTTCTTCGCCGGCGCGGCCGACGCGATCAAATGGACGGAGACGCGTAACGGCTCCTACGGGCAGACGATCGTCTCGCGTGAGCCTGTCGGCGTGGTCGGTGCGATCGTCGCGTGGAACGTGCCGCTGTTCCTGGCCGTGAACAAGCTCGGCCCGGCGTTGCTGGCCGGCTGCACCATCGTGCTCAAACCCGCGGCCGAAACCCCGTTGAGCGCCAACGCGCTCGCCGAGGTCTTCGCCGAAGCCGGGCTGCCCGAAGGCGTGCTGTCGGTGGTGCCCGGCGACGTCGAGACGGGCCAGGCTCTGACCTCCAACCCCGGCCTCGACATGCTGACGTTCACCGGAAGCTCGGCGGTGGGCAAGGAGGTCGGCAAGCGGGCGGCCGACATGCTCAAGCCATGCACGCTGGAGCTCGGCGGCAAGTCCGCGGCGATCCTGCTCGAGGACGTCGACCTCGCGTCGGCGGTGCCGATGATGGTGTTCTCCGGCGTGATGAATGCCGGGCAGGGCTGCGTGAACCAGACCCGGATCCTGGCGCCGCGGTCGCGATACGACGAGATCGTGGAGGCGGTGAAGAACTTCGTCCAGGCACTGCCGGTCGGGTTGCCGTCGGACCCGGCGGTCCAGATCGGTCCGCTGATCAGCGAGAAACAGCGCGAGCGCGTCGAGGGCTACATCGCCAAGGGCGTCCAAGAGGGCGCGCGGCTGGTGTGCGGCGGCGGCCGGCCCGAGGGCCTGGACAGCGGCTACTTCGTGGAGCCGACGGTGTTCGCCGACGTCGACAACAAGATGACGATCGCACAGGAGGAGATCTTCGGCCCGGTGCTGTCGATCATCCCCTACGACACCGAGGACGACGCGATCAAGATCGCCAACGATTCGGTGTACGGGCTGGCCGGCAGCGTGTGGACCACCGACGTGCCCAAGGGCATCGAGATCTCACAGAAGATCCGCACCGGCACGTACGGAATCAACTGGTACGCATTCGATCCCGGCTCACCGTTCGGCGGCTACAAGAACTCCGGCATCGGCCGCGAGTGCGGGCCGGAGGGCGTGGAGCATTTCTGCCAGCTCAAGAGCGTGCTGATGCCGATGGGCTACACCGTCGAGTAAGGCGGTTTCCCCGGCCCCGCGAAACTCCGGTTTCGGAGGTTCGCACTCGCACTTTCTCGCCGAAACCGGAGTTTCGCGGGGTGGGCGCGGCGCCAGATCGAGAACGCCATGCAGTTGCGCGACGCGATCGACAACCATCCGCTGCTGTCCAAGTACATGGTGTGCCTGCGCACTTCAGATTTGATCCCGGAGGAGTTCCGGCCGTCGGCGATCGGCCAGCCGCTGCGAAGCGGCCTGCGGACATGATGGCCGCGTGGGACAAGGACGAGTTGGTGCTCGACCCATCGCGCATCACGCTGTCGATCGGGCGCACCGGCTATGACGGCGACACGTTCAAGCGCGAGGAGCTGATGGACCGCCACGCGTCCAGATCAACAAGACGTCACGCAACACCGTGTTATTCATGACCAACATCGGCACCACGCGCAGTTCGGTGGCGTTCCTCGTCGAGGTGCTCGTCAAGATCGCCCGCGACATCGACACCCAGATCTCGGAGATGGGCATGGCCGAGCGCAGCCGGTTCGAGCACAAAGTGCACCGCCTGACGACGCCGTTGGCGCCGCTGCCCAATTTCAGCGGATTCCATCCCGCGTTCAAAGATCGGTCGGATGCCACCGAGCAGACTCCCGAGGGAGACGTGCGCGAGGCGTTCTACCTCGCTTACAACGACACGTACTGCGAGTACCTCACCGACGAACAGGTCGACGAGAAGCTCGACGCCGGAGTCGACGTCGTCTCGGCGACGTTTGTCACTCCGTACCCGCCCGGCTTTCCGGTGCTGGTGCCAGGGCAATTGTTCAGCCGCGAGATTCTGTCCTTCATCCGCACCTTGGACACCCGCGAAATCCACGGCTACCGGTCGGATTTCGGCTACCGGGTATACACCGACAAGGCCATCGAAATCGCCGGGACGCGGGACGACCGCCGCTAGAACAGGATCCGGACGATCGACTCCGCGACCGCGGCCGGCTTGTCCGAGCCCTCGAGCTCGATCGTGTGCCGCACCGTGAGGTTCACCATGGCATCGCCGACCTTGTCGGCGCCGAGAAGCTCGGAGCGTGCCCGGATCCGTCCGCCGGACGGCACCGCTGCCAGGAAGCGCACCTTGTTCAGCCCGTAGTTGATCGCCATCTTCGCGTTCTCGACGCGAAAGTTGTCCCTGGACAGCACCGGGATCATCGACAGCGTCAGGAAGCCGTGCGCAATGGTTGTGCCGTAAGGGCTTTCGGCTTTCGCCCGCTCGACGTCGACGTGAATCCACTGGTGATCCTCGGTGACGTCGGCGAACGCGTCGATGCGCTTCTGGTCGATCTCCCTCCACTCGCCCACTCCGAGCTCCTGGCCGACGAGGCCGTTGGCGTCGTCGATGGATGAAATCACCTTCATGGGCGTCCTTTCTCGGCTAGCGCAGTTCTGATGTGCGCCACCATATCTCTGCGCGCTGCGCGGCCTTCGGGCACCGGCAGCAGCGGGTACACGTGCAGCGCGCCGGGCTCTTCGTGATAGGTGATCCGATCGGGTGGCACTTTGTCGCGCAGCGCCCGGCAGTCGGGCAGCGTGATGTCGCGGCCGCCGACGTAGAGGTCGATCGGCGGAACATCGGTCAGGTCGCCGAAAAGGGGGCTGACGCGCGGGTCGTCATATGACAGACCACCCGCCCACGCGCGGGCGTAGACATGAAGGCCCGCGCTGGTGAGCCACGGGTCGCGGGGTTCGACGGCGGCGATGGCGGGATTGCGTAGTCCGATGTCGAGCCAGGGGGCGATCAACGTCAACCCGACCGGCGGGGTCCCGCCCGCCTGCATCCAGGTCAGGGTGGCGGCCAGAGCCAATCCGCCGCCGGCCGAGTCGCCCATCACGTACACTGGACCGGCTGCGGAGGCGTCCCCGAAGAGCTTCTGCATCAACCGAATTGCGTCATCAGCGTGATACTTCGGTGCCAGCCCGTAAATCGGCACCCGCACGTCGGCATCCACGTTGGCGGCGACCTTGGCGATCAGCCACCAGTGCAGCTTCTGGATTTCGCTGACGTACCCGCCGCCGTGCAGGTACATCACCGTCGCCGAGCGGACCGACCACGGGCGACTGACCTCGTGGACGTCGAACCCGTCGACCGTCCTGGTGCGCACGGCGAACCGTCGGGTGAGCCGACGCGGCGGATGCGACGGCCCCTTCGGCGCAACCAGAGCGCGTTCCGCCCGCACGGCGGCGGCGTGACGGTGCTTCCGGGTGGCCCGCAGATACGGGGCGATAGCCCTCGTCTGCCATGACATGGCGCTAGAACGATTCCTCGCGCATCTCCATGATCGTCAGGTCGACGCCCTCGAGAATCCTGCGCTGAGCCGACAACCGCGGCAGCATGTTCTTGGCGAAAAATGTTGCCGCCCCGACCTTCCCAAGGTAGAAGTTCCGCTCGGCATCGTCGACTTCGCCGTCGAGTGCCCCCAGGGCGATCTCGGCCTGGCGCAGCAGCAGCCATCCGATCAGCAGGTCACCGACCGACAGCAAGAACGGCACCGACTCGAGGCCGACGCGGTACAGGTCGCGCGCGTTGTTCTGTGACTCGATCAGGTATCCGGTCAGCGCAGCGACCATGGCCTGCACGTCGGACAACGCCGTGCCGAGCAGCGCCCGGCTTTCGGCGAGCTCGGGTCGGGCGCCCTCGCCATCGCGGGAGCCGTCGACGAACTTCTGGATCTGGTTCGCGACGTGCGCCAGCGCAACACCCTGGTCGCGGGCGATCTTGCGGAAGAAGAAGTCCTGCGCCTGGATCGCGGTGGTGCCCTCGTAGAGGCTGTCGATCTTGCTGTCGCGGATGTACTGCTCGATCGGATAGTCCTGCAGGAAGCCCGAACCGCCGAAGGTCTGAAGCGCCTCGGTCAGGCACTGGTAGGCGCGTTCCGATCCGACGCCTTTGACGATCGGCAGCAGCAGGTCGTTGATGCGCGCTGCGAGGTCGGCGTCGGCGCCGGAAACCAGTTGCGCGACAGTGGGATCGTGATGAGCAGCGGTGAACAGGTATACCGCGCGCATACCTTCGGCGTAGGCCTTCTGCGTCATCAATGCCCGTCGTACGTCGGGGTGGTGGATGATCGTCACGCGCGGAGCGGTCTTGTCCGTCATCTGCGTCATATCGGCGCCCTGGACACGGGTCTGGGCGTATTCCAGCGCGTTGAGGTATCCCGTCGACAATGTCGAAATGGCCTTGGTGCCCACCATCATTCGTGCGTACTCGATCAGCTCGAACATCTGCGCGATGCCCTTGTGCACGTCGCCGACGAGCCAGCCGATGGCCGGTTTGCCATGCCCCCCGAACGTCAATTCCGTTGTGGCCGAGACCTTCAGGCCCATCTTGTCTTCCAGGCCGGTGACGAAGACGCCGTTGCGCTCCCCGGGCTCGCCGGTCTCGGGGTCGAGCAGGAACTTCGGCACCAGGAAGAGGCTGAGCCCTTTCGTGCCGGGGGCGGCACCCTCGGGCCGCGCCAGCACGACGTGCAGGATGTTCTCGAAGAGGTCGTCAGTGTCGCCGTTGGTGATGAAGCGCTTGACGCCCTCGATGTGCCACGTGCCGTCAGGCTGCGGGATCGCCTTCGTGCGGCCGGCGCCGACGTCGGACCCAGCGTCGGGTTCCGTCAGCACCATCGTGGCGGCCCAGTTGCGTTCGATGGCCAGCTCGGCCCAGTGCCGCTGCTGCTCGTTGCCGATGTGGTACAGGATGTTGGCAAACACCGGCCCGGCGAGGTACAGGAAAACCGCCGGGTTCGCGCCGAGCACCAGCTCGTTGATCGCCCACTGCACGACTGCGGGCGCAGGGACGCCGCCGATGTTCTCGTCGAGCCCGACTCGGAACCACTCCCCCTGCTGCCACGCGCGCAGCGACTTCTTAAAGGGCTCCGGCAACGCGACGGTGTGCTCGTCGACGTCGAAGGTGGGCGGGTGGCGGTCGGCCTCGGCAAACGACTCCGCAACCGGGCCCTCGGCCAGCCGGGCGGCCTCGGCGAGCATGTGGCGCACGGACTCGCCGTCGAGATCGCCGAACTCTCCGCTCGCGAGCGTTTTGTCGAGCTCGAGGACCTCGAAGAGGTTGAACTCCAGGTCGCGGACGTTGCTCCTGTAGTGACCCATGGCCGCTGAGCGTAGCCGGTGAGCACGCCCGCGCGGGCAGGTTGAGCTGCGCTCAGGTCACGAGTTTCAGCGCGCGACGGTCCCGGCGGGAACGGCGCACGCGGTGCAGCGCCTCGGTGGCCGATCGGACCGCGGGCACCAGGTTCTCGGCGTCGGCGACGCGCAGCAGCCGGTGCACGGCGTGGCTGCCGATGACCGCCCATCGGGTGTCGGTGCGGACGCACTCGATGTTCAGCGCGAACAGCGCGCGCAGGCCGTCGACGCCGATGAAGTCGATATCGACCATGTCCACGATCAGCGCGCCGTCGGCGGGAACCCGGCCGGTGACGCAGTGGCTGATCTCGTCGGCGTTGGTGGCGTCGATGTCGCCGGACACCGTTATGACCGTCAGCCAGCTGTACACCTGCACAGTCAAGTACGCACGGCCGCAATCGATTACCGATGTACCGCGGAGAGCATCGGGGGCTGTTGAGTTGGGGCGCACAGCAGTCATTGACTTATCCCTTATCGGACCTGTCGCTGATCTCGTCGAGAACGCCTACCCGGGCGAGTGCCGAATTAAACAGCGTGTCAATTTGCCGCGGCGCGTCAAACGTCCTCATCACAGGCTGTGATCTCAACCTTGCCGCGAGTGTAGCCCCGGACCCGCATCAAAATGCGCTGGTCGTCGCACTGACGCGCTGAACTCTAACGGTTCCTTAACGGTAACTACCGCGTGCGGGACAGCAACTGTCCCGGCGCCGGCCGTCAGTCCGCCGCTTTGCGCCACCGGGCGCAGACGAAGTCGCGGTTGACGCCCGATTCGATCAGCGACCACTCCGATCTCGTCGGCAACAGCCGGCCGCCGCTGCCCAGCGTGCACGGCGCGTACGTCACCACCAGCTCGTCGACCAGCCCGGCGTCCACGAACTGCGCGGCCACCTCGCCGCCGCCCACGATCCAAATGTCCTTGTAGCCAGCCGCCGAGACCAGCTGCGGATGAAGCTCGGTGACGTCACCGCTGTACGGCTGCACCGGATGCCCCGGCGCCACGATCTCCGGCCGGTGCGTCAGCACCCACGTCGGCTGGGTGTATGGCCAGGCACCGTCGTCGTGCTCGAGCACCCATTCGTAGGTGGTGGCGCCCAGGGCCAGCGCGCCGACGGACCGCATGAACGCCTCGTAGCCGTACGGGCCGGCGGCGTCGACGTCGCGGGACATCAGCCAGTCCAGGCTGCCGTGCTCGTCGACGATGAACCCGTCGAGGCTGGAGCCGGTGAAGTAGATGGTCGACACCGGTCGAGATTACGCAGCTAGCCGGCGGCGACCTGCTTGCGGCCGAACACCCGCTCCATCATCGCGGTGTCGGTGTAGATCTGCGCGTGGACGATCTTGCCGTCACGCAGCGTATAGACGTCGGCGTCCTCACCCATCTCACTGCCGGCGGTCACCTCCGAGAATGCGACGACCGTGTCGCCGTCGGACACGAACCGCAGCGCCCGCACCGCCACCGCCTTCTCGGCGAGCCTGCCCAGATACTGGGCGAACTCACCTTTGCCCCGGTAGATGCCGCTGAGGTTGCTCTCGCCCGGCTGGACCCATTCGATGTCGTCGTCGAACAGGCTCATCACCGTCTCGACGTCGCCGGCGGAGAAGGCCTCATAACCTCGTTTGACGATCTCGACGTTGTGCTGTGACATGGCAATTCCTTTCTCACGTAACGGCATTGTCCGCCTTGGAGACTGCCCGCCGATCGCGTTTCGGGCGAAGAAGTGCGATCTCCTCGCAGGGTCGGCGCGGGACGGCGCTCAGGCCGCAACCGACTCCGCGGCCAGCACCTCGCCGGCGGCCCGCTCACCGGATCGGATCGCGCCGTCGATCCAGCCGCACATCACCGCCGAGCTTTCCGTGCCCGCCCAGTGGATCCGGCCGCACGGCTCCCGCAGAGCGTGGCCGAACTCCGTCAGCACCCCGGTGCCGGTGTGTCCGATCATCCCGCCGCCGGAGTAGCGCTCGACGGTCCAGTTCTGCTCGATGTAATGCTCGGGGGAGGCCGCTTTGTCGCCGAACCGCTTGACGAGTTCGGCGAGCACCGCGGCGCGCCGCTCGGACTCGTCGAGCCGGCAGGCTTCGCGCGCCAGTGGGCCCTCCACGATCACGCACATCACCCCGGGCCGGTCCCGGTCCGTGCACGCCTCGATGGTCACGGGCGCGGGCGTGTTGGGTGCCGCCGACTGTCCGGTCAATCCGTCGGCGCGCCAGAACGGCTCGTCGTAGACGATGTTGATCTTGAAGACGGCGCCGCTGGGCACCCGCTGCTGCAGGAATGTCCGGTCGACGGGCAGCATCGGCTCGTATGAGATCTGGTTCGCGATGACGAGCGGGACCGCGACGACGACGCACCGCGCGCGCACCGTCATGCGGTCGGCGCAAACGGTCACCCCGTCGGCGTCCTGCTCGATCCGGTGGACGGGTTGCGACAGGTGCAGCGAGTCGGCGAGCTCAGCGACCATCGCCGACGAGATCGCGCCTATGCCGCCGACCACCCGCGCGTCTTGCGAGCCGTCCTTGATGGACAGCACGAAGTTGGGCCCGCCACCCGACGCCATCTGATAGAGCGCCCACAGCATCGACACCTCGGACGCGGCCGACGTGTAGAGGCCGGCCAGTGCCGTGTCCAGCAGCTCGTGAGCGGGCTTGGACAGCGTGTGGCCGCTGAGCCATTTCGCCAGGCTGATCTGGTCCCACTTCGTGGCGTTCTTGGCGTTCCAGGGTTCGTCGAGCGGTATCGACTTGCACATCTGCCCCAGTTCGAGGAACACCGCACCGAGGTTGGCGACGACCCACGGGCTCATGTTCATCGGGATCGTGCCGGAGTAGCGGTGCTGCTTGCCGTCGACGACCATCATCGCCTCGCCGTCGAGGTACTGCTTGTAGCTGCCGATGCCGAACTCTCTCATCATCGCGTAGATGCGGTCCTGACCCGGGCCGGTCCAGGCGCCGCCGCGGTCGATCCACGTGCCGTCGTCGAGCACCTGGGTGAACGTGCGGCCACCCACTCTGTCGCGTGCCTCCACAAGGGCGACCGAACGGCCCGCCTGCTTGAGGCGAAGCGCAGCAGTCAGCCCCGCAAATCCTGCCCCGATTACGCAATAGTCGACGTCGGCCATGGCGGCAACTATCCGCCCGGCCGATCCTCAGCGTGCGGGTTTGGCAGGTTTGATCGCGGTGACGTACTGCAGCACCCGCTGGATATCCTGCTTCACGTCCACCAGCCCGGCGGAGGTGAACAAGTCGACGAAGGTCCGTTCGTCGAACATCGTCAGGCCGACGCCGCGGGCGATCGGCATCGTCGCCAGCCGCACCGGCGGGACGTTGCTCTCACAGCTGGTGAGGATCGCTATGCGGCCTCCCGGGGACAGCACGCGGATCATCTCTGCGGCGACGCTCAAAGGCTCGGGCATCAGGTACAACGCGCCGAAACAGCAGACCGCGTCGAAGGTTCCGTCGCCGAACGGAAGGCGGCGGGCGTCGGCGCGCACGTAACAGGTGTGGGCTCCGCTGTTGTCGAGCACGGCACGGGTGAGCATCGGCTCGGAGATGTCCAGCCCCACCGCCACGCCGCCGTCACCCATCTCCTGAGCCAGCCGGTACGTGAAATTACCTGGGCCGCAAGCGACGTCGAGCAGCTTGGCCTTGCCGGTGGGCTTCAGGTCGCGGCAGGCGCGGCGCTGCTCGGCGGCCGTGGTCACACCGCTGGCGACATAGAACGACAGCGGGCGCCATACCCGCTCGTAGATTCCCGCGACGAATCGGCTGTTCATCGCGCGCTGCGCGAACGTGGGCACCGGGGAGCTCACGGATTCACCCAGAACGTCGAGGTAGCCGTGCCGCAACTGGGCGTCCCGGTTCAGCAGGCCGCGGGTGATGTCGACCGGGGTCAGCTCCCGGTCCACTTCGGCGGGCGCTTCTCGGCGAACGCGATCGCGCCCTCCTTGGCGTCGTTGGACGCGAACACCGGCAGGAAGATCTCCGCCTGCTTCTCCCACATCTCGGCCGGGCTCCAACCGCGCGACTCGACGATGATCCGCTTGGTGGCGGCCACCGCCAGCGGTCCGTTGGCGGTGATCTTCTCGGCCAGCGCCAGCGCGCCGTCGAGCGCGTTGCCGGGCTCGGTGAGGACGTTGACCAGGCCCAGCTCGTGTGCGCGCTCGGCGGACAGGTTCTCGCCGGTCAGCGCCAGTTCCATCGCGATCGCATACGGGATCCGCTGCGGTAGCCGCAGCAGCCCCCCGCCGCCGGCGACCAGCCCCCGCTTCACCTCGGGAATCCCGAAGGCAGAGTTCGTGGCGGCCACGATCAGGTCGGTCGCCAGCGCCAGCTCCGTGCCGCCGGCCAGCGCGTAACCCTCGACGGCCGCGATCAGCGGCTTGACGGGCGGCCGCTCAGTGAAGCCCAGCCCACGGCCCTCGGCGACGACGTTCTCGCCCCGCGCGAACGCCTTGAGGTCCATGCCGGCGCAGAACGTGCCGCCGGCGCCGGTCAGCACACCCACCGACAGGCCCGCGTCGTCGTCGAGGCGGTCCATCGCGTCGGCCAGCCCGCGGCTCACCGCGCCGTTGACGGCGTTCTTGGCCTGTGGCCGGTTGATCGTGATCAGCAGGATCCGGTCGCGCTGCTCCACCAGGACGGCGGGCGCTTCTTGGCTGGCTTCCCCGCCGGCTTTGTCTTCGCTCATGAGTACCTGAAAGTACTCCACCGTCCGTCGGTACGATTCCACCATGGCCGACACCGGCGTCGATCGCGTCGAGATCGAGAAGTGGGATCCCGAATTCACCGAGCGCGTCGTCGGCTTCCTCCGGCCGCTGTTGCGGCGGTACTTCCGCACCGAGGTCCGCGGCTTGGACAACATCCCGCCGGCCGGCGGGGCACTGCTCGTGTCGAACCACTCCGGCGGCCAGTTCACGGCCGACGTCCCGATCCTGGCCGTCGAGTTCTACGAGAAGTTCGGCTATGACCGGCCCATCCACACACTCAGCCACGACATGCTGTTCGTCGGCCCGGTCGCAGATGCGTTGTTGCGCACCGGCTTTATCCGCGCCAACCGCGAGAACGCCGCCGAGGCACTGCGTTCCGGCCACCTGGTCGTGGTGTTCCCCGGCGGCGACTACGACGCGATGCGACCGACCGTGTGGGAGAACGTGATCGACTTCGACGGCCGCACAGGCTACGTGCGGACCGCGATCGAAGCGGGAGTTCCCATCGTGCCGACGGTGTCGATCGGCGGGCAGGAGAGCCAGCTGTTCCTGGCCCGCGGAACCGGCCTGGCGAAGCGACTGGGTCCCATCTCGCGCGCCGTACGCACCAAGATCATGCCGGTGTCGATCGGATTCCCGTTCGGGCTCAGCCTCTTCGGCGTCTTCCCGCCCAACCTGCCGCTGCCCACGAAGATCGTCACCCAGGTGCTCGAGCCGGTCGACATCGCGGCCGAGTTCGGCGACGACCCGGACATCGACGAGGTCGACGCGCACGTCCGCGCGGTGATGCAGCGGGCGCTGGACCGGCTGGGACGCGAACGACGGCTGCCGATCCTCGGTTGAGGCGGTGACGGTGCTGCAACGCTTGCGACGACCGCGCCCGCTGATGCGCGCACTCGTCGAACTTATCAACGCACTCAACGGCTTACGGCCGCTCAGCCGCACGGGCTTCTGGACGATTCCGGTCTTCTGGTTCGGTTGGCATACCTCCGAACTGCCCACCCTGTATCTGGCGGGCTCGGCGCTCGACGCGGTGCGGCGGGGCCGCCGCGGTGACTTCGCCGGTTTCCGAGGCAAATTCGCGTTGTCGCTGACCGCGGCCGCGTGGGCGGTGCTGGGCGTCATCTATGCGCGGGGGGTGTCGACGCCGGGACGGGTGCTGACGGCGGCGCTGCGCGACGGCCTCGGCACCGACTACCCCGACGTGATCGCGACGCTGCCGTCGGCGCCGTCACGTACCGGCCGGCCCAGCGGCGCGGTGCGCACCTCGCTGCTGCGCCGCCGCTACGTCAGCAAGGACAACGTCGTGCGCTACGGGCCGCACCCGGCCAATGTGGCCGACGTGTGGCGCAAGCGTGACCTACCCCGCGACGGCAAAGCGCCTGTGCTGGTGCAGATTCCGGGCGGCGGCTGGGTGATCGGCATGCGCCGTCCGCAGGCTTACCCGCTGATGAGTCACATGGCCGACCGCGGGTGGGTGTGCGTGTCGCTGGGCTACCGCGTCTCGCCCCTGCACACATGGCCCGACCACATCGTCGATGTCAAGCGCGGACTGGCCTGGGTGAAGGAACACATTGCGGAGTTCGGTGGCGACCCGGACTTCGTCGTGGTCACCGGCGGCTCGGCGGGCGGCCACCTGTCCTCGCTGGCGGCACTGACTCCCAACGACTCTTCGTGGCAGCCCGGGTTCGAGGAAGCCGACACGTCCGTGGTGGCGGCGGTGCCGGTTTACGGCCGCTACGACTGGTATTCGACGAACACCCGCACCCGCCGCGAGTTCGTCACGTTCCTGGAGAGGTTCGTCGTCAAGAAGAGCTTCGCCGAGAACCGGCAGGTCTACCTCGATGCGTCGTCGATCAGCCGAGTGCACTCCGACGCGCCGCCGTTCTTCGTCCTGCACGGCGAGAACGACACGCTGATACCAGTCGAGGAGGCACGTGAGTTCGTGCGCGAGCTGCGCCGGGTGGCCAAGGCGCCGGTGCTCTACGCCGAACTGCCTTACGCCCAGCATGCTTTCGAGATGTACGGCTCGCCGCGCGCGCATCAGACGGCCGAGGCGGTGGCGCAGTTCCTGTCCTGGGTGTACGCCAAGAGCGGCGAGGAGGCTAGCTGACCCGAGCCGGCGCCATCGCAGTGTGCACCGGGGTCAGTTCGGCGGGAAGTCCTGCGGCCGAGCGGATTTCGGTGAACGCGTGGGTCATCGCGTCGGTGGCCTCGTGCGGGTCGTCGAGCGTGATGTCGTCGGTGAGGACCGAGATGTTGAGCTGCTCCACGTAGCTCCACACTGTGATGTTCATGCCGCTGCCCGCCATCAGCGGTCCCACTGAGTAGATTTCGCTGACCATCGCGCCGCCGATGCGCCCCCGCTCACGCGGGCCCGGCACGTTGGAGATCGGCACGTTCAGCAGCCGGCTCTGCGCTTCCCGCTTGGACAGCCAGCGGAAGGCGGCATGAGCGGGTCCGGGCGGCAGGTAGGCCGCCCACTGCGACACGACCTCGGGACCGAGCAGGCGCATGTCCTCTTTGGCCATGCCGGCCGCGAGCGCGGTCAGCTGCACCCGCTCGAGCGGGTCGTCGAGGTGCACCGGCAGCGACACGTTCATGCCCAGGAACTCGTTGCCGGTCAACCGCTCTGGCGACGTGTTGAGCGTCGCCGGTACCGAGGCGATCAGCGGCGCGTCGGCGCGGCCGTCGTAGCGCAGCAACAACTCTCGCAAGGCCCCGGCGGCGGTGGCGAGCACGAGGTCGTTCAGCGTGATGCCCAGGTGCTTGCTGGTCTGCTTGACGTCCGACAGCGCCAGCGTGGCCGTCGCGAACCGGCGTCCCGGCGTCACCACGTGGTTAATGAAGGTCGGTGGCGGCGCGAACGACTTGGCCATCTCGGGATGGTCGCCGCGCTCCTTGGCGCGCCTGCGGACCCGGCCGATGCCGGCGGCGGTCTTCCGGGTCAGCACCGGAATCCTGCGTAGCTGTTTGACGTGGTCCTCCCAGGCTGCTTTCAGAAGCGCGCGGCTCGACGGCGGAGCGTGGGTGACGTAGAGGTCGCGCTCGTTCTGGATCGGGCCCTTGAGGTCCATCGCCTTCGCCATCAGGTTGGCCGACGCCACCCCGTCGGCCAGCGCGTGATGCACCTTGCCGATCACCGCGAACCGGTTATCGGCCATGCCCTCAGCGAAGTACATCTGCCACAGCGGGCGGCGGCGGTCCAGCGGCGTGCTCGCGATCTCGCCGATCAGCTCGTCGAGTTCGCGCCGCCCGCCCGGAGCCCGGACACTTACCCGGCGCAGGTGGTAGCCCAGGTCGATCTCTGCCTTCTCCATCCACATCGGGTGGTGCAGCTTCAGCGGAATGTCGACGAGCTGATAGCGCAGTGGCTCCAGCAGGTGCAGTCGGCGGCGCAACGTGCGGCGGAACACGTCGAACGTGAACTCCCCGTCGAAGTCGGTGGCGTCGATCACGCCGATCTTCAACGTGTGCGTGTGGATGTTGGCTGTCTCGCTGTAGAGCAGCAGGGCATCCCAGCCGTTGAGCCGCTTCACGGTGGACGCCTAGATGACCTCTTTCGCTCTGCTCTGCAGATGGCTTCGGTGGATCTCGTTGAGGAACAACCCGATCACCGTCGCCGCCGATCCGGTGCGCGACCCGTCGGTCATGTCGAAGCCGTGGCTGGCACCGGGCAGTTCCAGGTAGCCGACCGTCGAGCGCGACGCCTCGCGCAGCTTCTCCACGAATGAGCGGGCCTGCTCGACGGGGATGATGTTGTCGGCCGAGCCGTGCACCACCAAGAACGGCGGCGCGTCGGGGCGTACCCGCGCGATCGGTGACGCCTTGCGGAACAGCTCGGGATGCTTGGCGAGCCGCTTCTTGACGACCACTCGTTCCAGGAAGTCGACGAACCGGTCCCGCTCGGGCGTGGACCTGTCCACCCAGTCGTACCGGCCGTAGATGCCCACCACCGCGTCGACGGACGTGTCGGCGTCGTCGGCGAGCTCGACGTGGAAGTCGGTGTCATCGTGCGTCAGACCGGTGAGCGCGGCGAGGTGACCGCCCGCCGAACAGCCCGCGATCGCTACGAACTCGCGGTCGCCGCCGAACCGGTCGACATTGGCGCGTGCCCAGGCCACCGCGGCCTTCACGTCGGTGACATGCCGCGGCCAGCGGTGGTGCGGTGACACCCGGTAGTCGATCGACAGGCACACCCAACCCTGCTCGGCGAGGTGGCTCAGCAGTGTGTAGCCCTGCAGCATCCTGCTGCCGTGCACCCATGCGCCGCCGGGCACGAACACCAGCACCGGCGCGGGGCCGGTTACGTCGGGATGGCGCCACACGTCGAGCACCTGGCTGGGGTGGTCGCCGTAGCGGACGGCACCCCTGTGCAGGTAGCGGCGGCGCTGGGCGACTCCGCGCAGCACCGGGGCCAGCCGGTCGGGGGCCGGCCAGTCGACTTTCTGGCGTTCGGGCGACACGAAGTCCTTCACCGCCGCCGACGCCACGTCATTCGTCATCATCCGGTGCTGCCTGCGCAGCTCGGCTTGTGTGCGATTGCGGGAACGGATCGCCTCGGTGACGAAACCCGGGGCATGGCGGTAGCCCCAGACACCCATCGCGGCGATCCCCCCGAAGGGTTCGAAATACTTGCCGAGCAGCGGCAAGCTCGCGTAGAACTCGCTGGTCGCCAGCAGATAGTCGGCGGGGCGGGCACGGACGAACCACATGGCCCGGGACTGCAAAGTCGGCTTGCGCCGTCCCGGATGACCGGAATCCATTGCTCCACGGTACCCCCGCGTCGACATTTGGAAACGAAAATCTTGGGCGCGCGTTAGCGTCGAGTTATGAGCGCCGACGTTATTTTCACGGGCGGCGTCATCACTGTCGACGACGCGCAGCCGACCGCGGAGGGGGTAGCCGTCGCGAATGGGCAGATCGCCGCGGTGGGTTCGCGTGACGACGTGCTCTCTCTTCGCGGTGTCGGCACTCGCGTCGTCGACCTCGACGGCCACACGCTGGCGCCGGCGTTCATCGATCCGCACAGCCACTACATCAACTCGCTGATGGTGGCCAACCAGGTGAACGTCTACGCGCCGCCGGCGGGGCCGGGCACTGATGTGGCGGCGATTGTTGCCGAGCTGCGAAAGTTCCGTGACTCCAGGGGGATTGGGGCCGGCGAAGTGATCATCGGCTACGGCTATGACGACACGCTGATGCCGGACGGACGGGTGCTGCATGCCTCGGACCTCGATGTCTTCGCGAGCAATCCCGTTATTGTGCAACATGTTTCGCTGCACGGCGGCGTGCTGAACTCTGCGGCCCTGCGCCGCTGGGGAATCACCGCCGACACCCCGACGCCTCCCGGCGGCGTGATCGTGCGCAAGCCCGGCACTCACGAGCCGGACGGGCTGCTGATGGAGACCGCGTTCCTGCCCGTGTTCGCGTCGCTGCCCAAGCCGACGTCGGACCAGGAGATCGCGTGGAGCAAGGCCGGCCAGTCGCTGTATGCGGCAGCGGGCATCACCACGGCGCAGGAAGGCCTGTCGCATGTGGCCGACATCGACCTGCTGTACCGCGCTGCCGACGGTGGCGCGACGCTGATCGACGTGGTGGCGTACCCGTTCATCCTCGACCTGGACGCGGTGCTGCAGTCGTATCCGGCGTCTTGTTTCGGCAAGTACCGCAATCGGGTCAAACTGGGCGGCGTAAAGGTCACGTTGGACGGCTCGCCGCAGGGCCGCACGGCGTACTTCACCACGCCGTACCTCAGCGAAGGCCCTGAGGGCCAACGGAATTGGCGCGGCGAGGAGCCGTTCCCGCAGGAGATGATCACCGGCTGGTTCCAGCAGGTGTACGACCTCGGGCTGCAGCTGCTGATCCACGCCAACGGCGACGCGGCGATCGACATGCTGCTGGAAGCCGATGCGGCCGCGTCGGCGGGCTCGGACGCCGACCGGCGCACCGTCTCGATACACTCGCAGTTCGCGCGACGGGACCAGTTGGCCCGCTTCAAGAGTCAGCGGGTGATTCCGTCGTTCTTCACGTCGCACGCGTACTACTTCGCCGACGCGCACATCCGGCTGCGCGGCCGCGAGCAGGCCGACTTCTCGAGCCCGATGCGGGCCGCCATCGACCTCGGGCTGGCTCCGACCAACCACACCGACTTCAACGTGACGCCGATCGACCAGCTGTTCCTGATGTGGACGGCGGTGAACCGGCTGTCGCGCTCCGGTGAGGTGATCGGCGCGGACCAGCGGGTCACCCCGCTCGAGGCGCTCAAGGCGGTCACTCTTCACGCTGCGTATCAGTACTTCGAGGAGGACAGCAAGGGCTCGATCGAGGTGGGCAAACTGGCCGATCTGGTGATCCTGGACGCCAACCCGCTGACCGTGGACCCGATGGCGATCAAGGACATCAACGTCGTCGAAACGATCAAGGAGGGGCAGACGACCTATGCCGCCCGATGACGGCATCCATCGTGACTTGCGTCATCTCGCGCGGTTTCTGCCATCCACTGCCGTTACGCCCAAGACGCTGTGGGCCATGCGTGCGGCGGAGTCTCTGGTCCCGGGCCGCAAAGGCGTCGAGGCGCTCACTCTGACATCGGGCCGCAGCATGAGGCTGTACCGCGCACGAGGAGGCGACGGCCCGACTGCCGCGATGCTGTGGATCCACGGTGGCGGATACGTCATGGGCAGGCCGAAGCTCAGCGACGATTTCTGCTTGCGGCTCAACCGCAGGCTGGGAATCACGATCGCCGCGCCCGAGTATCGGCTTGCCCCCGAGCACCCGTATCCGGCGGCGCTCGAGGACTGCTATGCAGCACTGGTTTGGCTGGCTTCACTGCCGTCCGTCGACGGCACGCGACTGGCAATCGCCGGCGAAAGCGCGGGCGGCGGGTTGGCTGCGGCGTTGGCGTTCATCACCCGCGACCGCGGTGAGATCAGCCCGGTGCTGCAACTGCTGAGCTATCCGATGCTCGACGACCGGACGGTGGCGAAACCTGCTGTCGCACATCGTTATCGGCTGTGGAACGAGCCGAGCAACCGGTTCGGGTGGGCGTCGTATCTACGTGGGGCGGATCCAGGTGTGGCTGTTCCGGCCCGGCGCAGTGACCTGGCCGGCCTGCCGCCGGCGTGGATCGGTACCGGCACCGCCGACTTGTTCTGCGACGAGAACGTCGCGTATGCGGAGCGGCTGAGGGCGGCGGAAGTGCCGTGTCAGCTCGAGCTGGTGGAAGGTGGCTTTCACGGATTCGACCGCGTCGCTACCTGGACGTCCGTCGGGCGGTCCTACTTCGACAGCCAGTGCGACGCGCTACAGAAGGCTCTCGCCTAGTCGCCGCGAAACGGTATTCCACGCGGGTCCTTGACTTTTCCGCAGTGGTACCGCCTTGTCGCGATTGGTTCTCAGAACTGCAGCGCGGAGAACCGCCAGTCGAGCACCGGGCGGTGGTCCTCGACCGCAGTGACGAGCGAGCGCAGCCGCAGGAGGCCGCCCCGAGCCAGCGGCTCGGCCGCCTCGACGTGCAGTTCGCTGACCAGTGTGTCGCCCTCGTGCACCGGCCCGGTGTGGTCGCAGGACTCCCATCCGAGCACCGTGACAAGATTGGGCAGCAGGCGGCTGGCTTGAGCCAGGGCCAACCCGATGGTGTGCCCGCCGTAGACCAGCCGGCGCCCGCTGACGCGTGAATCATGATGTATGGCAGCAATGTTCAGGGTAAGCCGGGCCAATTCGGGTGCGCTGGAGACGACGTCGGCGCTGCTGTGCAGCACCGCGCCGGCCAGGCCCGCGTCGAAGTGCGGGCCCGGCACCCGGGCCCGAAACGCGTCGGCATCCCACTCCTCGACGGCCGCGGTCAGCGTCACGAGATCACCGCCGATCGCCGCCAGGTCGTCGGCGGGCGACTCGCGCTGCGGGTCGGCGCCCGGGCTCAGCGGCAGCATCGCGCAGCGGTAGAAGTCGAGCACCAGATTGCCCACCTGGTCGATCGTGGTCATCCGCAGCGCCGCCATGCCGGTGGGCGCACGGCCCGGCTTCGGCGAATTCTGCTTTAATCCAACAACTTCGGTTCGGGTGAACAGGCTGTCGCCGATCACCGGGAAGCGGTGAAAGACCAGCCCGCGGTAGAACAGGTTCGCCTTGACGTGATGCGTGACCAGTGTCGACTGCCCGATCGCCACGTCGCACACCAGGCCCGGATGCGCGAGCGCGGACGTCGCGCCCGTCACCGCGTACGTCAGGTGAGCGTCCAGCGGCAGCCGCAGCCGGTCACCGAGGATCGCCTGGTGCGCCGCGGCCATGCCCTGCGTCAGCGTCATCGACGGTGCGGAGTCGAAGACGTGGCCGACGTGCAACTCGTCGAAGTACGGCCCGCTCATCGGCGTGCCGCCGAGTATTTCGCGACGAGGTTCTGCTTGTACAGCTTGCCGGTGTCGGTGCGTGGCAGCTGCTCCTCGAAGGAGATGGAGCGCGGACATTTGTAGTGCGCCAAGCGTTCTCGCAGCCATGCCAGTAGCTCATCGGCGAATTCCTCGCTTGCGTCGGCGGGATCTACCGTTTGCACGACGCCTTTGACCGACTGCCCCATCTCGTCGTCGGGCACGCCGAACACCGCCGCGTCGAGCACCTTGGGATGGGTGACGAGCAGGTTCTCGGCTTCCTGCGGATAGATGTTCACTCCGCCCGAGATGATCATGTGGTGACGGCGGTCGGTGAGATAGAGGTAGCCGTCGTCGTCGAGATAGCCGACGTCGCCGACGGTCACCCAGCCATGCTTGCTGCGCGATGCCGCTGTCTTCTCCGGATCGCGGTGGTACTCGAACGACACCTGGCCGATGTCGAAGTACACCTGTCCCGCCTGGCCGGTCGGAAGGTCGTCGCCGTTGTCGTCGAGGATGTGCGCCACCCCGAGCAGCGGCTTGCCCACCGAGCCGGGACGTCGCATCCAGTCCTCGGCGGTGATGAACGTGATGCCGGCGCCCTCCGAGGAGGAGTAGTACTCGTCGACGATCGGACCCCACCAGTCGATCATCTGCTGCTTGATCTCGACCGGGCACGGAGCGGCCGCGTGCACGACGCGTTTGAGGCTGGACAGGTCGTACGAATGACGCACTGACTCAGGCAGTTTCAGCATGCGCACGAACATCGCGGGGACGAACTGACCATGCGTCACGTGGTAGCGCTGGATCGCTGCCAACGTCTGCTCCGGGTCGAACTTCTCCATCACGACGACGGTCGCGCCCATCGCCAGTGCGGACATCGACCACAGGCACGGCGCTGTGTGATAGAGCGGCGCCGGGCTCAGATATACGGAGTCGGGCGTCATCCCGATCGCCATCAGCAACGCGCTGAGCACATTCGGCGCATCGGCCGGGGTGACGTGGGGCAGCGGACGGCGAATTCCCTTGGGCCGCCCCGTGGTTCCCGATGAGTACTGCAGGAGGTCGCCCTCGCGCTCGTCGTCGATCGGGGTGTGGGGTTCGCCGGCGACGCAGTCCGGGTAGCGCTGCCAGCCGGGCAGCTCGTCGTCGGCGAATGTCGCCGACCCAGCGGCTCCGTCGGCAATCATCAGCAGCCCCGGTAACTCCGTGAGCCCGGCAAGGCCCTCGCACACCACACGGGTGGCGCGCGACCCGATGACCGCCTTCGCGCCGCTGTTGTCGACGATGTAGGCGGCCTCGGCCGCGGTCAGGTGCGTATTGATCACCGCGTAGTACAGGCCGGACCGCCGTGCCGCCCACATCACCGCGTGCAGGTGCTCGTTGTTCTCCATCACGACGGCGACGGTGTCGCCTTCGCGCAGGCCGGCCTTGCGGAGATGGTGGGCCAGCCGGTTTGCGCGCGCCTCGAGCTCCGCGAACGTCACCACCGTGCCTGTGGGGTGCAGGATGACGGCCGGTTTGGCGCCGGCACTCTCGGCGTGCTCGCGGATCTGCATGCGCAGCACTGTAGTTGACGGGTGTCGACGCAGGTCGCGGGCGGCTCTGTGACCGCGAATTGTGAACCGCGCCACAGCCCGGGTGATCAATTCGGTGTGTCGCCTGACGTCCTGTCACCCTGGAGAACTGGAGGTGTTAGTCGTACCCATGATCACGCAGACTTTGACGTGGCTCGGCGGCGGGCACTGGCGAGAGCTGAACGAGCGTCACGAGCGCTCTACCGCCGCAATCGCCGGGTCGGTGGTGCTTCTCGCTGCCGCCCTGGCCTGGCTGGTGGCCACCGTCGCGGTCGCCCAGTCCACGTCCTGGCCGGTGTGGGCGATCCTGCCGCTGACCCTGCTGTTCGGTGTGCTCGTCGGCGCGGTGAGCCGTGCCGCGGCGAGCGGGCCGACGCGTGGCTGGGCAGTCGCCGGGCGGGCCGGGGTCGCCGCACTCGTCGGATTGGTGGTCGGCGAGCTCGCCGCGGTCACACTGTTCTCCGGCTCCATCGACCGGCACATCGACGATCAGGCCGCCGGCGCGGCCGGTGCCATTCCGGCTGTCGCGCAGGAGCAGGCCAACCTGGACCGGTTGCGCGACGCCCGCACGGCACTCGACGCCGCAGTGGAGCGGGCGCGCGCCAACCGCGACCAGGCGCTGGTGACGGCGCGGTGCGAATTCAACCCGTCGCCGGGCTGCCCGCAGACCCGCATCACCGGAGTGCCGGGTACGGGCCCCGAAACTCGAACGGCGAACGACCTTCTCGCCGACTCGCAACGTGAACTGGACAAGGCCGTCGCGGCGCGGGACCGGCAGATGCCCGTCCTGGACTCGCAGATCGCCGGCGCCCAGGCCTCTGTGCAGCAATCGCGGGAGGCCGCGGGCGCATCCGCGGACCGGGGCCTCGGCTCGCGTTGGGCCGCGATGCACTCAGTCACGCTGGCCAGCGCCGGTGCGGTCGTGGTGTGGGCGGTGACGCTCGCGTTCTTCACGCTGCTGGCCCTGCTGCCGCTGCTGGTAAAGCTGCTGCGGGGCGAGACAAGCCAAGACCGCGGGGCCGCCGCGCGGGCCGAGCGGGAGTGCGCCGAACTCGACGCCGACACCGCGATCGCCGTCAAGCGTGCCGAAGTACGCGCGGAAATCGAGACCATGTGGGCCGAGCATCAGCTGGCCAGCGCCCGGCTCGCCGTCGAGGCGCAGCAGGAGATCGACCGAGAACTGCAGCGTCGCCGCGTCGTCGAGGCGCTCGACGCTCCCGTCCGGGCCGTCTTGGAGCGGCCGTCGACATCCCGAGAGGACGACATGTACCTTCCGATCGCCGCCGAGGCGGAAGCCGCCAGCCGCGCCGCACTGCCGCCGGCCGATGACCACCTACCCGCCCGTGTCGGGGACGAGCGCCGCACGCCCGAGCGCCCGAGCGTCAGCAAGACCGCGGCCCGCTGGATCCGTCCGCTGGTGCCGCCGATCGTCGCCCGCGCGATCGACACCACGACGCATCCGCTGCGTACCGCGCGTCAGGTGTTCGAAGAGGTCGAGGAGATCACGTTCTCGTTCAAGCGCACCTACAAGGCGACAGTGTCCGACGAAGCGCCGGCCGAGCCCGCCCCGCAGTCCCGTCCTGCTGACGCCGGCCGGATCCCGTCGTCCCGGCCTGCCGACCGCGAGTCGCTGGCGTGGGTCGAGGCTGAAGAGGCGTACAGGCTCGGCGCGCGCGAGCGCCACGCCGAACTGGGCCAGTGGGAGGGCCCGGGCCGACTGGGCGGGGGTCGCCCCCGGGAACTGCCACCCGCCGAATAGTCGTGCGCACGTTCGAGATCAGCTCGGATCTGGCGGCGCCGCCCGAGACGGTGTGGCAGCGCGTCGTCACCCCTGAGGGCATCAACGACGAGTTCGTACCGCTGATGCGGATGACGATGCCGCGGCGACTGCGCGACACCACGATCGACGGCCTGCCGCTGGGCCAGCGTGTCGGCCGCAGCTGGCTGCTGCTGTTCGGGCTGATCCCTGTGGACTACGACGATCTCGCGCTCGCCGAGGTCGAACCGGGCCGCCGGTTCCTGGAGCAGTCGACGATGCTGACGCATTCACGATGGCAACACGAGCGCATCGTCGAACCGCGCGGCGTGGGCTGCCGCCTCAGCGACCGTCTCGCATGGCAGGGCCGGGCCGAGGTGTTCGAGATGCTCTACGGTGTGGCCGTGCCGATCCTGTTCCGGAATCGGCACCGGCGCCTGCGCAAGCGCTTCGGCGCCGCTATTTCGGCGCGGTAATCGACGCTTCCGCGCAGAAATGCGCGCCGAAATCACTCGGAGGAGAGGCGGTGCTTCAGCGCGTCGAACTCGTCCTTGATGCCGGTCGGCAGCTTCTCACCGACGAATTCGAACCACTCCTCGATCTGCGGCAACTCCTGACGCCACTCGTCGGGATTAACCGCCAGCGCCTCGTTCACGTCGGCAGGATCGACGTCGAGCCCCTCGAGGTCGAGGTCGTCGGCGGTGGGCACGATTCCGATCGGCGTGCTCTTGCCGCCGGCCTTGCCCTCGACGCGCTCGACAATCCACTTCAGTACCCGGCTGTTCTCGCCGAAGCCCGGCCACAGGAAGCGGCCGTCCGAGCCGCGGCGGAACCAGTTGACGAAGAACACCTTCGGCATCTTCGACTCGTCGTGGTTCTTTCCAAGATCGAGCCAGTGCTGGAAGTAGTCGCCGACGTTGTAGCCGAGGAACGGCAGCATCGCCATCGGGTCCCGACGCACGTTGCCGACCTTGCCCTCGGCCGCGGCGGTCTGCTCGCTGCCCAGCGTCGCGCCGATGAACACGCCGTGCTGCCAGTCGTTGGCCTGGGTCACCAGGGGGACGGTGGTCTTGCGGCGGCCGCCGAACAGGATCGCCGAAATCGGCACGCCTTGCGGGTCGTCCCACTCGGGAGCCAGGGTCGGGCACTGCGACATCGGCGTGCAGTAGCGCGAGTTCGGGTGCGCCGCGGTGGTTTCCGTCTCGCGCTCGTACCAGTCGTTGCCCTTCCAGTCGATGAGGTGGTGGGGTTCGACTTCCAGACCCTCCCACCACACGTCGCCGTCGTCGGTGAGCGCCACGTTGGTAAACACCGTGTTGCCGGCCTCGATCGTCTTCATCGCGTTGGGGTTGGACTCCCAGTTCGTGCCCGGCGCGACGCCGAAGAACCCGAACTCGGGGTTGACCGCGTACAGCCGGCCGTCCTTGCCGAACCGCATCCAGGCGATGTCGTCACCGAGTGTCTCGGCGCGCCAGCCCGGCACGGTCGGCCGGATCATCGCCATGTTGGTCTTGCCGCAGGCCGACGGGAACGCCGCCGCGATGTAATACGCCTTGTTCTCCGGCGAGATCAACTTGAGGATCAGCATGTGCTCGGCCAGCCAGCCCTCGTCGTGCGCGATCGCGGACGCGATCCTCAGCGCATAGCACTTCTTGCCCAGCAGCGCGTTGCCGCCGTAGCCGGAGCCGTAGCTCCAGATCTCGCGGGTCTCGGGGAAATGGGTGATGTACTTGGTGTCGTTGCACGGCCACTTCACATCTTGCTGGCCCGGCTCGAGCGGCGCGCCGACGGAGTGCAGGCACTTGACGAAGAATCCGTCGTCACCCATCTTGTCCAGCACTGCCTTGCCCATCCGGGTCATCGTCCGCATCGACACCACGACGTACTCGGAGTCGGTGATCTCCACGCCCAGCTTCGGGTCTTCGGCGCCCAACGGGCCCATGCAGAACGGCACCACATACATGGTGCGACCGCGCATGCACCCTCGGTAAAGGTCGGTCATGATGCCGCGCATCTCGGCGGGGTCCATCCAGTTGTTGGTCGGGCCGGCGTCGATTTCCCGTTCGGTGCAGATGAACGTGCGCGACTCGACGCGCGCGACGTCCGACGGGTCGGAGTTCGCGGCGTAGGAGTTGGGCTTCTTGTGCTCGTTGAGCTTGACGAAGGTGCCGGCCTTCACGAGCTTGTCCGTGAGCCGGGCGCATTCCTCTTCGGAGCCGTCGGTGAACACCACGCGGTCAGGCTCGGTGAGCTCGGCGACTTCCCGCACCCACGCAAGCAACCCTTCGTGTTTCGTCGGGGCATTGTCCAGACCGGGAATAGTCGCTGAGGTCATCAATCAACTCCTGCTGTGAAGTTCCTTGCCAGGACGTCAGCCTCGCTGTGCGCTTAGGCGGCAGCGGTTGTCCTTAAACTAGAGGTTAACGCCACGGCCTTAACTCTGGTTAACCGGACCGAGGCCGAATTACTCACAGGAACGATTCAGTTCCCGATCGGCCGCCTGCAAAGCCCGCTGCAATGCCGGCAGTTCGCGGCGCATTCTCGCTGTCTCTGCCGCATGTTCCCCCAGCTCTGAGTCGATGACGGCGAGACGCTCGGCGGCCGCCGCGGACTCCTCGTCGTGATGCCGAGCCAGTCGCGTCAGCAGCGCCGACTCGGCATGCAGCACCCGGGTGATCACGTACTGCTCGAGGACGGGCCGCGCGTCGTTGACGACGTCGGCCACCCACCGGTCCAGCGCAGCGCGGTCACGCAGCGTGCGACGCATTCCGAACACCCACACCGCCACGGCCAAACCCACCCCGGCGCCCACGGCCGCACCGGCGACCGTGTACGCACGGGCCACGTCGGCGAACAGTCGACTCAGCGTCAGAGCCACGCCGCTGCCGAGGACTGCGCCGAGCAGCATCATCAGCCGCGTCTCCAGGTCGTTGGCGGCCGGCGCAGGCCGCGCGGTCGGCGGCGGCTCCGACGGCGGTTCGGCAGGCACCGTCAGCCCGAGGCCGGCCAGCTGCTCGCTGAGGTGCCCCGTCACCTCTGCTGTGACGTCCTCGATGCGCGCGACGACGCGCTCCTCGAAGGCCGGAATGCGACGGCCATTGATGGTCGCGGCGTCGGCGGCCAGTTCGTTGCGTACCGACGCGCATCGGGCGCGGACGAAATAGGTGAGCTCGACGCGGAGGTGCTGGATTGCGCGACGCAGCCTGATCGCCTGTTCGGACGTCGCCACCCGCTGCCGCGAGGTCTCGATGCGTTGTCGACGCAGCACCGGGATCCTCGCCGCGCGGCCGACGGCGGCGTCCTCGTGGCGGCGAATCGCGTGGCGGAGCCGGTTCTGCCTCGCGAGCAGCCGGCTGCCGCGGGCCAAGCCGTGTTCCAGGGTGTCGACGAGGTCGTCCAGTCGCGGCTCCCCGCGCAGAGGCGCGGCCGCCACCCCGACCCACATCATGCCGGCGTACCGCGGATCGTGCGCCGCGGCGATCTCGGCGTCGGCCGCCATCACGTCACGCCAGTTCCTGTGCACGTCGATCTTGCTGACCGCCCCGATCACTACATCTATCTCCGCGGCTGCGGCGTCGAGCAGCGCACAATCCGACGCGACCAGCGGCGCGATCGCCGACGCGACGAAGATCACCGCCGCGGGTGCGTGCCGGCCGACCGTATCGACGAACGCGCGCTCGGGCAGTCGGCGGCGCAGCGCGGCCAGCACGCTGCTCGACCCGGCAAGGCACGGCCCGGCAACCAGAATCACGCGACGGCCCGCTGCCACAGCCGCAGCGAGCCGCGGGCGATGTCGGCAGCGCACGCCCTGTGGAGGGCGTCGACGGGTCCGCGCTCGTTTTCTTGCCAGTGCGCGGCGCGGCGCAGGTGTGCGGCCGGATCGTCGGCCGGGTCAACGGTGATGCCGGCGGCTTCGACGACGTCGACCGCCGCGGCCATGCATGCGAGGACGGTGTCGTCGGCGCGCAGGAACTCCGCGACTCGCTCGTCGCCGGTCGCCGCGATCCGCTCCAGCGCAGCACGCCCCCGTCGTACCCGCTGATACCCGGCTACGGCCAGCAGTGGCGCCAGCGCTGCGACCACCCCGTCCACGCAGCTGCGCATCCGCAGCAACCGCTTCACCGCCGCGGCGTCAGCCCCGGCGCGCACGGCGGTCACTGCGTGCGCGGTCCCGTGGCTGTCCAGAATCTCGAACAGGTCTTCCCGCGGCCCCGTCAGCAAAGCGTCGTCGATATGCACGTCGGCCAGGTGGGCGACCATCGGCACCGTCGGCCTCCCGGTTAGCGCACGCCAGCGTGCGCAGAGCGCCCGGGCACCGGTGACCAGATCGGCTTTGTTCAGCACCAGCAGCACCGGACGTGCCGACGCTCTGACCGCCTGTTCATCCTCCGGTTTCACTACTTCCGCGACGACGTGCACGTCGACGTCGCCGTGGTCCGTCACGGCCATCCCGGCGACGCCCAGCGCATGAGCGACCGACGAGCGGCCGACCCCCGGCCGCCCGCGCACGGAGACAGTCGGCTCTACAGATGCCGACGCGACGACCGCGTCGACGCCCGGATCGTCGACCTCGGCGGCGAACCGCGTCAGCCTTTCGACGAAAACCGCACGCCCAGGGTTGGTCACGCTCCCTATGGAAAATCGGGCGACCCACGCCGGCAAGTGTGATTCCACAGCCCCCGATGGCGTCGACTTCAACTCGGCACACAGCAGGCCGCGATCCTCACCGCACACGCCGACTGGCGCATCAGCCAGACCGACACCCACGTCGTCCACACCCGCGCGCTGAGGACACCGAAGGCAACTGTTGGGTATCAATCTGCACCACATATTCAGGCCGCCTCGTTCATGCGCCACCATTGACGGATGCAAACGCGGTGCGACGGCGTGTCCCACACGGAGCCACCACCGCATCTGCACCGCCGGGTGACCAGTTTCCGGTCCCGCCGCGCCGGCCTCACCGACGCCCAACAGCGCACCTGGGCGCGGCTGTGGCCCGAACTCGGCATGGATGCCGGCACCGAGCCGCTCGACACCGCACGCTGGTTCGGCCGCTGCGCTCCCGTTGTACTCGAAATCGGCTGTGGCACAGGCACTTCCACAGCAGCCATGGCTGGCCAGGAGCCAGATGTCGACGTGGTGGCGGTCGAGGTGTACCGCAAGGGACTGGCGCAACTGCTCGGGGCCATCGACCGCGAGCAGATCCCCAACATCAGGCTGATCCGCGGCGACGGCCTCGACGTGCTCGAGCGCATGATCGCCTCCGGGTCGCTGGCCGGCGTCCGGGTGTTCTTCCCGGACCCGTGGCCGAAGGCCAGACACCACAAACGCCGCCTGCTGCAGCCGGACACGGTCGCACTGATCGCCGACCGGCTCAACGCCGGCGGGATCCTGCACGTCGCCACTGACCACGAGGGGTATGCGGAGCAGATCGGACTTCTCGGCGATGCCGAACCCGGGCTGCGCCGCGTGTCAGCGGGCGACGGGCTGCCGATCTCGGTCCGGCGACCGGTCACGAAGTACGAGTCGAAGGCCCGCGACGCGGGCAGCGTCGTCGCCGAGCTGCTGTGGGAGAAGTCTGCGGACGCGAGGAGGAACTAGCTCAATGAGCTTGACCGAAGACATCCCTCTCACCTCCGACACCCCGGAGCCGCCGCCGCCTGCGCCGCGGCGGGTGCTGCTGGTGTGGGACGCGCCGAACCTCGACATGGGTCTCGGGTCGATTCTCGGCGGCCGGCCGACGGCCGCACACCGGCCGCGGTTCGACGCGCTCGGCAGGTGGCTCCTGGCGCGCACCGCCGAGCTGGCGACCGGCCGGCACGACGTATCGCTGGAACCCGAGGCCACGGTGTTCACCAACATCGCCCCAGGCAGCGCCGACGTCGTGCGGCCATGGGTGGAAGCACTGCGCAACGTGGGATTCGCGGTCTTCGCCAAACCGAAGATCGATGACGACAGCGACGTCGACTCCGACATGCTCGCCCACATCGCCCTGCGGCACCGCGAGGGACTGGCCGGCGTACTGGTGGCGTCGGCGGACGGCCAGGCCTTCCGGCAGCCGCTGGAGGACATCGCCCGCTCGGGCGTGGTGGTCCAAGTACTCGGATTTCGTGAACATGCCAGCTGGGCGCTAGCCTCGGATACCTTGGACTTCGTCGACTTGGAAGATATACCTGGCGTATTCCGGGAACCCCTGCCGCGAGTGGGCTTGGATTCGCTACCTGAACAAGGGGCCTGGCTGCAACCGTTCCGGCCGCTGTCGTCGTTGCTCAGCGCGCGCGTCTAGGCAACTGTGTAGGGACGAGCAAGCCCGCTGCGTGCTTGCCGACAGAGCAATAGAGGTTTAAGGAGCTCACGTGTTCGCCTGGTGGGGCCGAACTGTCTACCACTACCGCTACATCGTGATAGCGGTCATGGTCGGACTGTGCCTGCTCGGCGGCATCTTCGGGATGAGCCTCGGCAAGTACGTCACTCAGAGCGGGTTCTACGACGACGGCAGTGAGTCGGCGAAGGCGTCGGTGCTTGCCGACGAGGTTTACGGGCGTGACCGCCTCGGCCACATCGTCGCGATCTTCGAGGCACCCGACGGTAAGACGGTCGACGACCCGCAGTGGTCGCAGCGCGTCGTCGACGAGCTGAACGCGCTCAAGGACGACCATCCCGACGAGGTGCTGAACTGGGCCGGGTATCTGAAAGCGATCACCTCACCCGACGAGAGCGCACGCCGGGCGGCCCAGGAGAATTCCCTGTTGGCCGGGATGGCGACCAATGACAAGAAACGCACATTCGTCAACATCAGCCTCAAGGGCGATGACGACGACACGATTCTCAACCACTACAAAGCTATTCAGCCCGCGCTGAGGCAGCTGGACGGCGGCAACGTCGAGCTAGCCGGTCTGCAGCCGCTCGCCGAACAGTTGACCGGTACGATCGGGGAGGACCAACGCCGCGGCGAGGTGCTCGCGATACCGCTGGTGGCGGTCGTGTTGTTCTTCGTATTCGGCGGTGTGGTGGCCGCGAGCCTCCCCGCCATCATCGGCGGTCTGACGATCGCCGGCGCGCTGGGGATCATGCGGCTACTCACCGGAGTCATGCCCGTTCATTTCTTCGCCCAGCCTGTTGTGACGCTGATCGGCCTGGGCATTG
>JBLNEK010000052.1:0-7347 GCA_050262635.1 Candidatus Sericytochromatia bacterium | reverse complement strand
CGCGACAGCCTGACCATCCCCCGCCCACAAGGCCCAACCGGAGCACACAGGAAAAGCTGGACAGACCAGCAGCCACCACGCGTCACCCACCGACAATCAAGATCACAGCTATTGGCTGCGGTCAAACCTCCACCCGTCCATGGATCGAGGCTAAGCGACAGCAATTACCGCCGCAGATCACAAAGGTTCAGATCAAGGACCGTCGCACCGGCAAAACAGTTGTGCGCTACCAGTTGACGGTCGACGCCGGTACCGACCCGATCACCGGCAGGCGCCGGCAGGTACGTCGCCGCTTCGAAACCGAACAGGCTGCGCGCAAAGAGCTTTCGACTGTCACGCAGCAGGCGTCCACCAACACGTTTGTCGGACGCAAAGCAGTGACCGTGGAAGAGCTGTGCGCAGACTGGCTAGCGTCGCTGCACAACGCGCGCGCGACGACGGTCAACGCCTACAGGTTTAGCTTGGCGCCGCTGATAGAGCGGCACGGCGACATGCCGGCGCAGCGGCTCACGCGCCCAGACCTCGACCGACTCCTGACCGATGTTCGCCAGGGCGGCACCAAGACCGCGAAGGGACACATCCGGCAGCCGTGGTCGGCGCGGTCGGTGAACAAAGCGGTCGACGCATGGCGGGCGGTCCTTGCCTACGGCATCGAGCGCCGCGAACTCTCCCACAACGCGGCCGCGTCGATAAAGAAAGTAGAGCGTGTTCGCCGAGAGATGCAGACGTACACGCCCGAGGAAATTCGCCGGGTGCTGCGCGCCGCCGAGAACGACCGTTGTGGGCACTTGTGGTATTTGGCGCTGAGCGGTTTGCGCCGCGCCGAGGTCGCAGGACTCAAGTGGTCGGACATTGACTTCGACGCCGGCACGCTCACCGTGTCACGCGGCCGGGTGCAGGCCGGCGCAGGGACGGTCATCGAGAACGCGCCCAAGACGTTGTCGTCGCGCCGCACGCTGCCGCTCGACGAAGGGCTGATCGCGGTGCTGCGGCGGGCGTCGGCACACTACGCCCAAGAAAGGCTGGCGCTCGGCGCTGCCCACGCCGACAGTGGCTATGTCGCCGTCAATGAAGCGGGGGAACCGTACACGCCTGACACGCTGACCCGCATGTGGATCAAAGCAGCGAAGGCGGCGGGGGTGCGCCCGATTCGGTTGCACGACGCGCGCCACTCCTGCGGGACGGCGCTGCACCTTCGCGGTGTGCCGCTGGCCGTGATCGCGAAGTGGCTCGGCCACGCCGACGCCTCGACCACGGCGCGCATCTACGCACACAGCCAAGACGATGCGCTGCGCTCCGCTGGGCAGACTTTGGGCGCAGTTGTGACAACGTCGTGACACCCAGGCCGATTCTCGGGCATCTCGCAGAATCGCGATAAGTCGAAAGGCCAGCTCAGAGCGTATTTCAGTTGGTGCCCCCGGCAGGATTCGAACCTGCGGCCTTCTGCTCCGGAGGCAGACGCTCTATCCCCTGAGCTACGGGGGCGCATAACCAGGAATTGCGCCGTGGGCCCGCCCAGACTAGCGCATCGGGTCTTTGCGCTCTTGCGCGTCGACGGGATCAGCGAATACGACGCGGGCCAGAAAACTCGAGTGACACCGACCCCGCGTTGAACTCGGCGTGACACCGGCCGCGCAGCGCCGAAGGGCCGGTCGGAATCAATTCGGACGGCAAACGCCCAGCCCATAGGATGGACCCTCGTGACCCCCGCCGACCTCGCCGAGCTGCTCAAGACCACCGCCGCCGCGGTGCTCACCGAGCGCGGCCTGGACAACGCAGCGCTTCCTGCGACGGTGACGGTCGAGCGCCCCCGCAACCCCGAGCACGGTGACTACGCGACCAACCTGGCGCTTCAGCTCGGCAAGAAGGTCGGGGCAAACCCGCGCGAGCTCGCGGGCTGGCTTGTCGACGCGCTTACCGGAACCGACGGCATCGTCTACGCCGAGGTCGCCGGACCGGGGTTCGTGAACCTGCGCATCGCGGCCTCGGCCCAGGGCGTGATTGTCAACAACGTCATCGACGCCGGCCGGACTTACGGAAACTCGGACACGCTGAAGAGCACCAAGATCAACCTCGAGTTCGTCTCCGCCAACCCCACCGGTCCGATCCATATCGGCGGCACGCGGTGGGCTGCCGTCGGCGACGCGCTCGGCCGGCTGCTGCTCAGCCAGGGCGCCGACGTGGTGCGTGAGTACTACTTCAACGACCACGGCGCCCAGATCGACCGCTTCACCCGGTCGCTGATCGCCGCGGCGGTAGGCCAGCCGACCCCTGAGGACGGGTATGCCGGCAGCTACATCGGCGAGATCGCCGCGCAGGTGTTAGAGAAAGCGCCCGACGCGCTGAACCAGCCCGACGAACAGCGTCACGAGACGTTCCGCTCCATCGGCGTGGACGTGATGTTCAGCCACATCAAGCAGTCCCTGCACGACTTCGGCACGGACTTCGACGTCTACGTCCACGAAGACTCGATGCACACCAGCGGCCGTGTCGACCAGGCCATCGCCCGGTTGCGCGAAGCGGGCAATATCTACGAGAAGGACGGCGCAACATGGTTGCGCACCACCGAGTTCGGTGACGACAAGGACCGTGTGGTCATCAAGAGCGACGGGCAGCCCGCCTACATCGCCGCCGACCTCGCGTACTACCTCGACAAGCGGCAGCGCGGCTTCGACTTGTGCATCTACATGCTCGGCGCCGACCACCACGGCTACATCGCCCGGCTGAAGGCCGCCGCCGCCGCGCTCGGCGACGATCCCGACACGGTCGAAGTGTTGATCGGTCAGATGGTCAACCTCGTCCGCGACGGCCAGCCCGTAAGGATGAGCAAGCGGGCGGGCACCGTCATCACCCTCGACGACCTCGTGGAGGCGATCGGCGTCGACGCCGCCCGCTACAGCTTGATACGAAGCTCGGTCGACACGCCGATCGACATCGACCTCGCGCTGTGGTCCTCGGCGTCGAACGAGAACCCGGTCTACTACGTGCAATACGCGCACGCCCGGCTGTGCGCGCTCGCCCGCAATGCCGCCGAACTCGGGCTGATGGCCGACACCTCGCATCTCGACCTGCTCACCCACGATCGCGAGGGCATCCTGATCCGCAATATCGGCGAGTTCCCGCGTGTACTGAAAACCGCTGCCGCACAACGCGAACCGCACCGTGTCAGTCGGTACTTGGAAGACCTGGCCGGTGATTACCACCGGTTCTATGACACCTGCCGTGTGCTGCCGCAGGGTGAAGAGGCACCCAACGAGCTGCATGCCGCGCGGCTCGCACTGTGCCAGGCCACCCGGCAGGTCATCGCCAACGGGCTGGAAATCCTCGGCGTCACTGCTCCGGAGCGCATGTGATCGCCCATCCCGCGGGACCGCGCCACGCCGAGGAAGTGCACCCGGCAGCAGCGCCTCCGAAACCTCAAACACCGGACGAGCTGCTCCGGCTCGCCCCGAACGTGTGGCCCCACAACGCGATCCGTGGCGACGACGGAGAAGTGCGCATTGCCGGCGTGCCCGTCACCCACCTCGCCCGCGACTTCGGCACTCCGCTGTTCGTGATCGACGAGGACGACTTCCGCGCCCGCTGCCGGGAGATGGCCGCCGCATTCGGTGGCGGGGGGAACGTCCGCTATGCGGCCAAGGCATTCCTGTGCACGGAAGTCGCGCGGTGGATCGACGAAGAAGGGCTGTCACTGGACGTCTGCTCCGGCGGCGAGCTCGCGGTCGCGCTGCACGCCGGCTTCCCGCCGAAGCGAACCGCCCTGCACGGCAACAACAAGTCTGTGGCCGAGCTGACCGATGCCGTGCGGGCCGGTATCGGCCACGTGGTGCTCGATTCGATGACCGAAATCGAGCGACTCGACCAGATCGCGGGTCAGCTCGGCACCGTGCAGGACGTACTTGTCCGGGTCACGGTCGGCGTGGAAGCACACACGCACGAGTTCATCTCCACGGCACATGAGGACCAGAAGTTCGGATTGTCGTTGGCCGATGGTCAGGCGATGGCGGCCATCCGCCGCGTATTCGAAACCGATCACCTGCGCCTAGTGGGCCTGCACAGCCATATCGGGTCACAGATCTTCGATGTCGCCGGTTTCGAGCTGGCCGCCCACCGCGTGATCGGGCTGCTGCACGATGTGGTCGCCGAGTTCGGCGTGCCGAAGACCGAGCAGATCGCGACCATCGACCTGGGCGGCGGTCTGGGTATTTCCTATCTGCCACAAGACGATCCACCGCCGGTGGAAGACCTCGCCGTCAGGCTGTTGGAGATCGTGCGTAACGAGTCGGCACTGGCGAGTCTGCCGGAGCCCCGGTTGATGGTGGAGCCCGGCCGGGCGATCGCCGGGCCGGGCACCATCACGCTCTACGAAGTGGGCACCGTCAAAGACGTCGCGGTCACCCCGCACGCAAACCGCTGCTATGTCAGCGTGGATGGCGGCATGAGCGACAACATCCGCACAGCGCTCTATGGTGCCGAGTACGACGTGCGGCTGGTCTCCCGTGCCACCGACGCCCCTGCGAGATTGGCTCGCATCGTCGGAAAGCACTGCGAGAGCGGCGATATCGTGGTCCGCGATACCTGGGTGAACGCCGACATCCGACCCGGCGATCTGCTCGCGGTCGCGGCTACGGGCGCCTACTGCTATTCGATGTCGAGCCGCTACAACCTGATCGGCCGGCCCGCCGTAGTCGCCGTGCGCGACGCACAGGCACGGCTGATCCTGCGTCGCGAGACGGTCGACGATCTACTGAGTTTGGAGGTGACGCGCCCGTGACCAGAGCCGAAAAGCCGGTTGGCGTGGCCGTGTTGGGATTGGGCAACGTGGGCAGCCAGGTGGTGCGCATCATCGAGGACAGTGCACCGGACCTGGCGGCCCGCATCGGCGCACCGCTACAGCTGAGGGGAATCGGCGTGCGCCGGGTCAGCCCGGACCGCGGCGTGCCGGCCGAGCTGCTCACCACCGACATCGACGCACTGGTGTCCCGTGACGACGTCGACGTCGTCGTCGAGCTGATGGGACCCGTCGAGCCCGCACACAAAGCAATCCTCGGCGCGCTAGAACGCGGCAAATCCGTCGTCACCGCGAACAAAGCGCTGCTCGCCCAGTCCACCGGAGAGCTGGCCCAGGCCGCCGAGCGCGCCCACGTCGACCTCTACTTCGAGGCCGCGGTCGCCGGCGCGATCCCGGTCATCCGCCCGCTCACGCAGTCGCTGGCCGGCGACACGGTGGTTCGCGTGGCCGGCATCGTAAATGGCACCACCAACTACATCCTGTCCGAAATGGACAGCACCGGAGCCGATTACGAGACAGCGCTCGCCGACGCCAGTGCACTGGGCTACGCCGAGGCCGACCCGACCGCCGACGTAGAGGGCTACGACGCCGCCGCCAAGGCCGCGATTCTTGCGTCCATCGCGTTCCACACCCGGGTCACCGCCGATGACGTCTATCGCGAGGGCATCACCAAGGTGACGCCGGCGGACTTCGCCTCCGCGCGGTCCCTGGGCCGCACCATCAAGCTGCTGTCGATCTGCGAGCGGATCACCGGAGACGATGGCCAGGAACGTGTTTCGGCACGGGTTCATCCGGCGCTCGTTCCGCTGAGCCATCCGCTGGCAACGGTCAACGGCGCGTTCAACGCGGTGGTGGTGGAAGCCGAAGCCGCCGGCCGGTTGATGTTCTACGGCCAGGGTGCGGGTGGCACACCCACCGCATCCGCGGTGATGGGCGACGTGGTGATGGCCGCGCGTAACCGCGTGCAGGGTGGCAGGGCACCACGCGAGTCCAAGTACGCACAGCTGCCGATCGCGCCGATGGGAATGATCCGCACTCGGTACTACGTCAGCATGAACGTGGCCGATCGTCCCGGCGTGTTGGCGACTGTGGCAACCGAGTTCGCGAAGCGCGAGGTGAGCATCGCCGAGGTGCGCCAGGAAGGTGTCGTGGGCGAGGGCGGGCAACCGGTCGGCGCCCGGCTCGTCGTGGTCACCCACGGGGCCACCGACGCCGCGCTGTCCGACACCGTCGCCGCGTTGGGCGGACTGGACGTGGTGCAGGATGTCGCCAGCGTGCTGCGCCTGGAAGGAAACGGCGAATGACTGCGGCGAAAGCCAGTGTGCACCAGCCCTGGCCGGGGCTGATCGCGGCCTACCGCGACCGCCTGCCCGTCGGCGACAACTGGACACCCGTCACGCTCCTGGAGGGTGCCACGCCGCTGGTGCCCGCGCGGCGATTGTCCGAATTGACAGGCTGCACAGTGCATCTCAAGGTCGAAGGCGCGAACCCCACGGGATCGTTCAAGGACCGCGGCATGACGATGGCTGTGACGGACGCGCTGGCGCGCGGGCAGAAAGCTGTGCTGTGCGCCTCGACGGGCAACACGTCCGCGTCGGCGGCGGCGTACGCGGCAAGGGGAGGGATCACCTGTGCCGTGCTGGTTCCACAGGGCAAAATCGCGATGGGAAAGCTCGCTCAGGCGGTCATGCACGGCGCCAAGATCATTCAGGTCGACGGAAACTTCGATGACTGCCTCGAGTTGGCCCGCAAGACCACCGCGGACTTCCCGGCCGTCGCGCTGGTGAACTCGGTCAACCCGGTGCGCATCGAGGGCCAGAAGACAGCGGCGTTCGAGATCGTCGACGCGCTCGGTGTCGCTCCTGACGTGCACTCGCTTCCGGTCGGCAACGCGGGCAACATCACTGCGTATTGGCGCGGCTACATCGAGTACCACCGTGACGGTCTGATCGACCGGCTGCCGCGGATGCTGGGCACGCAGGCGGCCGGGGCCGCCCCGTTGGTGCTCGGCGGACCCGTGAAGGAACCGGAGACGATCGCCACGGCCATCCGGATCGGTTCCCCGGCGTCGTGGGGGCCCGCCGTCGAGGCACAGCAGCAGTCCGACGGGCGGTTCGTGGCGGCGACGGATGACGAAATCCTGTCCGCGTATCGCCTGGTGGCCAGCAGCGAGGGGGTGTTCGTCGAACCGGCGTCCGCAGCCAGCATCGCGGGCCTGCTCAAGTCGGTGGCCGACGGGTGGGTCGCCAAAGGCTCCACCGTGGTGTGCACGGTCACCGGCAACGGCCTAAAGGACCCCGACACCGCCTTGAAAGGCATGCCGGATGTGTCCGCCATCCCGGTGGATCCGGTGGCGGTCGCCGAGAAGCTGGGTTTGGCGTGAGCCAGCTTCTCCCGGTCGGCCTCACCTGTCGCGCCGTCGTCGCGGCCTCTGCGGCGAATCTGGGGCCGGGCTTCGACAGTGTCGGGGGGGGGGGGGGGGGGGGGGGGGGGGGGGGGGGGGGCGCCCGGGGAGACGGCCGGGGCCGGCCCGGGGGGGGGGGGCGGGGGGGGCG
>JBLNEK010000051.1:0-2599 GCA_050262635.1 Candidatus Sericytochromatia bacterium | reverse complement strand
CCGTCCACCAGCCCGGCTCGTCGGCCATGACCGACAACAGCCCGGCGCGTACCAACGAGGACTTGCCGCACCCCGACGGGCCCACCACCAGCAACACCTCGCGGTTGGCCCGTTCCGCGGGCGACCGCAGCAGACTCGCCAACTCCTGGATCTCGCCGTGCCGCCCAAAGAACACTCGATGAAGGTCGATATCGAAGGGTCGTAATCCTGGAAACGGCGATCGATCATCAGGCCAGCCCAGCCCGCCGGTGGCATCGATGCGGCGCAGCGCTTCGTTCAGCTGGGTTCGGGCGGCGGACGGATCGCGGGCATAGTCGGCGTACTGCTCGTGGGGCAACAGCGGATGCACCACCCCCGGCTCGGCCAGCACCGGCAGCAGCCGACTTCCCCGGGCCCGGGCGCTCCCGACCTCGGCGGAACACCACACCGAGGCGAGGTACGCCGACGTGACCAGACACACCACGCCGTCGGCCCAGCGCAGCCGCTCGTACAGCCGCTGCTCCCAGTCCTCGCCGACCGCGAGGCCGTTGCGCAGATCCCGGTCGAGGAACACGTCGTGGCCGTCGTCGACGAGCCATCGGTGCAGCTCGCCAGCCAGCTCACCGTCAGCGCTGGCATGGCTGACAAATACCTTGGTCACCGCTGTCCCCCGAACCGCCCATGGTGCGGCCCGCTGGTCCAGTTCTACGTACGTCGCACGATCGGGTACAGGCGTTCGCGCAGCTTGGGCGCAGCGCAAGCTACCCCGACCGTGGGATTGGCCGCAGGCCCCAGAACCCTGGTTTTCTCCCCGAGGCACAGGCGTGCGGCGCTGCCCTCCACCGCGGCACTCCTCTCTTGATCCCGGCCACAGCTCCCTTCGGGCCGGGCACTCCTGCTCTCCACTCTCGACTTGCTGCTGCCGCCTTCGACCATCCCACGGCAAGCGCGTGGCCCACCCGGCTCCGGTCGAGGGCCAGGTTCTCGTTGTTCTGGGATCGGCGCTCGCGACCGTGGTCGTCGCCGTGCTCTCCCCGTTAACAGCTGCCACCGCGCCAGGTCCTCTCCGGTTTCCGACTATCGATATACGGAATTGCGGCCGAGGCTGCATGTACTGCGTGCACGGCACCCGCGCGGCCACACGTCTCGCATAAATATGCATCTCCGCGACACGATCTGATTCCCGCCTCTACTTAGAACTAGCCCTATTGCCTCGTCTTCTCAGGGATGGGATCTTCCTTCCACGGTGCGAGAGGTGTGGGCAAGGAAGACAGGTCCTCGTCGATCGGTTCGTCCCAACGGTGCTTCCCAAGAACGTTCGCGGACAATGGCAATATGGCAGCAGCCTTGGGGCCCCCATCGGAGAATTTTGACCCCGCATTGACGCCGCTGACACATCCGTGCACACTGCTCCCGTTCGAGCTGGGCCCGCTCCGACATCCATCATTAATTAGATGGGGGCGCCATGATCGCTGTCGTCCGCCGCGTGGGCGGGGTCCTCGTTGCCCTGCTCGTGGTCCTCGGGACTTTCATCGGCCTCCCCGCCACCGCGCCACCGCTCTCGGCAGCTCCGGCACACGGCCGCCACGACTACTCGTACCGCAGCTGTTACTTCGCGCACGGCTACTGGCACTGCGAGAACGACGGTCGCGACTGGTGGTGGTACCAGGGCACCGGGAAGTGCCACCAGCACGCCCAGTGGTACTGCTATGGCCCCAAGGGCCACGGCAGCGAGCACGGCCACGGATGATCCGTGTTGCTCGGCCACTAACGTGATCGAGCAGGCGAGGGCGATTGCCTTCTGAGGGACGCATGAGACCGAGTTCGGCGGGCGGCGAGTGCCTGGTGCGCCCGCTCGGGCGGACCGCCTGGACGGGGGTGGAGGTCGTCTGGCGGGACGAGAACCGGGACCTGGCCCTGTTGGCGGCACCGAAGCTGGGCAAGCAGGCGGGCGTCCCGCCGTCGCGGTGGCGGCGGATCGACGGCTTGGAGCCGGTGGCGTGCACCCGGTGGGGGTTTCCCTGGGCGCAGGCGCGACCCGAGGACGTGTGGAACCGACCCGAGCAGCTGTTCGGTGTTCCACATCGCCCCGTTGGCCGAGGCCAAGACCGGCCGGCTCGCGGTCGAGTGTGGTGACCGCGGTGCCGACGGCGCGGGACGGGGGATCGCCGTGGGCCGGCATGTCCGGGGCGGCCCTGTTCGCCTCGCTACGACTGGCCGACGTGGGCCGGCGAGAGCAGGCGCTGGCCCGGATCGAGGAGGCCGTGCGCGTGTACCGGGCGCTGGCCGAACGACACCCGCCACGTCTTCGCCGCCGCTTGGCCAGGGGCCTGGCGGTTGCGGGGTCACTAGCCGTCGGCGTGATCGTACCGGTGAAGCGGCCAGCTGGTGCTCGAAGCGAGCAGCGGCGGGGGCGGGTGAGGCGTCCAGCGGCGTGCTGGGGCTACGGGAGGTCCGAGGTGCCGCATGCGTTCGTGCCCTGAGGTCCGCGACCGTCTCCTAAACGTACGTTTGCGAACTCACCCTCCAGCCCACCTTCCGCGGTCATCGATCCGGCCATACGGACCAATGATCACGGCCGGGTGGGGCCACTTCAGGCCGTCACAACCGCCGCGGCGTG
>JBLNEK010000050.1:0-15929 GCA_050262635.1 Candidatus Sericytochromatia bacterium | reverse complement strand
TCTTCAGCGGCACGACCCTCGTACGCCAACTCATCGCCGACCCCACCCGCCAATACCAGCCCAGTGCACCAAACACACGGACTTACCGCGCCCGCCAACCTCAACCGGCATCATGACTGTCAACGATGTCCCGAGACAAAAGTGTCAACGATGTCCCGAGACACCACACGATGCTCAGCGTAGGAAAGGACGCCGAAATCGCTACCCACGCAGCAGCAGCGACTCGGTAGCCGCCAGCAGCGCGCAGGTGGCCAGCCCATCCACGGCCTGTGACAGTTCTTGCATCGACGGGAACGTCGGCGCCAACCGAATGTTCTTGTCGGCAGGGTCTTTTCGATAGGGGAACGCCGCACCGGCCTCGGTGACCGCGATTCCGGCGTCCTTCGCCAGCCCGATGGTGCGCCGCGCCGTGCCGGGCAGCACGTCGAGGCTGATGAAGTAGCCGCCCCTGGGTTCCGTCCACGACGCGATCTTGGAGTCGCCGAGCCGGTCCTCGAGGATGTGCAGCGCCAGCGCGAACTTCGGCGCCAGCAGCTGCTGGTGCCGCTGCATGTGCAGCCGGACCCCGTCCGCGTCACCGAGGAAGCGTAGATGCCGCAGCTGGTTCACCTTGTCCGGACCAATCGACTTCTTGCCGGCGTACTGCAGATACCAGGCGATGTTGCCCAGCGACCCGCCGAAAAAGCTCACGCCTGCCCCGGCGAACGTGATCTTCGAGGTCGACGCGAACACATACGGCCGGTTCGGGTTGCCGGCCGCGGCTGCCAACCCCAGCACGTCGACTTGACGGACGAAGTCGTGGGTGAGCGTGTGCACGCAGTATGCGTTGTCCCAGAAGAGCCGGAAATCGTTTGCAGCAGTGCGCATTTGGACCAGCCGTCGCACCACTTCCCACGAATACGTGACGCCGGTGGGGTTCGAGAACACCGGCACGGCCCACATGCCCTTGATAGCCGGGTCGACGGCGACCAGCTCCTCGATCAGGTCGACGTCGGGCCCGTCCTCACGCATCGGGACCGTGATCATCTCGATGCCCAGCGTCTCGGTGATTGCAAAGTGACGATCGTAGCCCGGAGACGGGCACAGGAACTTCACTACCGGCTCCTGGCTCCAGGGCCGAGGCGAATCGACACCGCCGTGCAGCACGGAGAAGGTGACGATGTCGTGCATGAGCTCCAGGCTGGAGTTGTTGCCCGCGATCAGATTGGGCACCGGGATCCCGAGCAGCTCGCCGAAGACCGCCCGCAGGTCCGGCAGCCCGTGCAGGCCGCCGTAGTTGCGGGTGTCGGTGCCCTCACCGTCCCGGAAATCAGCACCCGGCAGCGCCAACAGCTCGTTGGACAAATTGAGCTGCTCGGGGGACGGCTTGCCGCGGGTGAGGTCCAGCGTCAGCTTCGTCGCGCGCAGTGCCGCGTAGTTCTCCTGCTGAAGCTCGTGCTGGGCCATCAACTCGTCACGGCCGAGGGAAGTGAACGAAACCATGCGCCTTTCACCTCGAGGCCGAAAGCTGGCTGCGGGCCATTCCGCAAGGGGACCCCGCGCACCCGCCAGAGCCCATTGACCCTTGCTGCCTTCCGGCCCTGGGGGAGTTCACAGGATAGACGCCGCGCGGGGTCCACGGAGAGTGTAGTACCTGCGACGGCGAGGACCGCCGGGCCGTCGGGACTGGTCGGTTACCATGGCCGACGGAGGATTCGCCTAGTGGCCTATGGCGCTCGCCTGGAACGCGGGTTGGGTTAATAGCCCTCGCGGGTTCAAATCCCGCATCCTCCGCCGCCGGGATGTGGGGCGCACCGGAAGCCGGGTGCCCCGCATCACGCCAAGTCGATTAGAGCCCCGTTGGGCGCTTGAGGAGGGGCATGAGCCGCACCGTTGCGGTGATCTGGCACGCGCTGTTTTCGATCGCGGCCGGCGTCCTGTACTTCCTGTTCGTCATCCCCCGATGGTGGGAACTGTCCGGTGTCACGTCGCACACGCTCGGAACGGTCCTGCGGATCGTGGCGGGCGCGCTGATCGGGCTTGCCGCACTGCCCGTCGTATTCACCTGGCTGCGGACCCGGCGGCCCGAGTACGGCACTCCGCAATTGGCGCTGCGCCTGCGGATGTCGTCGATCGTGCTGCACGTGCTGGGCGGTGTGCTGATCATCGGGACGTCGATCAGCGAGATCTGGCTGACCCTCGATCAAGCCGGCCGCTGGCTGTTCGGCATCTACGGCGCGGCGGCGGCGATCTCCCTCCTCGGGATCTTCGCCTTCGACCTGGCGTTCATCGCCGAACTGCCACCGCCGCCACCCAAGCCTTTGAAGAAGAAGGAGCGTACCCGCAGGTGGCGGCGCCGGAAGAACGAGGCCGAGGCGTCAGAGCCGGCTGAGGAGGCCGAGGAGGGCGATGAGGCGGCTCCGGAAGCCGCCGACGAGGTCGAGGAGGCTGGGGAGGCACCCGGCGGGGCCGACGAGGCCAACGAGCAAGCGGTGGACGAGAAGCAAGAGACCCAAGCGGCTCAAGCGACTCACGAGGCTGAGGTCGCCGACGAAGAAACCCCGGCGCCGGAGGACACCCTCGCCGACGAGCCCGCCCGGGGCGGCCTGCGCAATCAGCGCCCGTCGGGCAAGCTGCGCCGGCCGCGGCTGCGTCGTAAATCGGGCGGCGTCGCCGTCGACGACTGACGGCCCTTCTTTCGACAAGGTTTGCGAATCGGGCCAAGATGGAAATCAACGTGAGTCCGATCAGCCCGAAAGGCAGCAGATGGTTGCATTGACCTCCCGACGGCACCGCACGACGTGGTGGCTGTCGTTTGCGACCGCGCTGGCTGCGGTGTTCGCGCTGGTCGCTCCCACAATGGCGCCGAACTCCCGGGCGGTGCCCGGCGATCCCGCGCGTACCTCGTCGGCCAGCGCGGAGCAGAGCGTGGTGCAGATAAACACGACCGTCGACTACCAGGGTGTGGTGGGCTACGGCGCCGGGATCGTCCTCAGCCCCGATGGCATCGTGCTGACCAACAATCACGTCGTGGCCGGTGCCGACACCATCACCGCCACCAATGTCGGTACCGGGCAGACCTTCAGGGCCAAGCTCCTCGGATACGACCGCACAGAAGACGTCGCGCTGATCCAGCTACTCGGCGCGGGCGGCCTGCCGAGCGCGCCGATCGGCGACTCCAACCAGGTCACCGTGGGTGAACCAGTGGTCAGCATCGGCAACGCCAACGGCAACGGCAGCCCGATCAGCCGCGAACAAGGCCAGGTCAGCACACTCGGCGCGGACATTGAAGCCGAAGACGACCTGACCGGCAGCTCAGAGCAGCTGTCCGGCCTGATCGGTTTCGCGGCGCCGCTGCGGCCCGGTGACTCCGGCGGCCCCCTGGTCAACGGTGCCGGGCAGGTCATCGGCGTGAATGTGGCGGCATCGGTGAACTACCGGTTGGGAACGCCCGGCGGTAAAGGCTTTGCGATCCCGATTAATCGCGCTATGGGCATCGCCAACCAGATCCAGTCCAGGACACCTGGAGGCACGGTCCACATCGGCGCGCCGGCCATGCTCGGGATCGGCGTCGGCACCTCGCAGCGGAATCCCGCGGGTGGCGTCACGGTGCGCGACGTGCTCACCGGAACCCCGGCAGAGCAGGCCGGGCTGCGGCGCGGCGACGTGCTGCTGACCCTCGACGGTGTCCCGCTGGCCAACGCGACGACGCTGACGACCGTGCTCGACCGGCACTATCCCGGCGACATCGTCGACCTGGTGTGGCAGGACCGCACCGGCCAGCAGCGCACCGCCAAGGTGACGCTGGCTCCCGGACCCGACGGCTAGGCCAGAACGGGCTCATCGCCCCTTTTGCCGATTGCGCACGTCGCATACGCGCTGCTCATACACTCTTGTTCACGGCTGCCGTTGCCGTCCGGCCAAGGATTGGCGGCAGGCAGCCGTGGAAGTGAGCGAGCCATGATCGTTTCCATCGCCATTCCCACCCGCCTGCGGCTCGCTCCTGCCGTCGCAACGGCGGCGCTCGCCCTTGTGAGTGTCCCATCCGTTGTCGCGAGCGCCGAACCCCAAGAGTGGGACATCGAAACCTACGACAATTGCATGAAAAAGACCGTCAGGGACCCCGAGTACTGCTACGTCATGTCTGGCGGAATCGTCGGCAGAGTGCCCGGATCGTGCACGGCCCCGGCCGCTGTCGCTCAAGACCCGGCCGCAGAGTCGACACCGGGGAACAAACCCACGACACAGGTTTCGGTGCCGCCGCAGGCGACGTTCCAGGTGCCGCGGGCACCGGCGGCCAACAGCGGCTGACGCTCAGTGCCGGGCGCGCCGGCGGCCCAGGAAGATCGGCAGAACGATCGCACCGATACCCAGCGTCGCCACCACGGCGGCCGCGGCGATGAGCATGACATCCTTGGCGCTGAAGCCGCCCGCGGGGGACTCGCTGCTGGCCAACTGCAGCTGGTAGTCACCCGGCAACGGGGCCTCACCGGGTTCGTCCATACCCGGGAACTGCTGAGTCTGGTGGACCTCGAACTGCCGCTCGCCGTCCGCGTTCTGCGTCCATTGACCCCAGGCCGGAGTCACGCCGTCGAGCAGCACCTTCTGCTGTCCGACCTTGGGGTCCATTCCAACGTCGACGATCCGCTTCACCACGAACGGCCGATACGTCGCGTTCGAGTACTTCACCTGCACCGGAACGTCGTTGTACTTCACCACCGGCGGAGGCGACGGCGGCGGCTGGCCCGGCGCGGGCAGATAACCGCCGCCCAACAGGGTGCCGACCGCGGCGTTCGTCGGCACTCCCATCGCGTTGAGCACCATCGCCGTGAAGCTGTACGCGCCGAGCTCGGCCACCTCGGTGATGAGGCTAGCCAACGGCGGAACCACCAAAACCCTTGGCGCCCCGGCATATTGGTAGACGATCTGGAGCGGGTCGGGGAACGGGTTGAGAATGATCGGCCGGTAGAACTGGTCGTACTGGACCCAGTCCGGCTGGAACTGCTTGACGACGCTGACCTGTGAGGCGGGATTGTCGGGAGCCACCGTGATCGCGGAGTTGACGCCCGGATTCTGGCTGACCAGTTGATTCTTGATCTGGTCGATCTGGGTCTGCGGGGCAGGCGCCGGAATATCCTCGACCGGTTTGGCCGCCTTGGCCAGTTCGATGTTCTGCGGACTGGCCTCCAGCCGCTGCGGGGTCTCTGTAGGGATCACCTGCTCGGCCTGGATGGTGATTGGCGACGTGGGCAAGGACGACGACGGGGTCACACCACTGGGCGTCGACCCGCTCACCGCGGACGACGGGGTGGTGGCCCCGGGCGAAGTCGGGGTCGTCACCGAACTGGACGGGTTGGCTGACCCGCCGGGCGAAGTGGATGGCGTGGTCGCCGCTCCGCTGGACGGCGTCGAACTCAGAGCCGCCGAGCTCGGCGTTGCCGATCCGCTCGGTGTCGGCGACACAGACGGCGTCGCCGATGCAGATGGTGTGGTCGCGGCTGCCGGCTGCGTTGTGACCGCAGCCGAGGGCGTCGTCACCCCTGCCGACGGGCTGGTGACGGCCGCCGACGGAGTCGTCACGGGTTCGGGCGTCGAGACCTGGGCAGGCGTCGACACGGGGGTCGACACCTGAGCGGGCTCCGTCACCGTCGGGGAGGCCACCGTCGGCGGCGGCGTGTACGCCGGTGTCTCTACGGTGGCCGGCGCCTGTGTGACCACCGTCGGGACGGTTTCCACCGTCGTCGGGACCGGCACCGTCGTCTCGGTGACTGGCTCGGCCAGCGCCGGGAAAACCCCGGCGGTCACCGCGGTCAGCGCCGTGGCCGTACCGACTGCCAGAACAACCGCGGCGCTTCGGCGCCTACAAACGCGTGCACTCATCGCGCCTCGACTCCTCTGCTCGAAGAGAGGCGTGGCGGACCGTCCTTCGCTCGTGCCATGCCCCCCCGTGCGACGCTGAACGACGTCGTTTCCCAAAGCTTTTCAGCCAACGCCCTATGCATCTCTAAACTCCTAGAAGTCACGGGCCGGATTACCGGGGTGACGCCCCGGTGACCCTGTGGCGCCCTGCCTCTCACCCCCAGCAGGGCTGATTTCGGTCGGCCTGGAACAGGTTCGCCGCAACGCATTCGCCCGCGTTGTTGACGATCAGACCGCGCACCTGCCAGAACAGGTCGGTGGTCGCGCGGGTGGCGAGCTGTGCCGCAAGGTCGAAGTTGTTCATGTTCGTGCCCGGGACCATGACCATCCCACGAGCCGTGTTCCACCCGTCCTTGTTCATCGCGTCGTGGCACTCGGGGAATCCGGGCGGGGGGCCTCCGGGCGGGCAGCCGTTAAGCTGGAACTCCGGCGAATACTCCATGGAGAAATACCCGGTGTGCAGCTCCGGAGGAAACGCGGCTGGATCACAGGTCGGCATGAGCGTCGGCGGCATCCGTTGCAAATCCCCCGCGGCGACGTTGAGTTCGACCCAGTTGGAATGGGAGAAGAAATCCTGAAGCGCATGGGCCAGGCCACCGAATGCCGCGCGCGCGGCGAATCCGTTCACTAATTCGGCGCCACCCGGACCGGTGGCCTGCGCTCCGCCGACGATGACCGGGTAGAAGGTGTTCCACGCCTCCGTAGTCCGAGCGCAGATGTCCGCCGGGTTCTTCGCATTGTCGATATGTCGGAAGTCGTCGTTGACAAACGCGTCGCTTCCCACCGCTCCGGCCCCCGGCGGTGGCCCCACGAGAATTTGGACCAGCGCGGCCTGGTCCACCTGATCCGGGGGTAGCGCATTGCGCGTGATCATCTCGTGATTCTGGATGTAGAACGCCTGCGCCTTCGGTGCAGCAAGGCCAGCAAGAGCAGCGATCACGGCGGTAACGGTCGTGACCACCATGGCCAATCGCGTTCGGTGACAAACGGTCATCAAAATGTCCCTTCGAATACGGCGTTCTCGTGCTCACAGGGTTCATCGCATTGTCGCAGCGTCCGCCCACCAACATGACGAATTCAGCAAAACCGCAAACATCAACCTGTGCACGCGATGGACCAGAGCCGAATCCAATGGCAAACGCGAGGCGCCGCGGCGGCTTATGGTGATGGCTGTGACGCTGCTGGTTCGCCGCCGGCGGGAGGCGTAATGGAGGGTACGCCTTTCGGCCGATACCAATTGATCGAGCTGTTGGGTCGCGGCGGCATGGGCGAGGTGTGGAAGGCGTTCGACACTGCCACGCAGCGAGTGGTCGCCGTGAAGGTACTGCCGCCGCAGTTGGCCGCGGATCCTGTTTTCGAGCAACGCTTTCGGCGCGAGGCGTTCGCCGCAGCGTCGCTGAACAACCCGCACGTGGTACCGATTCACAACTTCGGCGAGATCGAAGGCCGGCTCTATGTGGACATGCGCCTGATCGAGGGTGAAGACCTCGAGCACGTGTTGGCCGACGGCCCTCTCGAGCAACAGCGAGCGGTGAAGATCATCGAGCAGATCGCATCGGCGTTGAACGCCGCGCATCGGGTCGGACTCGTGCACCGCGACGTCAAGCCGTCCAACATCCTGATCTGTGAGGACGACTTCGCTTATCTGATCGACTTCGGTATCGCCCGCGGCGCAGGCGAAACCGGCCTGACGGGCACCGGCAACGTGATCGGCACATGGCCGTACATGGCTCCGGAGCGGTTCAGTACCGGACGCAGCGACACTCGGTCCGACATCTACGCGCTGGCGTGTGTGCTCTACGAATGCCTGACCGCCAGTCGGCCGTTCCCCGGCGAGAGCGTCGAGCAGCAGATCGCCGGGCACCTGACCACACCGCCGCCGCGGCCGTCGATCACCCGCCCGGGCGTGACGCCACAACTGGACGCGGTGATCGCCGTCGGGATGGCCAAGGACCCCGAGGAGCGTTACTCGACCACGACTGACATGGCCCGGGCCGCCCGCAACGCGATCACCGCCCCGCTGCCCGTCGACGCGCGGCGCACCGAGGCCGGCCCGGTGGCGTCGGCACCCACGCAGCGGCGCGCTCAGGCACAAGGCCACGAACCGTGGGCACCCACGCGGCACCGGCCCGCCGAAAGTGCCGACGAAGCCTGGGCTCCGACGCGGCAACGTCCGGCCGCGACGCCCGTGGAATCGTCGTCACCCAGCTTGTACCGGGCACCGGACAACGCGGCTGAACGCCCGACCCAGTACGGTCCGCCCGGCAGCTTCGAATCGTCGTCACCTACGCTCTACCGGCCGCCCGATGTCCCTGTCCCGAAAACCTCTGTGCCCGTAGAGGAAGAGACGTCCTGGCCGTGGTGGCGACGCAAAGCGATCGTGATTCCCATCGGCGTGCTCCTTCTTGTGCTCGCCCTGATCTTCTTCTTCGTCGCGATCGACGGAAGCGAGAAGCCGGCGCGCCCGGCCGGGCCGATCGACGGCACGTTCACTGCCGAATTTGCCTCGGCGACAAGGCCGAACGGCCAGCCCTACGACAACGCACCGGGCGGACAAGAGAAGTGGGTCATCAAGTCCGCGTGCCGCAATGGTGCCTGCGTGGCGGCGGCGTCGAAGATCGGCGGCTCGGAGTCGACGGCGTCGACGCTGGTGCTCGACAAGATCGGCGGCCGCTGGATCGGGGTCAGCGCGAGGTCGGGCACCTGTCAGGACGCGCCCACCGAGTATTGGGAGTCGCTGTCCTTGGAGCAACGCTCCGACGGATCACTGCAGGGCGAATACATCCTGCGGTCGACCACCAGCTGCGCCCGCAACCAACAGGTGAGCTTCACCCGCACCGGCAACGTGGCTGACGACGTGTCCATCGCCGACCCGCAGACGCAGCCTGCCCGCGTGGTGTCGCCGGCGCAGTCGCTGCACGGCAGGTACCAGGAGACGGACACCTACGCGACGGACCGTCGCACGGCACAAGCCAGCTTCGACATCCAGACCTATTGCCTGCGCACCGGCGACCGCTGCCTGAGTTTCTGGCTCAATCCCGACGAGGTGAAGAACCTGCTGTTCTCGAACGACAAGTGGGTGCTGACGAACACCACGAGCCAGGCGCAGTGCCAGAACGGCGGCACCGCCCAGCGTGAGATAAGCCTGGAATATCCTCTGCCGCAACCGAAGCAAGACCCGATCACCCTGCTGAACGGACGCGGCCACTACACGCTGACGGGTGCGTGCCCGTTCAACAGCGACTTCGACTCGCGCGTCGAGCGCACCGGCGACTAAGGCGCTAGACCAGCCCCGCGACATACGACGCCGCCCGGTCGGTCAGGCCCAGCACGTAGAGATGGTGTGAGTTCACGTCGTTGCCATCGCCGCACACCGGGTCGTTGGCGTGGCAGAGGTCGATGGTCCTGCCGCCATAGACGGGACTCTGTGTACCCAGGGAGCCGCTCACCTTGTCCAGCGGGTTCGCGAACACCGCCACGGCCGCGATGTGGTCGTTGGGCGGCAGTGGGCCCATCGCTCCCATCGCGGGTACGTTCGTCAGGCCAGGAATCGCGTCCAAACCCGGCACGGTGTTGAGGGACGGTATCGCACCGATTCCCGGTATCGCGCCGAGGCCTGGAACGGCACCGAGGAGCAGCATGTCCATCACGGCCGCCCCTTCCGAGAAACCGCCGAGCACCAGCCTCGTGCCGGGACAGTTCATCGTCATGTCGTTGATCCGGTTGTTGGCATCGACGACTCCGTCGGCGACACCGAGGAAGTTGATCGTCGCGGGATAGTTGACCCCGTAGACCCCGACCGATCTGCCGCCCACCTTGGCGCGAAGGGAGTCGGCGAAGGCCGCGCCTACCGGCCCCGGGCCCGGCGGATCGGTCATGCCGCGCGCGAACACCACCTCGATGTCGGGGCAGTCCGCGGCGGCCGACGGGATGCCTATCGGCGGACCCAGCACCACACCGGAGGTAACCAGGGCGGCGGCGCAGAGCCACCTGACGATCCATCGCGACAGGGCCGGGGTGTTGGTCATCCGGCGATGATAGGGCGCGGCCGATGATGACCGGGGCAGTTTGGGACGCGCGCCGCTGGCCGTTTCACAAGGAGCGTTCACGGCTCCGGAGGTTCGTGGTCCCGCGGCTTCGGAGGAGTCTGGTTCAGGTACTTCCTCAACCGGAAAAGCTGGTCCATCACTATGCCGATGGCCAGCAGTACCAGCACGACAACGATCACGATCACGGTCGTCATTCATCCATCCTGCGCCGGTACCCGCCCGCGCGACTTTCGGCCGCCGGTTCGGGGTCCTAATGCCCTGGTCCGCGGTCTTCGAGCAGAGGAGCATCTGGGTTGCCTTCGGATAGGAGATGGAGATGACCGACCGGAGCACGACTGCCACCAAACCCATTCCGCCGCTCGATCTTTCGTGGCTCTTGATGGAGTCACCGGTCGGCACGACGCACGTGGGCGCGATGCTGCTGTTCAAGAAACCGCCCGGCGATGGATCCGTCGTTGGCGAGATCGTGGAGGCCTACCGGTCGTATCCGCCGGCTCCGCCGTTCAACTACGTCCCCGAACTGCTGGGCGGCGGCGTCCCGCACTTCCGCGAGGTGGCGCACTGGGACGCCCACCATCACGTACAGCATCTGTCGCTGCCCGCCGGGTCCGGCTATGACGAGTTGCTTCGGCTGGTGGCCGATCTGCACGAGCCCATGCTCGACCACGACCGTCCGCTGTTTCGCTGCTGGGTGATCGACGGCGTGCCGGACAACATGTTCGCGCTCTACACGAAGATCCACCACTCGGTCATGGACGGCGCCTCGGGCATGAAAAGCCTGTACGCGGGGCTGAGCATGTCCGATCAGCGGGCGATAGCCAAGCCCGGCTTTGCCCTCGGGGCACCGGAGCCCGCCCCGCACCCGCCGGCGTCGCTCGCCCGCCGAATCGCCGACTCGGTCCAAGCAGCCGTGACCCAGGTCGGCGCCATCAACGAAGTCTCTATCGGTGCGTTGCGCAAGACCGTTGCCGGCCTCGCCGGTGTCCACCTGGAAGGCAGCCTGCCCTTTGCCGCACATCGCGCACCGACCAACGATCCGCTCGCCGTGGGACGCCGGTTTGCGACGCTGTCGCTGCCGCTCGAGGAGATGCACGCGATCGCCCACCGGTCCGGTACCACCCTCAATGACGTGGCGGTGACGGTCGTCGACGCGGGCCTGCATGCGTACCTTCGGGAAAGCGGTCGTGCTTTCGCGCACCCGTTCATCGCGATGTGTCCCGTGTCGCTGCGTGCCGAAGACGACACCACGATCGGCACCCGGGTGTCGGCGATGTTCGTCCGCCTGGGCGAGCCCGCCGCGAGCCTGCCGGAGCGGTTCCGGCAAGTGGTCGAGTCGATCGGCGCGGCGAAGAAGGAACTGGGCAGCATGTCGAACGGCGCGGCGATGACGTATGCCGCGGGGCTGGCCGCGCTGGCCGGCCTGGCCGCCTCGACCCACCTAGACCGCGTCGTGCGTCCGGCGTGCAACCTGGTCATCTCCAACGTGCCAGGCGCCCGCGAGCCTCGTTATCTCAACGGTGCGCGGCTCGTCGACGTCTATCCCATCTCTGCGCTCGCCGCGTCGATCGGGTTGAACGCGACGCTCACCTCGTACCACGATCGGATGGACTTCGGCTTCGTGGCCAACGCCGCGGCCTTCGACGACCTGCCAGAGCTCGCGCGTCACACCGAGCAGGCTTACCTCGAGTTGAGGCAGTTCGCGCAGCCGGCTGGCCGCTCCGCGGGCTGACGTCGGCGGTCCGGTGTCGGCATTCTCGCCGCCGCATCCGCGCAAGAGATGGGCGCAGCCGAGGTCGCGGTGCAGGCACGTCATCCGCATCAGCACGAAGCCCGGGAAAGGATCGGTGCCGCGACGCCGACGGGCGGGTATGACGTGGTGATCGAAACCGGCGGCAGTGAGGGCGGATTGCACCTCGCCGTCGAGCTGGCGCGGGCGGGCGGCACGGTAGTGCACCTCGGCATGTACGACGCCGACACGGCCTGGCCGATGGACGCCGCGTTCATGAAGGAAGTCGCCTTGCGTCCTCGCTCGGTTATTGCAGCCACCACAGCCGCCGGGACTTCGTGGCAGCGGGGGAGCTACTGTCCGCGCGCCCGGAGTTGACCGGCACCCTGATCACTCACCGGTTCCCTATCGAGGACGCCGTGGAGGCGTTCCGCGTGACGCGGGACAAGTCCATGGGCGTGTTCCGCGTGGTCGTCGAGCCGTCAGCGTCCTGACTCGATTGCCGCGACGATTTCTGCCGCCTCGGGGCCGCATACACGCTGAAGGTTCACGGTGCCGGCGGTCAGGAGGTCATCGATGCGCCGCTGCAGATCCCCCGACGAGACATGGGCGTAGAGGCTCGAGCCGGGACAGGCGGTGTCGGCGCTGACATCCCGGTGGCCCGCCAATGTATCGCTGGCGACGCCGAAAGTTTGTGCGGCCCAGGCGAAGGCGAGCGCGGCTCCGTGCAGCTGCGCCTCGGTGACTTCCTCGTGGTCGAAATCACCTTCGCACACCACGAGGAAATGGCCCGCCGGGTTGTAGTTTGTCGCGGTATCGCCGGCGAGATCCGGTGTCCGCAGCTCGAAGATGTTCCCATTGCGGTCGACGCCCACGTGGTACGCGATGTCGATCCAGCCGCGCTCGTCCTGGTGGAATCTTTGGTGCTGGCGAAGGCGAGAGGCGATGTTGCGGTTGTCTTCGAGCACCACAGCCGTGTGGTGGATCGTCATGCGGGTGATCGTGTGCGGGGTGCCGCCGGGACGGGCGGGACGGGCGCCCCAGGCATCACGGCACAGCAGGACGGCCGATGTGGCGGCCGACGCACGCGTCGGCGAAACCGTTGTCTGCGCTGGCGGGTTCGGCGCCTGCGGGGCCGGACCGGGGCGGGTGATGTTCGAGCATGCGCTCACGGCAGCCACGCCGCCGGCCAGCGCCAGCAGGCGGCGACGGCTGAAAGTTGTTTCGTCCATGCCGGTCAATCGACCTTTTTGCGGTCCGTATCCCGGGATGGCTGAACGCGTTTCGGCTCGCCTGGCATCTTCGGAGTGCCGTCCAGTTGGCGGCCATGCTCACGTGCGCTTATGCACGTCACGGTGCTCTGCCATGCCTTGAGTTATCGGGCGAGTACTCGCGGCCACACCCCCCTCAGCGTTCTGAGCCAGCGTCGGGCGCTCTTCTGCATTCCACCGTAGCGGTCAGCTACTTGCAGTGGCCGGATGTCGCCGTAGTCGATCTTCCGTACCTCTTCATCGCGGCGCTTTCATTGCGACGCTCCGGCTCGGCTGGCTGAAAATCATTTGCCGTGCAAACGGCGGTGTTGTTGTATCTGGATATCCCAAGCATCGGTGTCTGGCTCAGTAACGACCTGCCGCCTCATGTGGGCTGGCCGAGGAAGTCCTTGCCGACGTCAGGTGTGAGGGATGGCCCGCGCAGGGCCGCAGGGTCGGATCGCCCGGTGCCTGGCCGGTCATGGATGTGCCGCCCCGGGGTTGGCCGAAGGCGACGTTGCCGTGATGCTAGCGGGTCGCCGACGACTTCAGCTACGGCCCTCCGTCCACTGTTATACGGAACGTGTTTGTCCGCTCCGCTGCCGGGGTACCGCTCAACACGCTCCAATCAGCAACGGATGCGGGGGCTGACGATGCCAGAGTTTGAGCGCACCGCGAGTACAGGGAAAGTCCAGGCGGCTGCGGAACAGGCGATCAACCTGTTGGATGAGTTGCTGGTCCGCGTGGAAATGATCAATTATTCGGCGGTCGATGCATCGCGCTACATTGCCGAGGCGGTGGAAGATGCGCTGCCCTCGCAGGAGGATGGCTCGCGGCGACCCATCATCAGCCCCGCCGTCGATTTGGCCGATCGCCTCGTGACCATGGAGCACCACTTTCTGCGCAATGTCTTGAAGAACTTGAACAATTCTGCCAAGACCCATAGGGGCTTCTAGACGCCGCCGCGATTGCTGACCACTTCGCCAGCACCACCCAGCGCCTCCGCGAGCAGCGATCGCGGTGATCGGATGCGGGTATCAGTCATGATCCCGGACCGGGGACCAACGGCCCTTCAACCAGTCCATCGCGCGCGGCCAGAATGGAACCCAAGATTTGGGGATTCGGCGGCCGTCGAAAGTGCTGGGAGCCTCACCTCTCATTCGCAGTGGAGGGTTGCTGATGCGTCATGTAGCACGAACGGGCGTTGTGCTCACCGTGGCGCTCATTGCAGTCGTGGTGGTCGTCATCGCGTCCAGCACCTCGCTGGTTGTCAGGCTGGCCGCGACCACGGCGCTGATTATGGGGGGCAGCGGTATAGGAAACCCCACGGTGCTCACCGATGCAGGCATCCACGTGCCGATCCCCAACTACATCCCCAACGTCGAAACCTATTACATCGCACCGAATACGACCTGCGACGTCGCGACCTGCCGACTCGTCCCGGTCGTTACCCCCGAAGGCCTGCTGCCCCCGCTGATCGGCAGCACCACTTTTGACCCGTCGGTGGCCGAAGGCGTAGTGGACCTCAACAACGCACTGCAAACCCAATTGGCGCAACACCCGGGTGAACCCGTCGTCATCTTCGGCTACTCCCAAAGCAGCGACATCGCCACCATCGTCAAGGCCAACCTGGCCAGCGACCCAACCGCCCCGCCACCGGATCAACTGTCGTTCGCGCTGATCGGCAACACCAATCGCCCCAACGGGGGCATCTTCACCCGCTTTCCCGGAGTGCACATCCCGATCCTGAACATCACCTTCAACGGACCCCCCACCCCGACCAACACCGGGTACAAAACAACCGACATCGCCTTCCAGTACGACCCGGTCGCCGACTTCCCGCAGTATCCGATCAACATCTTGGCCGACCTCAACGCGCTCGCCGGGTTTCTCGGCGTACACGCCACCTACCCCAACCCCTTCCTGCCCCTCCCGGCAGGCATCCCGTTCTTCCCGACCGGCTTGCCAGGCGGATATACGCCCGCCCAACTGCAGCAGCTGATGAACGACCCCGCGAACCGCCAAACCTACGGCGACACCACCTACATCACCATCCCTCCCAACAATCTGCCCCTGCTGCAGCCGCTCGTGGACATCGGTGCCGCAACAGGATTGAGTGCACTGACCACCCCGATCGTCGACTTGATCCAACCCGCCATGCGGGTGCTCATCGAGCTGGGCTACGACCGAACCATCCCCTACGGCCAGCCCACCCCAGCCGGACTGTTCCCCACCATCGACCCGACCAAGCTCGCCACCGGTCTCGCCGCAGCGGTCGGCCAAGGTATTCAGGCTGCACTCACCGATCTTGCGACGCACGCCACCTCGCCAGCGACATCCCAAGCCGCGCAACTTGCAGCCTCGGCAGCGATTTCCACAGCTGACAACCCAGCAGCAACGACTCCAAAGGTGGCACCGCTACCCCAGGCGCAGCCGTCGTCAACTTCTCCCACGCCCGCACCGTTACTGGCCACGACAGCGACTCCAAAGACAGTGCTGCGCTCAGCGTCGGCAGTCGACGGTGCTGCCCAAACGGCCACCGCCGCCGACCAGAGCGGCCAGCCAACACGCAACAACACCGTGGCCGCCTCGAAGAGGACGACGCCGATGATGCCATCGACCACCACATCCACGAGCGAAGCGCCCTCAGCGGTAGCTGCGGCCAGGACGACGGTTGCGGCCCCGGCAACACCGCACTCGTCAACGACGCCGAAGAACCGCGCTGCCGCGCCCAAGGACATCCCTCCCGCGCCCAAAGCGAGAAAGCCCAGCGCAACCGCCACTCACACCCGCACTGGCGCAACCAATACGACCCGAGCCGCGCGCTAACCGGTCCTCTCCACGTAGAACTCTGAGTCGATCGCCCAGCCACTGATACCTCACGAGGGAGTGTCTGAACAACGGTGGATCTGATCTTGGTCTGACACGCCGGGCATGAGCTTGGCGGGAAGGATCACCAATGTCCGAAACACTCGATCCCGTGGTGACTAATGAACTGGATCAGCG
>JBLNEK010000049.1:0-37376 GCA_050262635.1 Candidatus Sericytochromatia bacterium | reverse complement strand
CGAAACGTCAAGCGGTGGCGGGAAGCGGTACAGCTCACCAACCGGGCTTTGAAGCGCATGCTACTCACCTGTGCTCGCGAGGCCCGTGTGCCCGTAGCCGACTCGCAATGTTGGCGGTTTTTCCGCCGCAGCGGCGATGATCTCAGCCGATACGGCGTTCGAGAACCTGCGCTGAACTCTCGCGCAGAACACCAAACGTCTCTCCGTTCCCCACCTAATGCGGGCAGCGTTAGCTGCGCCGACGACTGGGCCGACAGTCCCGAAGCCGGGTCGGCGGTTGCCGGAACGCAGTAGTGCAAATGCGCATACTGGCGGCAAATAACCGCCCTGGCGCGTGTCCGGGACTAGCACTAGTGGTTGAGCGAAGGGTCTTTCACAGCTTGTTGAGTCCGCGAAGGACCTTTACGTATGGCAGGCTTGCCGCCAAACCCTTGCGCAAGTGGGGGTTGAGCACGCTGCCGTTGATGACGAGCCAGTATTGGAGGCCGTGATCACGCCATTCCGCTACTTGGTCAATGACATCGTCGGGTGTTCCGCTGAAACAAACTTCTTTCATCAGTGAAGCCGGGACTTTCCCTGCGTATGACAAGGCTGTTTGCTCGTCGATGGTTTGTGGAACCAGATCCTGCACGCCGGAGAAGTCGGCTCCCAGTGGATGCCCAACGCCGTGGCGCGCCCAGGCTTCTGCAGGTGCCGCGAGCGCCGACGCTTTGATGATGACGGTGTCCAGCGCTTCATCCACGTCGTCGCTATTGCGGCCGGTGACTACGGTGCGCTGTACGGCAGGAGTGATCGACATCGGATCACGCCCGGCGTCGGAGGCTGCAGCGCGTACGGCCTCGAGTGCCCGGGCGTAGTCGTTGGGTCGACTGACAACGAACGGAAGCCAGGCGTCGCCGTAGCGTCCGGCAGTCTGCAGCATCCGTGGCCCGTGGGCTGCTATCCAGATTTCGGGCCATTTCCCACGGTATGGCGGAAGGTCGAACACCGCATTCCGTAGCGGAAAGTATGGCGAGTCACGTGAGACAAGCTTGCCCGCCGAATCCCATAACGTCCGAATTGTGGCGACGGCCTCTTCGAACCGTGCCACAGGTCTGGTCCACTCCACGCCGTAGGGCTCGTTGCCTTCGCGTTCACCGACACCGATACCGAGGATGGCACGGCCTCGGGTTAGCAGATGCAGGGTCGCGGCGCCCTGCGCCGTAACCGCGGGATTGCGGCGACCGGCGTCGGTCACGGCCACGCCGAGTCGCAGCCGGCGGATCCGATTATGGGCGGCGAGATATCCGAGCATCGTCCACGGCTCGAGGATGGCGTCGACCTTGGGCACCAATTTTGTAACGACGCCAAGATGCTCAGGTGTCGCGATCGAGCGCGGCAGGAACGCGTTCAGATGGTCGCCGACCCAAAACGAGTCCGCGCCTGTCGCGGTGGCGGTCAGGGAACTCATTTGCGGCAGCACGGTCGGGGAAAGGCGAGAGTTCACGAGCCCGTCGACTATCCCGAAACGAAATCCGCCCACAATTCACCCCTTATTCCTGCGCTGGTAGTGATGTTACGGAGAGGTCGCCGGTAGCTGCTGATTAGGTGCCGGGTTCGAGCACTGATCCATGACGTCTCCGCCGGTCTTCTCGGCACCGAATAAGTTGAGCTAACGACGAACCGAGGGACACATGCTGGGGCACATCGCATCCCAGGCCCCGCGTGCCAACTTGCGAGCCGGGATGCCTAGCGGGAATGCTACACAGATGCTGTCAGTGGCACATACGCTGACCGCCATGCTCGAGGTAATCGATAAGGGGAGTGTTAGTGAATCTCACCCTGTCCCGCTTCTCTTCGTCCACGGAGCCTGGCACGCAGCATGGTGTTGGGATGAACACTTCCTGAGCTTCTTCGCCGACAAGGGTTATCGCGCTCTGGCAGTAAGCCTTCGTGGCCATGGGAATAGCCCGGCTCCCAAGCCTCTGCGCATATGTTCGGTCGCCGACTATGTCGATGACGTCGCCTTAGTTGCCGACAGCCTGCCAAGAAGACCCGTGGTGATAGGCCACTCCATGGGTGGGTTTATCGTGCAGAAGTATCTGGAGTCGCATGACGCTCCCGCTGGCGTCTTGATGGCGTCCACGCCCCCGAGGGGTTACCTCGGTTCCGGCCTGCGCTGGATGAAACGGCACCCCTGGGATTTCACGAGAGTCCTCATTACCGGCAAGTCATTGGCTTATGTCAACACCCCACGACTCGCGCGGGAAAGATTCTTCTCCGCACACACGCCGGACTCCCATATCTTGGACTACGCGACGCGGCTCCAAGAAGAAAGCGCGCGGGCCGGCTTCGACGGTCTGCTCAATCTGCCCCGTCCTAAACGAGTGACTACCACGCTGCTGGTCTTGGGGGCCCTCAATGACGGCGCGGTCACCGCGAAGGAAGTACACGCAACGGCACGCGCATATCGTACCGAAGCAGAAATGTTCGCCAACATGGGTCACAACATGATGCTCGAACTTGGTTGGGCTGCGGTCGCCGAACGAATCCACACTTGGCTCGGCACTCAGGGGCTGTAAGACCCCGCCCGTAGTCGTTCCCTAGAATAGGTCGGGTGGCACCGGCGCCCATGTTCGTTAAGCCCCATTTGGCGGACAGCTGGGTCTATCGTTGTGCTAAGGCACCGTCGCAGATCAGCTTCCGGGATATCGGATGTCTGTAACGAATTGACGCGCGGCGGCAAAGTCGGCCTTAGAGGGACTGGCACCAGGAAAGTAAGGCGGGGTATCGCTTTCATGAGCACGAAGCAGTTCGACGTTGTCATCGTAGGGGCGGGGTTCGGTGGAATCGGCGCGGCGATCCAACTCCAGCGGCTGGGCTATGACAACATCGTGATCCTCGAGCGCGAGGAGGAACTCGGCGGAACATGGCACGTCAACCGTTACCCGGGGCTCACCGTTGATTGCCCGTCGACGACGTACTCCTACTGGTTCGAGCCCAACCCGTACTGGTCGCGGCTGTATGCGCCGGGGCCAGAACTGAAGCGCTACGCCGATCACGTAGTCGACAAGTACGATGTGCGCCGCAATATCCGGTTCAACACCAACGTCGAAGGCGCCCGCTGGGACGACGATGCCCAGGTCTGGCGAGTCGCGCTTACCGGCGGTGAGACGTTGAGCGCGCAGTTCCTCATCGCGGCGACCGGCTTCCTGTCTCAGCCACGCAGCCCTGACATTTCCGGTATCGACACCTTCGCCGGACGCATCGTCCACACCGCTGCGTGGGATGCCAGCTACTCGCTCGAAGGGCGCCGCGTAGGAATCATCGGAACCGGATCCAGCGGCGTGCAGGTCATTCCCGAGCTCGCCAAGAAAGTTTCGGAGCTGACCGTCTATCAGCGTACGCCGATCTGGGTGGTGCCCAAAATCGATTTTGGGTTCTCACCCGCAGTGCAACGGCTCTTCGCGCGGATGCCATTTACTCAGCGTATCGTACGGTGGTTCACAGACATCACCGTGGACGCCGTCATGGTGCTCGCGATGTGGAAATACCGGTACTTCAAGGGACTCAACGTCGGTGCGTCGACCCTGGCCACCATCCATCGCTTCCTGTCGATTCGCGACAAGGAGTTGCGACGCAAGCTGACTCCGGATTACGACTTCGGCTGCAAGCGCCCGACAATGTCCAACACCTATTACCGAACCTTCACCAAGCCGCACGTGCATCTCGAAAACAGCGGCATCGAAAGGATTGAGCCCGACGGCATCGTCGGCCGTGACGGCACCAAACGGTTGATTGACACACTGGTGCTCGCCACCGGGTTCGACGTGTGGGACGTCAACCTGCCGGCGATCGAGGTGATCGGCCGGGACGGTCGGAATCTGGGAAAGTGGTGGCGGGAGAACAAGTTCCAGGCTTATGAAGGCGTGTCGGTGCCCTACTTCCCGAACTTTCTGACGTTGGCCAGCCCGTACGCCTGGGTCGGTCTGTCGTGGTTCAACACCGTGGAATATCAGATGCGACACATGGATCGGCTCTTCGGTGAAGTACAGCGGCGCGGCGGCCGCACCTTCGAGGTCACCGAACAGGCCAATGCCCGCTTTCTGGATCAGATGACCGAACTGCTCGACGATTCGGTCTTCCACCTCGGCAACTGTGTGACCTCCCGGTCGTACTGGTTCAACGACGCCGGGGAAGCACCGCTTTTCAGACCCACGTCGGTGAACAACGCTGTCAAGCAGCAGCTCCGATTCCCATTGAGCGACTACGCGATAGCCTGACAACCCCCTCCCGTGGATCAGGAAGCTGTGTACAAATTCATGTATACGATGAGCACGACCATCGAAGCCCGTGTCGACAATACTGGCGAGCGCCGCTCGAAGTACCATTAATGCCTTCCACTACGCTGGCACGACAATGATGCCGTTTGCCTTGGCGCCCACCGATGATGACACGAGCGGTTGTTCACTGGCGTAGAGTCGCTCAAGCAGGAGCTCATGTAGCACCACAACATGTTCGTAGCTCGTGATGGCAAGGATGACATGCGTAGCCCCGGGTCAGGACTTGCCTTGGCGCACGGCTGCCCGGCACGGCTAAAAGCGGTAGCGCAGGATTCGCGCCTTGCTCGCAATGGCTGGCACGCGCGCGGCCATGCGGCTGCCGAGCCGCGGCAGGGGAGGGAAGAAGGCGACCTCGGGCTCATGGAAGACGCTGGCTTCCTCGACGAGGCTGAGGTCGGAATTCCAGGTAGCGGGATGATGTGCGTCCTTGAATCCTGCGAAGCGCCACTCCTTGTACATCGTCCTGAACATCCGCTTCCTCGACATCACGCGCTTTGCGAAGCGATTCGTTCGGCTGACAGTCCCGTAATCGTTGAACGCGATCTCTCCGAACGTGAAGTGGTCGGTGATCCGCCGGAAGATCGCAACGACAATCGGCTCGCTCAGGAATGGGAATAATCCGTCGGCGACTACCATCGTCGGCCGGTCGGCGGGAATTGCGTCGGGCCAATCCGGTTCTGCGACAGAGGCGGCCACTGAATGCGACCCGTCACGAGCCGGCAACACCCTGTCGCGCAGCATGATTATCGCCGGAAGGTCGACGTTGTACCAATCCACGGTCGGCGGCGGATCGACCCGGAGAGCCGCGCTGTCCAGTCCAGCGCCGAGGTCTACCACCACCGCGTCGGGGTGCTTCCCGGTGAAGGCTCGGATCCTGTCATCGAGCATTTTCGCCCGCAGCGCCACCAGACAGACCACGCTGGGCATGACACCCAATCCCGCGAAGTCATAGTCGATCCTCCGGACGACTTCGTCGGCTACGGTGTCGCCTAGTATCGAGCGGCGCCAGCGGCTGTCGAGCGCCCGGGCATACTGCGTGTGGAGTGCGGTTTCTTCTATTGGTGTCAGGTCGCCGAGATACATGCTGTCAGCCAAGCACATTCCCATTTCAGCACGGTCCAATTATCGTTATACGGGTCTCATAGCGCCTGCGGTTTGGGCACCGGTGACCGAACCTGGCATTCGATTTGATTGTTCCGGTGTCACCACACATCCGATGAGATTTGCTGGCGATGCTGGGCGGTCAAACTTGGTGGGGGCGCATCGATCAATGCTGCCGCCAGGCATCGAGAGCAACATAGACTGCCGAGTGGATCGTGGAGGGATGACCATCGTACCGACGGCTATCCTCGATCTTGGAGGGGGTCTGCGCAAAACAGTGCTGATAGGACGACGTCTTGGGCAGTTCTGGATAGAGTGCAATCCTTCGTCGTCCGCTGGTGTACGTGTAAGGCGGCTTACGCATTGCCGAGATCATCCTGTTCACTCAGCAGGTTTGGCTGCCACTCAACGACAACCTTTAGGATCGGCCAAAAGCGTTGCTGCAAGCCTAAGGGGCGGGGTATTGCATCGAAATGATCAAGCCCGGCCTGGGCGACGAGGTGAGTCGAGTCAATTGCAACCGGACCTAGTGAGTAAATCGCCCCATGGAGGGCAGCGTCCTCGTCCGCCCGGTTTGCGCTCAACCGGATCCGACAATTGGTCCAAGCGCTTGATGTGGCTCGTCGGCGTAATCGCGGTTGCCGCGGCCATAGCGGTGATCGTTGTGGTCGTCATTCACATTTCGACCAGAGGTGACACACCTAGTAACGCCCGCTCCGTACGCCCTGGGAAAGGAGAGCTTACTCAACTGACGAGTTCCATGCTGGTCGACCGGTCCTCCTTTCCCACCATCGAAGGCGCTCGTTTGATTGGCCCTAAAATGACCATGAATCCTCCTCAGGGCATTTATCCTTCTGATCCGCCTGAATGTGCGGCGCTCTTTGCCCCGAAAGCAATTCAGGCAGTGGTGGGCGGACTGACCGATGGCCGGCATATCGCATTCAACGTTAGTATTGAGCTGCATAAGGAGCGAATAGACTACAGAAATGTCGTCGGTAAATGTGGAACCTTCAAAGTTGGCAACATAACGAACACTGTCACTAAGCGTTCCTTGCCTGGACTGCCTGACTGGGCAATCGCAATACAGCCTGCGACTAGCCCCCGCCAGGAGATCACCGAGCTCGACGTGCTGGGGTATCACCGCGGAGTCTTCATAGAATCCCGCTGGCGTAAACTTCCTCCAGGAGACCCGTCACAAGAAGACATCGCCTCTTTGGTGAAGATATTCAATGACCAAGTCACAAAATTAGAAGCTGTCTGACCGAACTGCAGGTGCCCGACGGGTGCGGGTCAGGTCTACACCTCAAGCACGGTTACTGCGATCGGCCGTTTAGAGGCTCTACGCGGCCAAGGGTGGTAGTCGGCCTCGTAGTGGTGTCGGGGTGTGATGTTGTCAGGTGATTCCGCAGTACAGCAGCAGGCGCAGTCGGTAGTTGTCGAAATTGCGAAATCCGTGATCGGTTAAGCCCGACGCGCAGGATTTTCTTGATCAACAGGTTGACTGCTTCGGTGGGTCCGTTGCTGATCCGGCCAGTGCTGAAGTAGGCCAGGAACTCGGTGCGGCAGGTGGTGATGGTGCGGGCCAGCCGTCGCAGTTCGGGGACCCCGGAGTCGATACACGTCACGGTCCAGTCGTGGAGGCGTGCGGCGGCCTGGTTGCGGTCACGGCAGCGGTAGATCGCGCGCAGCTCGTGGGCGGCGACCCAGGCGGCGGCGACCTGACCGTTGTCGTCGCCGGCCTCGATGCCGGCCAGCAGCAGCGCCCACGCCCTGTCGGTGAGGTGCTCGGCGCGAACTGGGCGATGATGTACGTCTCGTCGAGCAGATGCGCAAGCTGGGTGGCACCCACCCTCGACCGTTGGCCGATGCAGATGTGCTGGAGATGGTGTTGCCCGCATTTCGCAACGACGTCCGAGCTGTCGAACACTATTGGCGTGGCCCCAAGGTCCGGATCAATGCACCCATCGTGGTCCTGACGGCAGTGGACGATCCGTGGACCACGATGGACGATGCAAAAGCTTGGCAGGAGCACACCGCCGGCGGCGGCGCCGTCCATACCTTCGAGCGCGGTCATTTCTAGCTCGATCAGCACGCTGATCGAGTCATCACAGTGATTGCCGACGCTCCGTGGCCGCACCCCAGATGTCGCCGTCGGCCCATGCCGCTAACACCACAGTCACCGTGGCGTTGCCATCGCAACTGACTTTCTCGCTTTCTGAGACGCGCGGGCCGAACATGTGCGCGCTGGTGGCTGCGAGCGGAATGCATTTACGCTGGCGCTTGTAGCGATGGAAGGAGACGGGGATGGCGTGGTATCTGGCCCTGCAGAGCTCGGCGCACATGGCCCATCAATCGTCGATCTATGAGCTGCAGGACTCAGCGGATGTGGACGAAATCGCCCAAGAGATGGTTAGTTCCGCAACGCTGGACCGAGTTGTTGCCGTTCCTGCGGTGCTGGCGCAAAACCCTCGTCGACAGCAGAAGGTGACGTTGTATGTGCGACCCGCCGCCTGGGGCATGTGGACGTTCTACCAGCAATCCGAGGAAGACCGGCGTCAGCTTGTGGAGCAGTTCAATGCGCTGACCCAGGCGGCGCAGCAGCGAGCGCAGATGGGCCCGACGGCACAGACCAATCCGCTCACGGGTCACATGGGCCCGGGCAGCCCGATTTCGCTGGGAAACCGCCGCTAGGTCGGCAGCGCACGTACGTTGCTCGCCGGGTCGATATGGCACCGGTTGTCTGAGCAGCGGATGAAGCCAGACTGGCGCGTGGATGACGATGCCGGTGACAATCAAGTCGGGCGTTGCTGGACACAGCCGCGTAGCGGATTCGGTAACGTGAACCGTCGCCGCTACGATGCTCCAATCATGAAGCTCAAAGTCGCTGCGGCCGCGGGGTCGCTTATTATTTCCGGGGGACTTGCCGCAGCTGCGACGGTGCTCGCCACTCCAGCGCAGGCCGACCCGAACACCGACCTCTTCATCGACGCACTGAACAGCGCCGGCCTTCAAAACGTCGACCCGGGCAATGCGGTCGCTCTGGGCCAGCAGGTCTGCCCGATGCTCGCCGACTCCGGTCAGAACGCCGCGGACGTCGCCGGCAAGGTCGCCGACGCCGGGGGCATGTCGCTGGGACCGGCGACGATGTTCACCGGGATCGCGATCTCGATGTGGTGCCCCGGAGCGATGGCACGGCTCGGCAATGGGCAGATCGACGGCATTCCGGGTCTGGAGAGCATGCCGGCGATCGCAGACCTCAACAGCTTCCTGGCTCGCTAGGCGAACGCCTCGTCGAGAATCTCCTGCTGCTCGACGGCGTGCACCTTCGCCGATCCCGATGACGGCGCCGACATCGCGCGCCGCGAGATCCGCTTGATCCCGGTGAGCTGCGGCACCAGCTCGGGCAATGTCAGTCCGAACGTCGGCCACGCACCCTGGTTCGCGGGCTCCTCCTGCACCCAGAAGTACTCCTTGACATTCGGGTACTGCTCGAGCGTGCTGGGGAGCCGGTAGCGCGGAATCGGGTACAGCTGCTCAACCCGCACGATCGCGATGTCGTCGCGCTTGTCCTTGGCCTTTCTGGCGGCCAGCTCGTAGTACAGCTTGCCGCTGACCAGCAGCATCCGCTTGACCTTGCTGCGGTCGCCCTCACCCACGTCGTACACCGGCTCCTCGAGCACCGAGCGGAACTTCATCTCGGTGAACTCGCGGACCTCGCTGACCGCAGCCTTGTTGCGCAGCATCGACTTCGGAGTGAACACGATCAGCGGCCGGTGGATGCCGTCGAGCGCGTGTCGGCGCAACAGGTGAAAGTAGTTCGCCGGCGTGGACGGCTGCGCGACGGTCATCGACCCCTCGGCACACACCTGCAGGAACCGCTCGATGCGGCCCGACGTGTGATCGGGGCCCTGGCCCTCGTGGCCGTGCGGCAGCAGCAGCACGACGTCGGACGTCTGGCCCCACTTCGCCTCGCCGGAGCTGATGAACTCGTCGATCACCGACTGCGCGCCGTTGATGAAGTCGCCGAACTGCGCCTCCCACAGCACCAGTGCGTCTGGGTTGCCCAGCGAGTAGCCGTACTCGAAGCCCACCGCCGCGTACTCCGACAGCGGTGAGTCGTACACCATGAACCGCCCGCCCGTCGGCTCGCCGTCCTCGCCCACCGCGAGCACCTGCAGCGGGGTGAACTCCTTGCCCGTCTTGCGGTCGATGATCACCGAATGCCGCTGGCTGAACGTGCCGCGACGGCTGTCTTGCCCGGTCAGCCGCACCGTGCGGCCTTCGGCCACCAGCGTGCCCAATGCGAGCAGCTCGCCGAACGCCCAGTCGACCTTGCCGTTGTAGGCCATCTCGCGGCGCTTCTCCAGCCCCGGCTTGACCCGCGGATGCACCGTGAAGCCCTCCGGGAACGCCAACTGCGCGTCACCGATCCGCGCCAGCAGCGACTTCTCCACCGCCGTGGACAGCCCGCGCGGCAGCTGCTGCTCGGCCTCCACTGATTCACTGGGCTCGATCTCGTGTTTCTCGAGTTCGCGTACTTCGTTGAAGACCTGCTCCAGTTGGCCCTGGTAGTCGCGCAGCGCGTCCTCGGCCTCTTTGATCGAGATGTCGCCGCGGCCGATCAACGCCTCGGTGTAGGTCTTGCGCACACCCCGCTTGGTGTCGATCACGTCGTACATCGCCGGCTGCGTCATCGACGGGTCGTCGCCCTCGTTGTGGCCGCGGCGGCGGTAGCAGATCATGTCGATGACGACGTCCTTCTTGAACTTCTGCCGGAAGTCCACGGCCAGCCGCGCCACCCACTCGCAAGCCTCCGGGTCGTCGCCGTTGACGTGGAAGATCGGCGCGCCGATCATCTTCGCGACATCGGTGCAGTACTCCGACGACTTCGCGTCGTGCGGCGACGTGGTGAAGCCGATCTGGTTGTTGACGACGATGTGGATCGTGCCGCCGGTGCGGTACCCGCGCAGCAGCGCCAAGTTGAGCGTCTCGGCGACCACGCCCTGGCCGGCGAACGCCGCGTCGCCGTGCAGCATCAGCGGCAGCACGGTAAACCCGTCATCACCATCACGCTTGTCCAGCAGGTCCTGCTTGGCGCGCACCAGACCCTCGAGCACCGGGTCGACGGCCTCCAGGTGCGACGGGTTCGCGGTCAGCGACACCTTGATGTCGTTGTCGCCAAACATCTGAATGAATTTGCCCTCGGCGCCGAGGTGGTACTTGACGTCGCCGGAGCCGTGCGCCTGCGACGGATTGAGGTTGCCCTCGAACTCGCTGAAGATCTGGCTGTAGGGCTTGCCGACGATGTTGGCCAGTACGTTGAGCCTGCCGCGGTGCGGCATGCCGATCACCACTTCGTCGAGCTTGTGCTCGGCGCTCTGGTCGATGACGGCGTCCATCACCGGGATGACGGTCTCCGCGCCTTCGAGCGAGAACCGTTTCTGCCCAACGTATTTCGTCTGCAGAAAGGTCTCGAAAGCCTCGGCGGCGTTCAACTTGGACAGGATGTACTTCTGCTGCGCGACGGTAGGCTTCTCATGTTTGACCTCGACGCGCTCTTGCATCCACTGCTGTTGCGCCGGTTCGAGGATGTGGGTGTATTCGATGCCGACGTGACGGCAATATGCGTCGCGCAGCAGACCCAGCACGTCGCGCAGCTTCTTGTACTGCGCGCCGCCGAACCCGCCCACCTTGAACACGCGGTCCAGGTCCCACAGCGTCAGCCCGTGCGTGGCGATGTCGAGGTCGGGGTGGCTGCGAAAGCGCGTCTTGTCCAGCCGCAGCGGGTCGATGTCGGCCATCAGGTGGCCGCGGTTGCGGTAGGCGGCGATCAGCTCGACGACGCGCGCGTTCTTGTCGACGATCGGGTCGGGGTTGTCGGTGCGCCACCGCACCGGCTCGTAGGGGATGCCCAGCTCGCGGAAGATGTCGTCCCAGAATTCGTCGGACAGCAGCAGCTCGTGCACCGTGCGCAGGAAGTCGCCGGACTCGGCGCCCTGAATGATGCGGTGGTCGTAGGTCGACGTCAGCGTCACCAGCTTGCCGACGCCCAGCTCGGCGATGCGCTCCTCGCTGGCGCCCTGGAACTCCGCCGGGTACTCCATCGCGCCGACGCCGATGATCGCTCCCTGCCCGCGCATCAGCCGCGGCACCGAATGCACGGTGCCGATGGTGCCGGGATTGGTCAGCGAGATCGTCACCCCGCTGAAGTCCTCGGCGGTCAGCTTGCCGTCGCGGGCTCGCCGCACGATGTCCTCGTACGCGGCGATGAACTGCCCGAACCGCATCGTCTCGGCCTTCTTGATGCCGGCGACCACTAGTTGGCGCGCGCCGTCTTTGCCCTGGAGATCGATGGCCAGGCCGAGATTGGTGTGGGCGGGCGTGACGACGTTCGGCTTGCCGTCCACTTCGGCGTAGTGCCGGTTCATGTTCGGGAACTTCTTGACCGACTGGACGATCGCGTACCCGAGCACGTGCGTGAAGGAGATCTTGCCGCCGCGCGTGCGCTTGAGGTGGTTGTTGATGACGATGCGGTTGTCGATCATCAGCTTGGCCGGAATCGCGCGCACGCTGGTGGCGGTCGGCACGTCCAGCGACGCCGACATGTTCTTGACCACGGCCGCGGCCGCCCCGCGAAGCACTTGCACCTCGTCGTCGGGCGCCACGCTCACGGGGGCCTTGGCGGCCGGCTTGGCTTCCTGTTTGGGCTGCTCGGTCTCGGCCTGAGGTTGCGCCTCGGAGGGCTTGGGCTCAGTTGGCTTTGGAGGCGCCGCCTCAACCTGCTGGCCGTTGCCGGTCGGCTCGGGCGAGTAGTCGACGAGGAACTCGTGCCAGCTGGGGTCGACCGAGGAGGGATCGTCCCGGAACTTGCGGTACATCTCTTCGACGAGCCACTCGTTTTGCCCGAATGGGGAGGGTGAACTGCTCACAGCGGCTGCTCGCCTCGTTTCCTCTGTCGGGGAAGCGCTCAGCGGCGCTCGCCCACCGGTGTTCCATGGGGGACGGTTCCTGGTATTTCCGCCGCCCTAAAGGCTAACGCTTCGCCGTCGCGGCGACCATGACAGCGGTATTCCCGACCGCACCGTTGTTAACAGTACGCTCGTTCTGTGAAGCTGGAGCACGCTATTGAGAGGCGCTGGCAGGCGGTAGGGCGTGCAGTGCGCGCGGCCAGCGAGCCGGCGTCGGCCCAAAAGCCTTGTGCGCGTTGCCGATGATCTTCTTGGCCATCAAGCGGTTGCCGCCGCCGCCGATCGCCGCGCCGATCCCCATCGGCAGCATCTTGCCGAACGCCATCACGCCGCGCTTCAGCGTGTAGCGCTTCACGAAGTAGCGCAGCAGCCGGTTGTTGAGCTGCGACACCACCGGCATCGGCAGCGCGGCGGTGGACTCGCCGAGCCATGCCCCGCTCGTGCGGCCGGGCCCGACGAGATCGCGCACCGCGCCCTTGCTCTCGTCGCCGACGAGGACCGACAGCACCAATGCGCGTCGCACTTCGCGTTGCTCGACCGGGATCCCGTGCACCTCGGCGACCGCGAGAACGAACAGCGCCGTGGTTTCGAGGAACAGGACCGTCTCGCCCGCCACGGCGGACATCGCCGCGATCGTGCCGATACCCGGAAACGCCGCCGCTGAGCCCACGGCGGCTCCGCTTGCCATCGCGGCGCCGAGATAGCGCTGCTCAAGCTTGGCGACGATCTCGGCCGGTGAGGCGTCGGGAAAGATTCGCCGCAACCGCTGCACGTATGCGGTCACAGCGGGCTCCTGGACGCGCGCGCCCCGCTCGAGGACATACGACAACGCTTTGGCGGCCGCGCCGGCGTTCTCCTCGGCGGCAGGCGGGCGTTGTGCTTTGCGTCCCCACCGTGCGGCGTTCATCGTGCCTCCTCGCAATCGCGTCAGTCCAGGCTACAGGCGCGGACAGTCACAGAACTTTGAGTAGCTCACCGCATCAGGGCTGCGCTGCGGAAGAAAATATCGACGCGCGGCGCTGTTTGCCGGCATGGCAACATCGCGGACTGTGACGAGCCAATGTGACGCGGGGGTCCAGCAGCCCGACATCGGACGCACCCGGATGATCGTCGTGCTCGGGGCGCTCGTCGCATTGGGTCCGCTGACACTGGACTTGTACCTGCCGGCGCTGCCCAGCATCGCCGCCGAACTCTCGGTGCCGTCGTCGGTCGTGCAGCTGACGTTGACGGGAACGCTGGCCGGGCTCGCCTTGGGACAGCTGCTCGTCGGGCCACTGTCGGACTCGCTGGGCCGGCGGCGGCCGTTGATGGGCGGGATCGTGGTGCACATGTTGGCCTCGCTGGTGTGCCTGGTGGCCCCCAACATCGAGGTCCTGGCCGGCGCCCGGATCCTGCAGGGCGTCGGCGCTTCTGCCGCGATGGTGGTCGCGATCGCGGTCGTCGGCGACCTGTTCGCGGACTCGGCCGCAGCCACCGTGCTGTCGCGGCTGATGCTCGTGCTCGGCGTGGCGCCGGTCGTCGCCCCGTCGGTGGGCGCGGCCGTGCTGCTGCACGCGTCGTGGCACTGGACGTTCGCCGTGCTCGTCGTGCTGGCCGGTGCGCTTCTCGTCGTCGCCGCCCTCGCGCTGCCCGAGACGCTCCCGGTCGAGCATCGCCGGCCGCTTCGGCCGGGTGCTGTCGGGTCGACGTACGTGCAACTGCTGCGCGACCTGAGGTTCGTCACGCTGGCGCTGGTGGCCGCCCTGGCGATGTCGGGGTTGTTCGCCTACATCTCCGGTGCGTCGTTCGTGCTGCAGGGCCACTACGGGCTCAGCCAGCAAGCGTTCGCGATCGTGTTCGGCGCCGGTGCAGTGTCGTTCATCACCGCGTCGCAGGTGAATGTCGTTCTGCTGCGGCGCTTTTCGCCACAGGGCATCGTGGTGTTCGCACTGTGCCTCGGCGTGATCGCCGGTGCGGCGTTCGTCGGGCTCACCTTGGCCCGTGTCGGCGGGCTGGCCGCGTTCCTGGTTCCAGTGTGGTCGATCCTGGCGTCGATGGGGCTCGTCATCCCCAATGCGCCCGCGTTGGCGCTGTCTCGTCACCACGAGGCGGCCGGAACCGCGGCCGCGCTGCTGGGCGCCGCGCAGTTCGGCATCGGTGCGGCGGTGGCGCCGGTGGTCGGGCTGCTTGGCAACGACGAACTCGCGCTCGCGATCGTGATGACCACAGGCGTCGTCGTCGCGTTGCTGGCGCTCGTGACGGTGATCAAGAAGACCGACTCGACGGCCGCATCGGCGGTGTGCCGCCGAGATGGGGCGTAGTAGCGTTCACCCGAATCACTCCGGGCGAAGTACTGGCGCCGGAATGTAGGGAATGGACCGCTGCATGGCCTATCGGGTGACGTCGTGACGACGACCACCGAACTGCCCGAGACTTCGCAGGCCCAGTCGTGGCGCGCGCTGTGGGCCATGATGATCGGCTTCTTCATGATCTTGGTCGACTCGACCATCGTCGCGGTCGCCAACCCGCGGATCATGGAGAAGCTTCATACCGACTACGACGCAGTGATCTGGGTGACCAGCGCCTACCTGCTGGCCTACGCGGTGCCGCTGCTGGTCGCAGGGCGGCTCGGCGATCGGTTCGGCCCCAAGAACCTCTACCTGATCGGCTTGACGATCTTCACCGCCGCATCACTGTGGTGCGGACTGGCCGGGTCCATCGACATGCTGATCATCGCCCGCGTGGTGCAGGGCCTGGGCGCGGCGCTGCTGACGCCGCAGACACTGTCGACGATCACGCGGATCTTCCCCCCCGAGCGGCGGGGGGTGGCGATGAGCGTGTGGGGCGCGACGGCCGGGGTCGCGACGCTGGTCGGACCGCTCGCCGGCGGCGCGCTCGTCGACTCGCTCGGGTGGCAGTGGATCTTCTTCGTCAACGTGCCGGTCGGTGTGCTCGGCCTGGCGCTGGCCGTGTGGCTGATCCCGGTGCTGCCGACGCATCCGCATCGGTTCGACGTGCTCGGGGTGCTGTTGTCAGGTGTGGCGATGTTCTTGATCGTCTTCGGCCTCCAGGAGGGCCAGTCGCATCACTGGTCGCCGTGGATCTGGGGCGTGATCGCGGGTGGCGTCGTGGTGATGGGCGTCTTCGTCCACTGGCAGTCCGTGAACCAGCACGAGCCGCTGATCCCGCTGCGCGTGTTCGCCGACCGCGACTTCTCGCTGTCGAACCTCGCGATCGCGGTGATGGGGTTCATCGCGGTGGGCATGGTGCTGCCTCTGATGTTCTATCTGCAAGGCGTGTGCGGGCTTACGCCCACGCGGTCGGCTCTGGTCACCGCGCCGATGGCGATCACCACCGGATCGCTGGCACCGTTCGTCGGCCGTGTCGTGGACCGGTCTCATCCTCGCCCGATCGTCGGGTTCGGCTTCTCGGTACTGGCGATCTCGCTGACATGGCTGTCGATCGAGATGACGCCGACGACGCCGATTTGGCGGTTGCTGCTGCCCTTCGCGTTGATGGGCGCCGGGATGGCGTTCGTCTGGTCGCCGTTGGCGGCCACCGCGACCCGCAACCTGCCGCCGCAACTCGCCGGCGCCGGATCGGGTGTCTACAACGCGACCCGCCAGGTCGGCTCGGTGCTGGGCAGCGCCAGCATGGCTGCGTTCATGACCTGGCGAATCAGCGACGAGCTGCCGCCGATGCCGCGGGGGGCGACGAGCACCGGCGAAGGCTCGGTGACGCAGTTGCCCGCCGTTCTGCACCAACCCTTTTCAGACGCGATGGCCGTTTCGACGCTGCTGCCGGCCTTCATCGCGTTGTTCGGCGTCGTCGCAGCGCTGTTCCTGGTCGGCGGCCCCAGCATCGCCAAAGCATCTGCACCGCAGTCGGATTCGGTCGAATCAGAGCCGCGTACCGACCGGATACCGTTGGTTGGCGCCGGCTACCTCGAAGACGACGACGACTACCCCGAGTACACCCTGGCGCCCCCCGAACCGGACAGCGGGCCTCTGCCGGTGCCACCGCAGCCGCCGGCAGATGAGGGTGACACCGAACCGCTGGCCATCCCATCGGAACCGCAGCCCGTTCGACCGAGCCCGCACAACCCCTACGAGACGCTGCACCACGAGCCGCCCGCGCGCTGGCTGCGCTCGACGCCTGAGCCAATCGGGTTCGCGCACAACGGCCTTCGCGTCGAGCATGACGACGCGCACCGCGAAGTCGAGCCGTCGCGGGGCTGGCACGCCGCCGACGACGGACCGGCATTCCCGTGGTTCGACCCCGACGCCGACAGCTACGGCCGGCATTCAGTGCCCGCCAGTGAGTCTAGTCGAACAGCACCGCCGGGTTCAGATACCCGGTGGGGTCCAACGCGGCCTTGATCGTGCGCATTGTGGCGATGTCCGCCGGCTCGCGGGACATCCCGACGTAGCCGCGCTTTCGGCTGCCGACTCCATGCTCGGAGCTGACATTCCCGCCCGATGCGGCGATGAGCTCCATCATCGCGGCGTAGAGCGCCTGCTCGGCGCCGCCGGAGATGTTGCACCGCAGCAGGTTCAGGTGCAAGTTGCCCTCACCCACGTGACCGAACAGCACCGGTATGGCTTCCGGCGCGTGTTCGGCGACCAATTCGGCAGACCGGCGCGCGAACGCGGCGACCGCCGGCAGCGGCAGCGACACGTCGAACTTCAGCGGCGGGCCGAAAATGCCGAGGATTTCGACAATCCCTTCTCGCAGTCGCCAAAGCCGTTGCTGTCCAACGGCGTCCACCCCGACCGCCGGGTCTCCGCAGAGCGGGGCGCCGGCCAGCGCGTCGGCGAGCCGGTCGGACATGTCGTGCTCGCCGGCCATCTCGACGAGCAGCAGCCACCGCGCGCTCACCGGCGAGGTGACGTCGAGGTGAGCCGCCGTCAGTTCGAGGGCACGGGAGTCGATCAGCTCCAGCGCGGCGATGCCATCGAGATCACGGAACACCTGACCGGCGGCCGCGACCTCGGACAAGTCGGCGAACCCCGCCACGGCGGTGATCCGGCGCGCCGGCGTCGGATGCAGCCGCACGTCGAGCTCGGTGATCACGCCCAGCGTCCCCTCCGCACCGACGAACAGCGACATCAGGTCGTAGCCGGTGTTGTCACAGCGAACGGCGCTGTGCCGCCGCATGATTGAGCCGTCGGGCAGGGCCACCTCCATCCCAGCCACCTGCTCACCCATGTTGCCGTAGCGCACGGTCCGCAGCCCGCCGGCATTCGTCGACGCCATGCCGCCGACCGTCGCGGAATCCCGCGCTGCCAAGTCGACTCCGAACACCAGCCCAGCGGACGACGCCGTGTGCTGCGCGGCGGCCAACGTCACGCCCGCCCCGAGCGCCACCCGCCGCTCGCCCGGGTCCACGTCACCGATCGCGGTGAGCCGTTCCGTCGACAGCAGCACGTCGTCGTGCTCGGGAACCGTGCCCGCCACCAAGGACGTTCGCCCGCCCTGGATCGTCACGTGCGCGCCCGCGTCACGGCACTCCGCCAGCACGGCGGCGACCTCCTCGCCGGAGCCCGGCCGCACGAGCGCAGAAGCACCTCCGCGGTACCGGCCAGTGTGATCGACGCTTCGTGCGGCGAGCACGTCGGGATCGGTGCTGACGTGGTTGCCGTCGACGATCGCGGCCAGTCGCCGAATCAGCATGGCGCAAGCGACAGGAACGCGCCCAGCTCGATCAGCCCGTCAGGTGACGATGGCAGATACTCGGTCAGCAGCTCGGAGCGCACGATGACACTTGCGTATTGCGCGCGGCTGATCGCCACGTTGAGCCGGTTCCGGTTGAGCAGGAAGGAGATTCCGTGCGGCACGTCGTCGATCGACGACGCCGTCATGGACACGAACACCACCGGTGCCTGCTTGCCCTGGAACTTGTCGACGGTGCCGACCTCGACATCTCTGCGGCCCGCCGCGGCCAGGTGATCGCGCATCAACAGCACCTGCGCGTTGTAGGGAGCAACGACCAGCACGTCGCTTTCGCGCAGCGGGCGGCTGCCGTGTTCGTCGGTCCACTGCGCACCGATCAGGCGCTGGATCTCGCCGACGATCGCGGCCGCTTCCTCCGGGCAGCTGGTGGAGTTGCCGTCGTGTTTCACGAGCATCACTCGAACGCCGGGGGAGTACCCGGCCAGGTGCCGGCGTCCCGTCAGCTCTTCGTCGGAATGCAAACGGCCGTCGTACGACAACCACGACACCGGGCCGCACACCGCCGGATGCATGCGGTAGGAGACGTCGAGGAAATACCCCCGCTGCCGCGGCAGCGTGCGCTGGTCTTCGACGAGCCAGCCGAGCGCCGACTCGTCGACCGGCTCGGGATGACAGCCTCGGCTGACCTCGGGCAGCTGCTGCGGGTCGCCGAGAAGCAGCAGGCTGGCCGCCGCCCGCGCCACCGCGATCGTGTTGGCGAGGCAGAACTGGCCGGCCTCCTCGATCACCAGCAGGTCGAGGCTGCCTGCCGGCACCCGATTATCGTTCGCGAAATCCCATGCCGTGCCGCCGATCACGCATCCGTCATGTGAGGCGATGAAGTGTGCGTACTTGTCCGCAGCGATCACTTGCCACCGCCCGTCCGGATGACTGTCCTTCTTCCCGATACGCTGCGGGTCCACGCCTGCCTCCGCGAGTTTGCAGAACATGTTCTCCACAACCGCGTGCGACTGCGCGACCACGCCGACTCGCCATTTGTTGTGCTTGACCACACGCGCGATCACCTCTGCCGCCTTGGAGGTCTTGCCGGTGCCCGGCGGCCCGTGCACGGCGAGATAGGAGGCGTCCAGGTCGAGCAGCGCGGCGGTGATGTCCGCTTTGGCGTCACCGGTGCGGGGCAGCGGGGCGCGGCTGCGCGTTCTGGGGTTGCGCCGCAACAAGATGTCGACGATCGCGGTGTTCGGCAGCGCGGGCAGCCCCGCGGCGATGTCGGCGGCCGCGTGCCCGATCGACTCACGCTGCTTTGTGGTCCGGAACGGCTGGCCCGGCGTCAGCGCGAACGGGAGTTCGGAAAACGGGCCGAACACCTTGGGCGTGCGCTCGCAGATCGTGACCTCGGTCGGCAGGCCGGGATCGTCGACCTCCATGACGTCGGCGTGACCGAAGCCGCGCCGGTCGGGGTTGTCGGCGAGGCCGGGGGGCGCCGGCGGTTGGTACAGCGCGAACACCTCGTGGTGCAGCCCGCCCGCGGCGAGCGAGCCGGTGAGCTTCAGCCAGCGCTGCTGCTTCTTCGCGCGCGACGACGGCACGTGCCAGTCCTTGACCACCGTCGCGTCGTCCACCATGAAGACGTCGCTGCTGTCGGCCCATTCGTCGACGGGATTGTTGATCCGGTCGAAATGCGCCCACCAGAACGGCTTGTCTTCACGTCGGTGGTATCCGCGCGCGGCTGCGAGCAGCGCGACCGCCGTCTGCTCTGCGGTGCGCCCGCTGACGGCGTCGCCGGCGAAAGCCGCGAGAGCGCGGGCGAGTTGGTCGTCGTCCTCGGTGCCGGCGCTGTCGGAAACGGGTTGCGCACCTATCGGCAGCATGCCGCACTCGATCGCCCGGGTGATCAGCCAGTCCCGCAGCTTGTGTGTCGACGAGCAGTCGTAGTGGTTGTACTCGGCAATCTCCTTGAGCACCACAGCCGCTTCGTCGTCATGGCCGTCACGGCGCAGCTCGCAGTACCGTGCGTATTGCACGATCGAGTCGGCTGCTGTGGTGACGTCGCCGCGGCGCAGTTGCGAGCCCATGTACAGCGGCTCAAGCGATTTCAAACTGTAGTTCTCCGCGCCGACGCGGATGCTCTTGCGCACCAACGGGTACAGGTCCACCAGCACGCCGCTTCGCAGGAGGTCGTCCACGTCGTCCTCGCCGACGCCGTAGCGCCCTGCAAGCCGCAACAGCGCGGTCTTCTCGTAGTCCGCGTAGTGGTAGATGTGCATGTTCGGGAATCGCTTGCGCCGCTTTGCCACCATGTCGAGGAACTCGACCAGGGCCAGTCGTTCGGTGCGGCGATCATGCGCCCACAGCGGTGTGAACCTGCCGCTCACATCGAGCACACCGAACAGGTACTCCAAACCCCAGTTCATGCCGTCGGCTGTCCACAGCGGGTCGGCCTCGAAATCGAAGAACAAATCACCTTTGTCCGGGTTGGGCAGCAGGGTCAGCGGCTGCGGATCGGCGATCTCGTAGGGCGGCTTGCCGTCGACGCGCGGGGCGATCTGCAGGCGGGCCTGCGACGTCAGGGCGGCGACCGTTCGAGCCGGCAGTTCGGGCACCGGGCCGGCGTGGTGCGCCAACTCCGTCATCGTGGTGATGCCGGCGTCGATCAGCCGCGCCCTCTGGCTCACCCTCATGTTCGCGACCATCAGCAGGTCATCGGAGGCTTTCACTTGGATCGTGCACTCCGGGCAGCGGAAGCATGCTCGCACCTGCGGGTCGTCCCACCGGACCGCAGCGCCTCCGGCCAGGTGTCCTTCGAGAAGGCGCTCGAGCTCGGCCCGCCGTGGCCGGTATACGGGAAGCAGTTCGTCGACGTGGTAGCTGGCCGTTGTGCCGTCGCCGAGGACGAGTTCGACCTCGGGCGACACCGGCACCCCCGCTACCCGCAGAACGTCGGCGTACGCCGCGAGCTGCAGCAGCGCTTCGACCTTCACGGAGCGGGCGAGTTTGGTGTCCCGCAAAAGGTACTGCTCCCCGTCGAAGAGCAGGAAATCGGCGAACCCGACGAACCGGCCGTCGAACATCGTCGCCTGGTAGATCACCGGCACCCGACCCTGCACCGCGCGCATCGTCTGCTCCGCGGCGGCCGTCAGCCCGGCGACCGTGTACGTCGGCCGGCCGATGATCGCGACGTCGGCGCGGGACCGCAGCTCGTCGAGATGACGCTGCTCATGCTCGCCGCCGAGTTTGGCCGTGCGGGCGAGCAATTCGTCGTCCTTGGACACCGGCGGACCCCAGCCGAGACGCGCGTCGAACGAGCGCAGCAGCGCGTACTCGCAACGGGCTGCCGCTGCGAGATCGGATGCGCTGTAGACGACTTTGTCGTCGGCGACGAACACGCTGTCACTGTACTTTTCCGCGAACGTGCGGGTCTGCCCGGCGACACGCCGTTAATTGGCGTACAAGACCGCACGCTCGCGCCGAAGCGACGGTGCACCTAGCGCGCGTTGGCGACGAGCTCGACGTTGTTGCCGTTCCAGCGGTAGCGGACGACGCTGTCAAGTCCGGGCACGCCGTTGGAGAACTTCAATGCGACGGTGTCGCCGGAACTGGCCGACGAGTCCACGCCGTTGAACCCGAACGCGTCGGGCACCCCGGTAGGGATGAACTTGCCCTGGTGGAACATCAACGCGCGGGTGTTCGGATTGCCGGCGTTCGTGTTAGCCCGCACGATCACCACCGACAGCGGAGCGCACTCGTTGTAGTTACCGGCGACGGGTTCGGGGTTCCAGCCCTGGCCGCTGCGTCGGTCGGGCGGCAGGCTCGCGACGGCCCGTGCGATCTCCGGCGCGGCCAGGTTGGTCGCGCACGGGTCGTACACCGCAGACGTGGGAGCGGCAACGGGAGGAGGCGGCGGCGGTGTCGGCGGCGGTGTCGGCGGCCGCTGCACGGACGACGTCGGCGCGACAGTCACCGTCCGCTCCGGCGTCTTGGCGACGGTCGAGTCGCCTGCGCCGCATCCCGCCAGCGCCGCCGCCGTGACGGCGCCCGTAACAACCAACCCAAGCCCCCTCACAGTTACGGCACCGTACCGCCGACGGGCAGGATTTCCGTGCAGGCGGGGCCGAGGATTGGCACTGGTTCCCGACATCTGCACCAGGGTCGTGCCCGCGCTCCGGATCACAACCCTGCCGCAGAACTCGACCGCTGATCACCGCCACTAGACTGAACACCCGATGGCCTTTCCGGACCAGGGCGGTTCGCGCCCTGCCACTTCATTCGCCGACCTGCACATTCACCCCGAGGTGTTGCGGGCTGTCGACGACGTCGGCTACGAGTCGCCGTCCGCCGTGCAGGCGGCGACGATCCCGCCGATGGTGGCGGGTTCCGACGTCGTCGGCCTGGCGCAGACGGGCACCGGTAAGACCGCCGCGTTCGCACTGCCGATCCTGTCGAAGATCGACACCGCCAGCGCCCACACGCAGGCGCTGGTGCTGGCACCGACACGGGAACTGGCATTGCAGGTCGCCGAGGCGTTCCGCCGCTACGGCGTTCATCTGCCCAAGATCAACGTGCTGCCGATCTACGGCGGTCAGTCCTACACCGTCCAACTCGCGGGACTCAAACGCGGCGCGCAGGTGGTGGTGGGCACGCCCGGAAGGGTGATCGACCACCTCGAACGCGGCACCCTGGACCTCTCGCACCTCGACTACCTGGTGCTCGACGAGGCCGACGAGATGCTGACCATGGGTTTCGCCGAGGACGTCGAACGCATCCTCGCCGACACCCCGGAGTACAAGCAGGTGGCGCTCTTCTCGGCCACGATGCCGCCGGCCATCCGCAGGCTCAGCTCCAAATACCTGCACGACCCGGTCGAAATCACCATCGAGGCGAAAACCACGACGGCCGAGAACATTTCGCAGCGTTACATTCAGGTCGCCGGCCCGCGCAAGATGGACGCCCTGACGCGGGTGCTGGAGGTCGAGCCGTTCGACGCGATGATCGTGTTCGTCCGCACCAAGCAGGCCACCGAAGAGGTCGCCGGACGCCTCAGCGCGCGGGGATTCTCGGCGGCGGCGATCAACGGCGACATCCCGCAGGCCCAGCGCGAGCGAATCATCGCCGCGCTCAAGGAGGGCAGCGTCGACATCCTGGTTGCCACCGACGTCGCTGCGCGGGGTCTCGACGTCGACCGCATCAGCCATGTGCTCAACTACGACATCCCGCACGACACCGAGTCCTACGTGCACCGCATCGGCCGCACCGGCCGGGCCGGCCGCAACGGCTCGGCGTTGTTGTTCGTGTCCCCGCGAGAACGCCACTTGCTGAAAGCAATTGAAAAGGCGACCCGGCAGAAGCTCACCGAGGCTCAACTCCCGACGGTCGAAGACGTGAACGCACAGCGCGTCGTCAAGTTCCGCGATTCGATCACCGACGCGCTGGGCTCGCCGGGTATCGAACTGTTCCGGGGGCTGGTGGAGGAGTACGAGCGCGACCACGACGTCCCGATGGCCGACATCGCCGCTGCGCTGGCGGTGCAGTCGCGTGACGGCGAGGAGTTCTTGATGGCGCCGGAGCCGGCGATGAACCGCTTGCGCGAAGAGCAGAAAGCAGCACCCGAACGGCGGAAGGAAAGGGCCGAGCGGCCCGCCAAGCAGCGCAGAAGCAACCAACCGATGGCTACCTACCGCATCGACGTCGGCAAGCGGAACAAGATCGGGCCCGGCGCGATCGTCGGCGCCATCGCCAACGAAGGCGGCTTGCACCGAAGCGATTTCGGCCACATCGCGATCCATTCGAACTTTTCGCTCGTCGAGCTGCCCGCGAAGCTGCCCCGAGAGACGTTGAAAGCCCTTGAGCGCACCAGGATCTCGGGTGTGCTCATCAATCTGCAGCCCGACCGCAAGTCCAATCCCAAACGGAAATGACCCTGTCCCGTCAGGATCTCGACGCACAGGGCGGCCTGGAGTCGGTCTCGAAAGCCGAGCGTGTCGCGTCGCTCACAGGCATCCGTGCGGTGGCCGCTCTGCTGGTGATGGGCACCCACGCCGCGTACACCACCGGCAAGTACCCGCAAGGCTATTGGGGTTCGTTCTACTCGCGCATGGAGATCGGTGTGCCGATCTTCTTCGTCCTGTCGGGGTTTCTGCTGTTCGGCCCGTGGGTGCGCGCGCTCGCCGAGGACCGTCCGCCGCCGTCGGTGGCCCGCTATGCGTGGCACCGGGTCCGCCGCATCATGCCGGCGTACGTCATCACGGTGCTCGTCGCCTATGTCCTGTACCACTACCGCACGGCGGGCCCGAATCCCGGGCACTCGTTGACGGGCCTGCTGCGTAACCTGACGCTGACCCAGATCTACACCGACAACTACCTCTTTTCCTATCTGCACCAGGGGCTTACGCAGATGTGGAGCCTCGCAGTCGAGGTCGCGTTCTACGTCGTGCTGCCGCTGATGGCCTACCTGCTGCTTGTGGTGCTGTGCCGGCGACGGTGGCAGCCCCGCCTGCTGTCGGCGGGCCTGTTCGGGTTGTCCTTGATCACGCCGCTCTGGCTGGTACTCGTGCACACCACCGACTGGCTTCCGGACGGCGCACGGCTGTGGCTGCCGAGCTATCTCATATGGTTCACCGGCGGGATGATCCTCGCGGTATTGGCAACGACGGGCCAACAATGGTATGCCGCAATCTGTCTGCCGCTGGCGCTGGCGTGCTATTTCGTCGTGTCGACCCCGCTCGGCGGCGAACCCACAACTTCACCTCGCGAGCTGTGGGAAGCATTGGCCAAGGTGGCTTTCTACGCGGCGATTGCGGTGCTGATCGTGGCGCCCTTGGCCCTCGGCAACCGCGGCTGGTACGCGCGGGCATTGGCCAGCCGCCCGATGGTGTGGCTGGGCGAGATCTCCTACGAGATCTTTCTGATCCACCTCGTCGTGATGGAACTCGCGATGACCGAGGTGCTGCACTGGCGCGTCTACACCGGCAACATGGTGACGTTGTTCGTCGTCACGTTGGTGATGACGATCCCGCTGGCCTGGCTACTGCACCGCTTCACCCGCGTACGGGCTTAGCGGGTTACCGTGCGATCACGAACCAGGAACGAGCCGGCGGCCAGCAACACCCCAACGACGGCGAGGGGAATCGACCACGCGCGCCGAGTCGACAGGGCTGAGTTGCACTCCGCCACATAGTTGCTCTGCGTTTCGGGCGCAACTTGCTGGATGACGCCGCCGATGATCGGAATGTTGCCCGGGTTGCTGTTGTCCTTCTCCCGGGCCGCCGACAGGTCGCTGGCAACAGCGTTGCCGCAGCCGACGCTGCCGTTGTTGCCTGACGCCGACACCGGCACGAGCAATGCGATGATGCCGGCCACCAGCAGCACCCCGCCTACCACCAAGAGCAACCGCCGCGCGGTCATCGTCGCCTCCTGAAGTCGCGTTTTCGAATCCGCACCGTCAATACCCACGCCGGCGGCACCCGAAACTAAACTCGGCCTCGCACCGAGGTTGGCACTAGGGTCGGCACAACGAACTCCCGCAGCATCTGCTTCTCGTCATCCTGGTTGCGCCCCGGGAGAATCAGCAGCGACGTGATCACGCGCACCAGCCACCGCGCTCGGCGTTCGACGACCGCCGCATCGTCGTGGCTCAGCGAGTTCACGAATGCGGCGCTCAGAGCGCTGATCACGTCGGACTGCTCGGCTATCTCGCCGCCGATCGGGGGCCCGCTCGCGGCGAACCACGACGCCAACGGTGGGCTGCTCCGCACCGCGCTCAGCGCGGCGGTGACACCGGCGACGAGCCGCTCGGCCGGGTCCTCTGCGTCCTTGATGCGGTCCGACAGTTCGCCGAACAGGCGGTAGGCCTCGCGGTTCACGAACGCGGTATGCAGAGCTTCGCGGTTCTCGAAGTAGCGGTACAGCGTGGCCCGCGAACAGCCTGCTGCCCTTGCGATCTCGTGCATGCCGACGGTGGCCGCGTCGCGTTCGGCGAACAGTGCGGCCGCCGCGTCGAGGATGCGGTCTGCGGCCACCTCGCTGCGGCTCGCCGCCAGCCAGTCGCCCGGCATCAGGTCATCACCCTCAGCGGCACCGACAGTGGACGGCGCACATAGCTGCCCCCGGCCCACACAATGGCCTTTTCGTCGACCTCGAAATCCGGGCAGCGGGACAGCAACTCCGCCAACGTGACCCGTGCCTGCATCCGCGCCGCGGCGGCGCCGAGGCAGTGGTGAGCGCCGTGGCTGAACGTCAGGATCTTGGCGGGACGACGGGTGACGTCGAGTTCGCCTGCGTCCGCGCCGTATTGGCGCTCGTCGCGGTTGGCAGACCCGTAGAGCAGCAGCACCTTGCGCCCAGCCGGAATGGTGGTGTTGCGGATGGTCACGTCGCGGGTGGTGGTGCGAGCAAGACCCTGCACCGGCGAGGTCAGCCGCAGCAGCTCGTCGACCGCATCGGGGATCAGGTCCGGTCGCTGCGTCAGCAGCCTGCGCTGATCGGGCCGTTGATGCAGCAGTTGCACTGAGCCGCCGAGCATTCCGGTGGTGGTGTCGTTGCCGCCGGTGACCATCGTGAACGTGAATGCCAAGACCGCGAGCGTGCCTGCGATGTCACCGTCGGCCCCCACGCCGGCAGCCACCAGATGTGAGACCGTGTCGTCCCCTGGTTGCCGCCGCCGGCGTTCGATCAGTTCGGTGAAGTACGCCATCATCGAGCCCACCGCGTCGCCCAGCGACGCCAGCACGCTGCCCACTCCGCCGTCGACCGTGTTGGCCGCGACGATCGCCTCGGTCCAGCCGTCGAATTGCGCGCGATCCTCCTCGGGTACGCCGAGGTAGTGCGCGACGACCATCGACGGCAGGGGCTTGAACAACTCGGCCACGATGTCCCCGCCGCCGCTCGCCAGCAGCCGCTGCAGCCGCTCGACGACGAACGCGCGCACCGCCGGCTCCACAGCCTCCACCTGGCGGGGGGTGAAGCCGCGCGCCACCAGCTTGCGAAACTCGGTGTGCACCGGCGGATCCTGCATCACCATCGGCGGGTTGTCCTGCAGCCCAATCATTTCCAGCTCGCCGTAGTTCACGGTCAGGCCCTGCGCGGAGGAGAATGTCTCGTGGTCTCGGGCGGCTGCCCAGACGTCGGCGTGCCGCGCCAGTACCCAATAGTCGTGCCCGGGGTTCTCCGGCACGACGTGATGCACGGGGTCGTGATCGCGCAGGGCTCTGTACATCGGCCACGGCTCCGGCCACGTGTCGGCAGTAGCCAGGCGGAAAGCGACCGGTCCGTGAGACAAAATCGATGTCATGTCTTATTCGTACGACAGGCTGCCGTTGATTGTCAATCATGGAGCCCCGGCGTAGTTTGCGGGTGATGGACCTCCTCGACCGCCTACGTATGGACGTTCCCGTGGCGCAGGCCGGGATGGGCGGCGGGCTGGCCGGACCGGAACTCGCGGCCGCCGTGGCGCAAGCCGGCGGCCTGGGAACGCTCGGTCTGATGCCGGCCGATCAGCTCGGACAGGCCGTTCGGCAGGTTCGCGACGGGGCACCCGGCCGGGCAGTTGCGGTGAACCTGCTGACTCCGTTCCTTCGTCGCCGCCACGTTCTCGCTTGCGCTGACGCCGAAGTCGACGTCGCCGTCCTCGCGTTCGGCGGCGAGGCTTCGGTCGTGCGGTACCTCAAGAACGCCGGCGTGTTCGTCTTCGTCATGGTCGGCACGCTCGCCCGCGCGCGCGAGGCGCTGGGCTGGGGCGCCGACGGTCTCATCGCGCAGGGCTGGGAAGCCGGCGGCCATCTGTCCGGCGACGAGTCCGCGATGGAGTTCCTGCCGCAGGCGCTCGCGGTTGCCGACGGACGGCCCGTCCTGCTGGCGGGCGGTATCGCCAGCGGCGACGACACCCGCAGGGTGCTCGCCGCCGGCGCCAGCGGAGTGGTCGCCGGCACGCGGTTCCTGCTGACGCACGAGTCGAACGCCCACCCGGACTATCAACGCAGGGTGCTTGCGGCACAGGAGACCATCGCGACGACGCTGTTCGGTCTGGGCTGGCCCTCGGTGCACCGCGTCGTCGCCAACGCCGCGACCCGGCGGTGGTGTGACGCCGACGGCATCGAGAAGCCTGCGCCCAGATTGGTCAACACGATCGGCAAGTTCACCGCCCAGTTCGGCGACCTCAGCCCGCAGACGGTCCTGCGCTTCCAGCGGCCGGGATTGCCGGTGTTCTCACCGGCCGCACCCACGAAGGAGATGCCGGCCGAGTGGGTTGACCGCGCGGCGCTGTACGCCGGCGAATCGGCGCTGCGTATGACGTCAGTGATGTCCGCGCGGCAGGCGGTCGACGAACTCGCCGGCCGCTAGGTGGCCGCGCATACCGAACATCAGATCGCCGCACCGGGGTTGAGAATTCCCAACGGGTCGAGTGCGTCCTTGATTCGGCGGTTCAGCGCCATCGCGTCCGGGCCGATCTGCCCGGCCAACCATGGCCGCTTGAGCCGGCCGACACCGTGCTCGCCGGTGATCGTGCCGCCCAGATATATTGCCAGGTCCATGATCTCGCCGAAGGCCAGTTCCGCCCGCTCCTTCATGGCGAGGTCGCTCGGGTCGAAAACGATCAGCGGGTGCGTGTTGCCGTCGCCGGCGTGGGCGATCACCGAGATCATCACGTCGCGGGCGATGGCGATTTCAGCGATACCCGAGACGAGGTCGCCCAGGCGGGGCAACGGCACCCCGACATCCTCGAGCAGCAACGTCCCCTTGGCCTCCACCGCGGGAATCGCGAACCGGCGTGCCGCGACGAACGCCTCGCCCTCGTCGGGGTCGTCGGTCGAGAACACCTCTGTCGCACCGCTTTCCGCGAACACCCCGGCGATCACCTCGGCGTCCTCACCGGCGGAGCGGCCGCGCTCGTCGGACCCAGCGATCACCAGCGCCGCGGCGTCGCGGTCCAACCCCATCTTCAGCTTGTCCTCGACGGCGTTCACCGCGACCGAGTCCATGAATTCCAGCATCGACGGCCGCATTCGGCTGGACACGCCGAGGATCCCGTCGATCGCCGCCTGAAGAGACGCGAACGTCGCGACCACGATGCTCGACCGGTGTTGTGCCGGCAACAGCCGCAGCGTGATCTCCGTGACCACGCCGAGCGTGCCCTCGCTGCCGACGAACAGCTTGGTCAGTGAAAGGCCCGCAACGTCTTTCAGCCTCGGTCCGCCGACCCGCACCGCAGTGCCGTCGGCCAGCACCACCTGCAGGCCCAGCACGTAGTCGGTGGTGACGCCGTATTTGACGCAGCACAGGCCGCCGGCGTTGGTGGCGATGTTGCCGCCGATGCTGCAGATCTCGTACGACGACGGATCCGGTGGATACCACAGCGCGTGCTCGGCGACAGCACGTTTCACCTCCGCATTGAACAGGCCGGGTTGTACCACCGCGGTACGGGTGACCGGGTCGACGGTGATGTCGCGCATCCGTTCGGTCGAGAGCACGACGCCGTTGTCCAATGCCGTTGCACCGCCGGACAATCCGCTGCCGGCGCCGCGCGGCACCACCGGGACACGGTGCCGCGTAGCCCAGCGCAGCACCGCCTGCACGTCCTCGGTGCGGCGCGGACGCACCACGGCCATCGGCTTTCCGGCGGACGGGTCCAGCGCGCGGTCCTGCCGGTAGGACTCGGTGATCCCCGGGTCAGTGACCACCGCGCCGTCCGGCAGTTCGGCGATCAGTTCGGTGAGGACGTCGGGGACCACGCCCCGATCCTAGTGGCGCCGCTACTTGACCCCGGGAAGGCGGCGCAGCGCTCGCAGCCCGGTCGTCATCACCTTCGCGTAGCGGTCGGCGCGCAGCCAGGGCGGTGGCCCGACCGGCACCAGCTTCTCGATCGCGATCGTCTGCGATTCGGTGTACTTGAGGATGCCGTGCTCGCCGTGCCGGCGGCCCAGGCCGGAGTCCTTCATGCCGCCCATCGGGGCGTCGATCGAGCCCCACGCGGCGGCGTAGCCCTCGTTGATGTTCACGGTGCCGGCCTGCAACCGCGTCGCGACCCGTCGGCCGCGCTCCGGATCCGACGTCCACACGCTGAAGTTCAGCCCGTAGCTGCTGTCGTTGGCCTTGGCGATCGCCTCGTCCTCGGTCTCCACGCGGTACAGCGACACCACCGGCCCGAACGTCTCGTCGGCGAACGCCGCCATCCCTTCGCGCACGCCGGTCAGGATCGTCGGCTCGTAGAAGTACGGCCCGATGTCGGGCCGCGGGCGCCCACCGGCGAGCACCGTGGCACCCTTGTTCACCGCGTCGTCGACGTGATGCGCGACCGTCTGGAGCTGTTTCTCGTTGATCAGTGTGCCCATGTCCGCCGAATAGTCCAGTGCGGCAGACAGTTTCATCGCCTTGGTGGCCCCGACGAACCTCTCGACGAAGGCATCCCACAGCGGACTGGGAACATAGATGCGCTCGATCGAGATGCACAGCTGGCCCGCGTTGGAGAACGCGGCACGGACGGCGCCGGTCGCAGCCTTGCCGACGTCGGCGTCGTCGAGCACCAGCAGCGCATTCTTGCCGCCGAGTTCCATCGAGCAGTCGATGAGCCGCTCACCGGCCTGCGCGGCGACCGTGCGCCCCGTACTGGTGGAACCGGTGAACATCAGGTAGTCGCTGTGCTCGATGATCGGTGTGCCCAGTTCGGCGCCCGGCCCGGTGACCTGCTGCACCAGCCCGGCCGGCATGCCGGCCCGCTCGAGCATCTCCACCGCCCACAGCGCCGAGAACGGTGTGCGGTCGTCGGGCTTGGCCAGCACGGCGTTGCCGGCGACGATCGCCGGGATCGCGTCGCTGATGCCGAGTGTGAGCGGATAGTTCCACGGCGAGATGACGCCCACCAAGCCCTTGGGGTGGTGGTGTTCCCAGACCTCGGTCAGCACCAGCTGGACGCCCTGCCGGCGCTTCGGCGTCAGGTAGTTCTCGGCGGTGTTCGCGTAGTAGCGCGCGGTCAGTGCGACGTCGGCGACCTCCTCGAACGCGTGACGTCGAGCCTTGCCGTTCTCCAGCTGGATGATGTCGAGCACCTCGTCCTGGCGGCTGAGCACCAAATCGTGGAAGCGCAGCATCACCTCGGCGCGCTCGCGGATCGGCCGGGCCGCCCACTCGATCTGCAACTGTCGGGCCCGGCCAGCTGCGGCGGCGACGTCCTCGGGCGTGCAGTGCGGCACCCGGCCCAGGGGCTCACCCGTCATCGCGTTGGTGATTTCGCGGTACGAGCCGGCGGTGGAACTCCTGACTCGCGCCGCGAGCGTGTCCAACAAAGCGCGGGTCTCCGCGCCCACGACGGGCTTGTCCTGGCGAAGGGCGGTCATCGGTTCTCCTCGGCTCGAGCGGGCCAGCACGGATGGCATCCATGCTTCTCCGGCGGGGTAGCCGAGGGAAGAGGGCGGGAAACGGAGTCCCTACGGAGTCGGCGGCGCAGGTTCGGCCGGTCCGGGCGCCTGGGGACCCGCCGGTACGCCCGGTGGGGGAGCCGCGCCCGCGTCCATCGGGCGCTGCGCCAGCATCAAGAGCCCGTCCTTCCAGGTCAGGTCCTGGTTCTGGATGGCGTGCCAGATGCCGCGCAGGTAGGACGTCCGCGGACCCTCGTTGACGGGAACGTCCGTGGTGCCGGGCGGCAGGTTCTCCGGGCTGGACAGGTGTGGAACCCCGGCTTGTGCGGCAGCCGGGGGGGCTTCCGTGGCGGCGGCCTGGGTGACGACGTCTGGTGACGGCGCCGGGGGATCGGGAATCGGATCTGCCAGCGCGATCGGTGCTGAGATGATGGCCGCAGCAGCTGCAGCCACCGTCAGCCCGGTTAGCCCGGCGTGGGCTCTGACGTCGATGTTCACCGTCAACCTCCCCTGTACTACTGCTGACGCGCTGCTTAAGGCTTCCGTCCGGGCACCGATTTCGTTACAGCGGCGCTTGTCAGGCGAACCTTATTTTGTGGGGCGGTGCTATGGACTGCAAGTCGGGGCCGGTCCAATTCGTGCAGCGAGGCCAGCCGAAGCGACATCAGACCGACGATGATCATCGGTACCGCCAGCGCAAGGAAGGTCGTCTGCAAGCCGAACGCGTCGGCCAGAGGACCGGCCAGCATGAACCCCAACGGCCCGGCCGCATACGCCAATGACGTCATCACCCCAACCACCCGCCCTCGCAGTTGGGCCGGTGACTTCGTCTGCATCACGTAGTTGTAGATCGGCGCGATCGGCCCGTACACCAGACCGACGAGCGCGCACAGCAGCAGAATCACCGGCAGCGGCGGCAGCACCGAGATTGCCGCGGTGCACACGCCCAGCGTGAGTGTGGCCACCAGCAACGTGGCACGTCGGCTCACCCGCTGGATCAGCACCGGGTAGGCGAGCGCCCCGCACAAGCCGCCGACGCTCAGTGCCATCAGCACCCAGCCCAGCTGCGCCGGCTCGTCGCGGTCGGTGAAGTACTTCGGGAACAGCACGCTCTCCATCGGCAGGTAGAGACCCGTCATCGCGAGCTCGATCAGGGCCAGGGTCCGCAACACCTTGGTGTTCCAGACGAACCGCAACCCCTCGGCCATGCCCGACCACATGCCGTCGGGCCGCTCGTGGGCTGCGGGCGGTCCCGCGCCGTCGAGGCGCAGCACGGCGACCGCGATGATCGACAGCGCGAACGTGCCCGCTGTCACCCACATCGTGTTGACGCCGCCGATCGTGGCGATCAGCAGACCGCCGAGCCCGGGCCCAACGATGTACGCCACGTTGAACACCGCTTCGTAGAGGCCGTTGGTGCGGTCGAGCGTCCAACCGGCGCGCGCCGCCGCCTCGGGCAGCATCGACTCGCGAGCGGTGATCCCGGCCGGATCGAACACCGCGCCCAGCGCGGCGAGCGCCGCCAGGACGGTGACGGTTACGGCGGATTGGCCGAACAACAGGGCCAGCACCGGGATGGCCGCGACGGTAACGCCGGACAGCACGTCCGAGATGATCGATATCCGTTTGCGACCAAAGAAATCCACCGCCGTGCCGGCCAAAAGTGTCGAGAACAGCAGCGGCAGCGACGCCGCGCCGGCGACGATCGAGGCGTCGAGCGCGCTGCCGTTGCGCTGCAGGACGAGCCATGGGAAGGCGATAAGACTGATCCCGTTGCCCGCCGCGGCGACCAGCGCGGCCAATAGCAGCATGGAGACCGGGCCGCGCGAGGTCGTCGATTTGATGGACATCGGAATCTGCCGGGAATGTAGCAGTGGGGCATCCCTGTCGACGACGGAATTTCCGGGCGTGCACAGTGGACCGGTGCGCTTGCCCCATCCGCGACTCGGCACACCGTTCGACTCGCCGGTGCCGCCCGGTTCCGGCTGGCCCGGCGACCCTGCGACTTCCGGTACACCGGTCGCGTCGGCACCCGAACAGGTCCGTGAGCTCGCGGACTCGGTGACGTCGGTGACCGAACTCGACGCCGACGTGTCTGTGTGCCGGGCCTGCCCGCGGCTGGTGCAGTGGCGGGAAGAGGTTGCCGCGCTCAAGCGGAAATCTTTTGCCGGCCAACCCTATTGGGGCCGTCCGGTGGCCGGCTTCGGATCCGAGAAGCCGCCTGTGCTGATCGTCGGGCTGGCGCCGGCTGCCCACGGTGGCAACCGCACCGGCCGTGTCTTCACCGGTGACCGCTCGGGCGACGTGCTGTACGCGGCGCTGCACCGCACAGGGCTGGCCAACCAGGAGCTGGCCGTCGACGCCGCGGACGGGCTGCGGCTCATCGGCGCCCGGGTCGCCGCAGCGGTGCGGTGCGCGCCGCCGGGGAACGCCCCCACACCGGCGGAGCGGCAGACCTGCAGGCCGTGGCTGGATGCAGAGTGGCGGCTGGTAGGCGCGCACGTCAGAGTGATCGTCGCGCTGGGCGCCGTCGCGTGGCGGGCGGCGCTGCAGATGGTGGGAGCGCGCTCACCCCTGCCACGATTCGGGCACATGGCCGAAGCGAGCGTCGCCGACGGATTGCTGCTGCTCGGCTGCTACCACCCGAGTCAGCAGAACACGTTCACCGGCAAGCTCACCCCCGCGATGCTCGACGACGTCTTCACCCGGGCGCGCGTGGTGGCGGGAATTCCGGCTCCACGGAGGCGTTGATTCCAGCGATGCGACTTTCGGTACTCGACCTCGTCCCCGTCCGCACCGACCAGTCCACGGCCGACGCGCTGGCGGCGACGATCCGCCTGGCGCAGATCGCGGATCGCCTCGGCTACACCCGCTACTGGGTGGCCGAGCACCACAACATGCCGTCCGTGGCGGCCACCAGCCCACCGGTGCTGATCGCGCTGCTCGGCGCGCACACATCGCAACTGAGGCTCGGCTCCGGCGGTGTCATGCTGCCCAACCACGCGCCGCTGGCGGTCGCGGAGCAGTTCGCCCTGCTGGAGGCCGCCTTCCCCGGCCGCATCGATCTCGGCATCGGGCGGGCGCCCGGCTCGGACCCGGTGGCGTCGTACATGCTGCGCGGCCCGGCCGGGCGAGACGATAGCGACATCGAGAAGTTCCCGCAGTACCTCGACCACGTCGCTGCCCTGATGAGCGCCCACGGCGCCCGCGTTGCGATCCCGCGGCAGCACTACATCCTCAAGGCCACTCCCGCCGCCGTCACCGCGCCACGGCTGTGGCTGCTCGGCTCGTCGGCCTACTCGGCGCATCTTGCCGCCGCGAAGGGTCTGCCGTACGTGTTCGCCCACCACTTCACCGGCAAGGGCACCGACGAGGCGCTGCGCATCTACCGCTCCGAGTTCGTGCCAAGCGATTTTGCTCCCGAGCCGGTGACGTTGTTGACCGTCAACGCTGCGGTGGCGCCGACGCGCCACGAAGCCGAGGCGCTCCTGCTGCCGAACCTGCAGATGATGGCGCGGCTGCGGACGGGTCAACCGCTGGGTCCGCTCGACCTTGTCGACGACGCCGCGGGGCGGCAGCTCAGCGCGGCCGAAAAGGCGGTCGTCGATGCGGGGCTGGAGCGTGCGGTCGTCGGAACGCCGGCCGAGGCCGCCGAACAGGTGCGTGCGCTGGCCGACCGTTTCAGCGTCGACGAGGTGATGGTCCATCCGGTCGCATCGGCGCATCGCGGCACCGACCCGGCCACATCGCCGGGCCGCGAGGCCACGCTGGAACTGCTGGCGAAAGAACTGTTCTAAGTCCCTGCCCTCAGCGCGATGATCGGAATCGGTCGCGACGTCCGGTGCTGGTAGCGCTCGTACTGGTTGAAATTCTTCTTGTTGACGATCCGCCACATCCGTTGGTAGTCGGGCTCCTGGGGCGTGACGAAGCGTGCGGTGACCTTGAATCGCTGTGCGCCGACGTTGATTTCGACGTCCGGATCCTTGCGCAAGTTGTGGTACCAGCTCGGGTAGCGGAACGATCCGCTGTTGGAGGCGACGATCAGGTACGCGTCGCCGTCGCGTGCATAGGTCAATGCGCGGGTCCGGGGCAAACCGGACTTCGCGCCGACCGTATGCAGCAGCAGGGTGGGCGCCAGGCCGGGGATCTTGTGCCCGATGCGGCCATTGGTCTTCTGGTACACGGTGTTGTGCAGCCGGATCAGTCGCCCGCCGATCTCCTTCTCTACCCAGCGGCTGGGATTCATGAATCGGTCCTGCTGCCGTCCATGCGCGCTAGCGCGTCACGCAGAATGCGCCCTGTCTCTTCTCTGTCGGGGTCGCGGCGCAGCAGCATGCCCTTGGCGAACGAGAGCTTGTCGCCGTCGTGCCGCGGCAGCACGTGAAGATGGATGTGGAACACCGACTGGAAAGCGGCGCGGCCGTCGTTGATTGCGATGTTTGTCCCGTCCGCCTTCAGATCCGACGCCCGAGCGGCCAGCCCGATGCGTTGTCCGAGTGCCAGCATCTGGCCCAGTGTCTCCGGCGGCGTGTCGGTGAGGTCCACGGTGTGGCGCTTAGGAAGCACGAGGGTGTGGCCCCTGGTGAACGGGCGGATGTCGAGGATCGCCAGGTAGTTCTCGTCTTCGTGGATTCGGATCGCGGGCGCGTTGCCCGCGACGATCTCGCAAAACACACACGGCATCCCGCCACGGTACCGTCTCGTAAAGTGGCACCGTGCCGACTGGTCTGCCGCCCGTGGTCGACAGCCGCACCCGCGTCCTGGTGCTCGGGTCCATGCCGGGCGAGGTATCGCTGGCGAAGCATCAGTATTACGGGCATCCGCGAAATGCGTTCTGGCGCATCATGAGCGATCTGATCGGGTTCGACGCGAGCGCGTCCTATCCGTGTCGTCTGGAGGCGTTGCTATCCGCGGGCATCGGCTTGTGGGATGTGCTGCGGTACTGTGAGCGGACGGGCAGCCTGGACTCGTGGATCGCGCGAGAGACGATGGAAGTCAACGACTTCGACAGGCTGTCCCGTGAGTACCCCGCCATTTCACGGCTGTTTTTCAACGGCGCCAAGGCTTCGCAGGTCTTTGCGCGACTGGTGGCGCCCACGCGTGCCGCGCCTCTCGAATGCACTCGGCTACCCTCGACGAGTCCTGCTCACGCCGCGATGCCGTACAGCGCGAAGCTGGCGGAATGGCGCGCCGTCGTCGATGTAGGTTGACGACGTGGCCGCAGACGACCCTGAACTGTCCGAACTGCTCGACGGACTCGAAGGCGACGCCCGCTCCCAACGGGCCGAGTTGCTCAGATGGCTGCTGGGACGCGGCTTTAGCGTTGAACAGTTGCACGGCGCCTTCGCGCCGATGCTGTTGCCGGCTCGCCGGATGCTCGGTGACGACGGAACGTTCGTCTCGGCACGGGAGATCTGCGAAACGCACAACATCGGTTTGGATCTCTTCCAGAGGTTGCAGCGGGCCGTTGGCTTGTCACGTGTCGACGATCCCGATGCGCGTGTCCATCTTCGCGCCGACGGCGAGGCCGCCGCCCGCGCCCAGGAGTTCGTCAGCGCCGGCATCGATCCCGACCAGATGGTGAGCGTGGTCCGGGTGCTGGCCGACGGGCTTTCGCACGCCGCAGAGGTGATGCGTCACGCGGCATTAGCCACGCTAGTTCAGCCTGGCGCAACGGAATTGGAGATCGCGCAGGCGTCCGAAGCTCTGATGAGCCGAGTGGGCCCGCTGCTCGGGCCGATGATCCAGGACATGCTGTTTCTTCAGTTGCGGCACATGATGGAGACGGAGGCGGTGAACGCGTCCGAACGCGCCCAAGGTGCGGCGCTGCCTGGTGCGCGCGAGGTGACCGTGGCGTTCGCGGACATGGTCGGCTTCACGCGGCTGGGAGAGGCGGTGCCGCCGGAGGATCTCGAGCGGCTTGCGAGCCGGTTCGCCGATCTCGCCCACGACATCGCGGTGCTTCCGGTGCGGCTGATCAAGACGAT
>JBLNEK010000048.1:0-11634 GCA_050262635.1 Candidatus Sericytochromatia bacterium | reverse complement strand
GAGTGGGACCGCCATGTGCCGTGAACGGAGACGCCGGTGCGCATCGGCCAGATGATCGGAACAGACAAACAGCGGCCTCGCGCCGAACGGCTGGCCGGCCTGATCGCCGACGCCCGCGCCGCCGAAGATGCCGGGTTCGTGTCGTTCTGGATTCCGCAGGTTCCGGGCTACCTCGACGCGCTGACAGCTGTGGCCCTGATCGGGACCGCTACCCGCACAATCGAACTGGGCACCGCCGTCGTCCCGATTCAGACACGTCATCCCGTCGCGATGGCCCAACAGGCGCTGACCACTCAGGTGGCCTGCAACGGGCGGTTCACGCTCGGAATCGGGCCGTCGCACCACTGGATCGTCGCCGACCAGCTCGGGCTGAACTACGACCGCCCGGCGTCCCTGGCCCGCGCCTACCTCGAGGTGCTGGTCGCGGCGTTTCGCCAGCCCGGGCCGGTCGACGTCGAGAACGAGAGCTTCCGCGTGCACAGCCCGATGGACGTCGCCGAGCCGACCGCGATGCCGGTCCTGCTCGCGGCGCTCGGGCCGGCGATGCTGCGGATCGCCGGCGAACGCGCCGGCGGCACGATCCTGTGGATGGCCGACGAACGCGCGGTCGCCGACCACGTCGCGCCGCGGATCACCACGGCTGCAACACGATCAGGGCGGCCACAGCCGCGGATCGTCGCGGCGGTCCCGGTCGCGGTGTGCTCCGAGCAGGACGTGGACAGCGCTCGCGCGTATGCCAACGATGTGCTCGGGCATGCCGACGTATCACCGAACTACGTGCGGCTGCTCGAGCACGGCGACGCCGAGGATGTCGGCGACACGATGGCGGCCGGAAACGAGGACGCCATCCTGGTGAGGTTGCGCCGCTACCGGGATGCCGGCGTCACAGATCTCGCGGCGCGCATTGTCCCGCTGGGGTCCAACCCAGGCGACCGCACCGCCTCGCTGCGGCGCACCCGCGACTTCCTGGCATCGATCTGCCCGCAGATCTGACTACTGAATCGGCTCGTCGCCTAACACTGTGGTGCGCAACATCTCCCGCGGCGAATGAGGGTCGTAAAGCGCGGCCCGGTGCAGCACGCCTCGGTTGTCCCAAATCACGGTATCCCCGACCGACCAGCTGTGGCTGTAGACCTTGTCCGGCGTGGTGGCCCGGTCCAGCAGCTCGGCCAACAGCGCGCGGCCCTCGTCGAGGTCCATGCCGACGACGTGGTCTGCCGACGCCCCGAGCACCAGCGACTTGCGGCCGGTGGCGTGGGTCCACACCAGAGGGTGCACGTGGGTCGGTCGAGAACGCCAGCGCTGCAGCTGTTCTGGGGTCGGGTCGGGAGTGACCCGCCGTTGAGAGGCTTCGAGCGAGTGAACCACCCGCAATGGGCGGTAGCGTTGTTTCTCGTCGTCACTGAGGTCGTCGTAGGCGGCATACGAGCTGGCGAACTCGGTCTCGCCGCCGCGGTCGGCGACGTGCACAGCAGACAGCACCGTCGCCTTTTGCGGGCACTCGTCTCCCATCGGCGTGCAGCCGTCGATGTGCCAGTCGAACGTGGCCCTCAGGTAGGCCGCCGACGAGTTCTTCGACGTGTCAAGGGTGATCGGGTAAATGCCCGGCACGGGATGATGCCCGTCCGACGAGTGGTCGACCTCGCCGAGCCGACGGCAGAAGGCGACCTGTTGCTGCGGGGTCAGCCCCAACTGCGGGAACACCAGTACACCGTTGTCCTCTAGCGCGTCGAGCACGGCTCGGCCGAGCGTGTCGTCGGCCAGCCGTTCGGGATCCAGGCCGACGACTTCGGCGCCGACGGTGGCCGTCAGCTTGTTGATGGTCAGCAGACTCATCGTCCGTCCTTTCTCATGGCACCGGCTCGCCGATGCGGGTGATCACCGCGTCCGCCGAGTCGGTCGGCTTGGGTTGCTTGAAGATCTCCACCGCCATCGCGACCATCACCAGGGAGTAGATGAGGTGCAGCAGGTTCACCGCGTCGTCGGGCATGTCGTCGAGCGGAAACTTGTCGCAGTAGTCGATCGCCTCCTCCAGCCGCGGGAAGAATGCGTCGTAGAACTGCGCCATCTCGGCCATGCTGCTGGCCAGGCGCTGATTCCACCGCTGATCTTCGGTTGGCAGACACCAGCTCTCGGCGAACGGTTCCAACTCGGCGAATGCGCTCGGTAACCGGGTGTCAGTCATCACACGCTCACCAGATCGTGCTCACGCTGATACGCCTCCACCCAGTCGACGACCACCTTGTGCAGGTGACGGACCAGTATTTCCTGGTCGTTGAGCGGGAACTCGTCCACCACACCGGTTTCCAGCGCGGCCTGGGTTCCGCCGAGCATGCCGGCGTCCTGCAGAGCGAACTCCTTGAGCACCACCGCCGCGACCTCGTGCTCGACGCGCTCGCGCACGGAGCGGGCCGGATTAAACGCGGTGTACGCCTCGAAACGGTGGGTGTTGTGCGACGTCGGCCAATACCGGTACAGCAGGTACCAACCGCCGTAGATCAGGATCTCGAGGTTCGGGAAGATCTGGAAGTTGCTGATGCCCCACGGCTCGATGCCGCCCGGGTTCACCCCGGCCGGCAGCTGACCGATGTCGGGTGTGCGCCACGGGCCGACGAGCCCACTGCGCGTTGCCCGTTCGATCGGGTACATGTACTCCGGCGGCAGCAGCCAACGGCGAGTGCCCGCCGTCGAGACCAACCGATGCGGGCCGTCGATCTGGAAGTGCGCGCACTCGAAGCCGGCATTCGGGTCGCGGACTTCGGACGGCACCTGCTGCGGGTGCAGCGACGGCACGTGGTAGTACTCCTGGAACGCGTCGGCGAAGATCTTCCAGTTGCTGTTGTTATGGGCGACGAAATCGTAACGCTCCGTGAGCCTGTCGAACGGGTAGTCGTCGAGCCCGGTGACCATCGGGCCGAGGAACTCCCGCAGCGACTGGCGCGGCTGCGGGTCGAGGTTGACGAAGATGAACCCGCTCCACACGTCGCAATGCACCGGACGCAGCCCGTACTCGTCGCGGTCGAGGTCGAAAAACTCGCCCTCCTGCTGCACGAACGTCAGCTCACCGCCGAGCCCGTAGCGCCAGCCGTGGTACTTGCAGGTGAACTGACGGCACGTGCCGCGGGTCTCCTCGTTCGGAAAGTCGTTCCACACCAGCTTGTTCCCGCGATGGCGGCATACGTTGTGGAAGGCCCGGATCTGCTGATCTCTGCCCTTGACCATAACCACCGACGCACGCGCCGCCTCGATCTCCTTGGTGAAGTAGCTGCCGACCCGCGGCAGCTCTTCGACGCGGCCGACGTTGAGCCAGGCGCGTCTGAAGATCGCCTCCCGCTCGAGTTCGTAGAACTCCGGCGAAGTCGAGTCCCGAAACGAAATCGGGCCGGTCCCGAGCTCCGGGTAGTGCTCGGTCCAGCTGCCCTCTGCCGGCTTAGGCCATCTCGCCACAACATCCTCCTCTGCGACCGACTGTCACATCACAGCTCCGCCGTTGACGCCGAGCACTTGACCGGTGATGAACCCAGCCTCGTCCGAACACAGGAACCCGACGGCGGCTGCGATGTCGTCGCCCGTGCCCAGGTGGCCGAGCGGAATGTTCTGTGCCATCTGCTCATTGGACGGCAGCTTGCCCTCGGCCTGCGACTGCCGCTGCATGGGCGTTTCGATGCCCGACGGTGGAATGTTGTTGACCGTGATGCCCAGCGGTGCGTATTCGCGTGCCAGCGACTTCGTCAGCGCGATCACCGCGCCCTTCGACGCGGCATAGTGAGCCATCGACGGTGAACCCCGTTGCGCGCTCGACGACGAGATCATCACGATGCGGCCCCAATTGGCCGCCACCATGTCGGGGACCGCGACCTGACAACAATGGAACGTGCCGGTCAGGTTCACGTCGATGATGCGGGCCCAGTCGTCGAGTGTGATATCGGTGAACGGCGCGAAACCGACCATGCCGGCGCTGGTGACGAGTATCCCGACCGGGCCCAGTTCGCTGCGCACCTTGGCGAACGCATCCTCGACGGCCGGCCTGTTCGTGACGTCGGCCGGAACGGCCAGCGCCGTAATGCCTTCGGCACGCAAGTCTTCGGTGACACGTTGCGCGGCTGAGGCGTTGATGTCCAGGACAGCCACTTTGTGGCCACGGCTGCCGAGCTCGTGGCAGATCGACTCCCCCATTCCAGACGCCCCGCCGGTCACCACGGCGACTCGAGTCATCAGAGCTCCCCTTCCGCATGATCGGCGAACAGCGCGTTGCCCGTGCCCTGTTCGACCACGCGCGCAAGCAGATCGCGCAGCTGCCGCTGCTCGTCGCCGTCGAGAACGCCGAACACCCGCTCATGCGCGCTCACCGCGTCGGCCAGCACGGCAGACGTGACCGCGCGGCCCTTGTCGGTCAGGTAGGCCTGCAGGATGCGGCCGTGTTCGGGATCCTGCTTGCGCTGCACCAGCTTTCGCCGCTCGAGAGCGGTCAGCGCGAGCTGCACGCCCTGGGGGCTGATTAGTAGCCGCCGGGCAAGCTCGGCTCCGGAGAGCCCCGGCTCGTTCGCCAGCTGCCGCATCAGTCCGATCTGGGCGGTGGTGACGCCGTGGCTGCTGATGGCGTCGTTGACCGTCTTCAGCGAGAAATGAAACGCCTGCTTGAGCAACCACAAAATGTTGTCGGTCATCTCCATCGTGGGCTGCTTGGTGCTCCGCTCGTCAGCCATCGCTGCCTCGCTCGTACACGTCACCGTTCTTCATAACGAACGTGACCTCGAGCGTCGTGCTGATGTCCCGGGACGGATCGCCGGGCACCGCGATGACGTCGGCGAGATAGCCGGGCGCGAGCCGGCCGAGCTCGTGGTCCGCGTCGATCAGCTCGGCGCTGGTGACTGTGGCCGCGCGCAGCGCTTGCGCCGGCGACATGCCGCGGTCCACCAGCGCGCAGAGCTCCTTCGCGTTCTGCCCGTGCGGGATGGCCGGCGCGTCGGTCCCGCACGCGATGCGCACTCCGGCGGCAATGGCCTTGGGCAGCATTGCTTTCGCGCGGGGAAAGACCTCGGCCGCTTTCTTTCGCAGCTCGGGCGCGGCCCGGTCGACGGCCATCGCGTCCGTCAGCGACGTCGTCGACACCAGGAACGTGCCATGGTCCACCATCATCTGGATGGTCTCGTCGGTGGCCAGGAACCCGTGTTCGATGCAGTCGATGCCTGCTCTGATGCAAGCCCGCACCGCGCTGTCGCCGATCGCGTGCGCCGCCACCCGAACCCCGGCCCGGTGCGCCTCGTCGGCGATCGCGGCGAGTTCCTCGTCGGAATACTGCTGCGATCCCGGCGGCGTGCTGTGCGACATCACGCCGCCTGACGCCGACACCTTGATAAGCCGTGCGCCATGGCGGATTTGATAACGCACACATGCCCGCACATCAGGCACGCCGTTGGCGATTCCTTCCGCCACGGAAAGCGGCATGATGCCCGGCGCCAACCGCTGGAACACCGTCGGGTCGAGGTGGCCGCCGTAGGGCGTGACGGCGTGTCCAGCCGGGACGATGCGCGGGCCAGGGTGCCAGCCCGCATCGATCGCGCGCTGCAACGCGACGTCGAGCAGATAGCCGCCGGTCTTGACCATCAGCCCGAGGTTGCGCACGGTGGTGAACCCTGCTGCCAGGGTGGTGCGCGCGTTGACCGCACCGCGCAAAGTCCGGTAGGCGGGATCGTCCTGCACGCCGTGCATCGGCGAAGGCAATCCTTCCGGGCCGCCCGGTCCGCCGATGAGAAGGTTGAGCTCCATGTCCATCAGTCCGGGAAGCAGCGTCACGTCACCGAGGTGCAGCTCGGTGGCCGAATCGGGCAGTGGCTCAACGGGGTTGACGGCGGTGATGCGTTCTCCCTCGACTACGACGACCGCGGGTGAGCCCACCTCGCCGGCGTCGACGTCGAACCAGCGCTCGGCGCGAAGGACAGTCGTCGTCACGGGTAGGGTTCGGCCAGGCAGTCGATGGCCGACGCACCCGAGTCGGGAACGCGCGGCTGCTTCCAGCATTCGACCGGGAACGACACCATGATCATCGAATACAGAAGGTGCATCAGGTTCAGCACGTCGTCGGGCATGTTGTCGAGGGAGAACTTGTCGCAGTAAGCGATCGCTTCCCCGGCCCGCGGCGTGATCGCGTCGTAGAACGCCTGCATCTCCGCCATGGAGCTGCCGAGTCGCTTCTGGTAGCGCTCTGGCTCACTACCCAGGCACCAGTCCGAAAAGCGTTCCAGGTCGGCGAATTCGGGCGGCAGCTTCGCGGTCATCGCGCACCCGCCGGGTGGTAGGAGTTCACCCACGCGGCGGTCTCCTTGTGGAAATGCCGGATCAGGACCTCCTGGTCGTTGAGCAGGAACCTGTCGACCGCGCGGGACTCCACCATCGTCTGGGTGGCCTCCAGCGTGTTGGCGTCCTGCAGGCCGTACTCCTTGAACGACACGGCCGCCAACTCTTGCGCGACCCGTTCGCGAGGCGTACGCGGGGGCGGGAAATACAGTGTGCCTTCGAAGATGTGGCTGTTGTACGACGTCGGCCAGTAGTGGTACGTGAGGTACCAGCCCTGCCCCCAGATCAGGATGACGAAGTTCGGGAACAGCTGGAAGGAGTCAAGCCCCCATGGGTCGCACTTGGCCGGGTTGACGCCCGGCGGCAGCTCGCCGATCTCCGGTTCGTCCCAGGGTCCGAAAAGCCCGCTCCGGCAGATCTCTTCGATCGGCTTGCGCATGTCGGGATCCATCTCCCAGGCGCGCACACCCGACGTGCTGACCAACCGGTGCGGGCCGTCGATGCGGTAGTGCGGCGCCTCGAAACCCGCCTCTGCGGCCGCCTTGGAGTACTTCGACGGCGACTGGTTCGCGTGCAGCACCGGTGCGTGGTAGAACTCCTGGAACGCGTCCATGTAGAGCTTCCAGTTCGCCTTCACCTCCGAGCGGTAGTGCCACCGCGACGTCATCGTCCCGAACGGATAGCCTTCCAACGAGGTGACCATCGGGCCGAGGAACTCGCGCAGCGACTGCTCCGGGGTCTCGGCGAAGTTGACGAAGATGAAGCCCTCCCATACGTCGCAATGCACCGGCACCAGCCCGTACCGGCTCTTGTCGAGGTCAAAGAACTCGCCCTCCTGCTGCACGAACGTGAGGTTGCCGTCGAGGTCGTAGCGCCACGCGTGGTACTTGCACGTGAACTGGCGGCAGGTGCCCGCGGTCTCCTCGAGCGGGAAGTCGTTCCACACCAGCTTGTTGCCGCGGTGCCGGCAGATGTTGTGGAACGCCTTCACCTCCCCGCTGGTGGTGCGCACGAGGATGATCGACGTGTTGACGGCTTTCAGCTCTTTGGTGAAGTAACTGCCCTTGCGCGGAAGCTGTTCCACCCGACCGACATTCAGCCAGGCGCGCTTGAAGATCGCCGTGCGCTCGAGCTCGTAGAACTCCGGCGATATGGAGTCCTCGTAGGACACGGGCGCGGTGCCGAGTTCGGGGTAGTGCTGCGTCCAGCTGCCCTCGGGCGGCTTGGGGAAACGACCCATGTCTATTGACGGTATATGTTCGGGTGGCAGTATCGCAAGTAGTTGATACTCGCCATGCGCCTCCGCCGAGTGTTGGGTTGATGCACGCTCGCGGCTGAAAGCCGTGGATCAAGTCGACGCTCGGCGCCAAGATGGGATGCGATGACCGCACCACGATCGCTGCGTGAGCTCTTCGACCAGATCGGCTTGCGCGAGGTGCCCACGACCGACGGCACCGTGGTCATGGAGATGCCCGTCGACGAGCGCGTCACCAATGTGGCGGGCGGCCTGCAGGGCGGGCTAATCGCGACGATGGCCGACGTGACCGCCGGACAGCTCGCGTCGCGTGCAACGCCGTTCGGCAACGGCATCGCGACCACCGATCTGTTCATCCGCTACCTGCGTCCGATCAAGGTCGGGCCCGCCCGCGCAGTCGCCCGAATCCTGCGCATCGGCAAGCGGTCCGTCGTCGTCCAGGTCGACATTTATCGCGGCAATGACGACGAAATGGGCGCCACGGCGACCGTCAACTTCGCCGCCATCGGGTAACAAGACTGACCGTTCGGAAAATCAGCCGCGACCGTAGATTCGGGGTCGCTCAAACTGGTAACGTGATTCTCCTCACTGAGAACGCCGTGTCGCCCTGGAGGCCGTCATTTCGCCGTTTCCGCAGGATGTGATGTGTCCGACGACGCACTAGGACGTCCGCTACCGCCGGTCACCGACGAGACCGAATTCTTCTGGACCTCCGGCGCCGACGGCATGCTGCGCTTCCAGGAGTGCACCGGCTGCAACGCGTTGATCCACCCACCCGCTCCGGTGTGCCGGTACTGCCACTCCCACGAGATGGGCGTGCGTGCGGTGTCGGGGCACGCCACGATCTCCAGCTTCACGATCAACCACCGGTTCAGCCTGCCGGGCCTGCCGGCGCCGTACGTGGTGGCGCAGGTCGCGATCGTCGAGGACCCGCGCGTCCGGCTGACCACCAACATCGTCGACTGCGAGCCCGAGCAACTCGAGATCGGCCAGCTGGTTCAGGTCGACTTCGAGAAGCACGACGACATCTACCTTCCGCTGTTCCGGCTGGCGCCCGACCAGCCGTCGGAACCCGCACCGCAAGCTGTCGACGAGATCGCGCCGGAGCGCTTCGGCGAGCACGTCCGCCCGATGCTCACCCGGGACAAGTTCGAGGACAAAGTTGCGCTGACGGGCATCGGCATGTCCGAACTCGGGCGCCGTCTGATGCGCGCACCGCTGTCGCTGACGATTGAGGCGTGCGAGCGCGCGATCGCGGACGCCGGCTTGACGCTCGGTGACATAGACGGGCTGTCGACGTATCCGGGCGGCGGCGGTTTCGGCCCGTTCAGCGAAGGCGGGGTGACGGCGCTGGAGTCAGCGCTGGGCATCCGGCCGACGTGGCACAACGGCGGCATCGAGACGTTCGGCCCGGGCGGGTCCGTGATCGCCGCGATGCTCGCCGTCGCCGGCGGTCTGGCCCGTCATGTGTTGTGCTTCCGCACATTGTGGGAAGCGACCCACGGTGAGCTGATGAAGCAGGGCAAGATCGCCCCGATGATGCGCACCGACGCGTGGTTCTTCCCGTTCGGTGCAGTCTCGGCAGCGCACACGCTGGCGCAGAACGCACAGCGCCATTTCCACCGCTACGGCACGACGCGAGAGACCCTGGGCTGGATCGCGTTGAACCAGCGCGCCAACGCCGCACTGAACCCGACGGCCATCTACCGCAAGCCGATGACGATGGAGGACTATCTCGAGGCCAGGATGATCACCACGCCGTTCGGGCTGTACGACTGCGACGTGCCGTGCGACGGCGCGGTCGCGGTGATCGTGTCGGACGTCGACGCGGCGCGGGACCTGGCCAAGCCTCCGGTGTTCGTCGAGGCCGTCGGCACGCAGATCATCGAGCGGCTCGACTGGGACCAGAGCACTCTCACCCACGAGCCGCAGTCGCTGGGGCAGGCGGCACACATGTGGACGCGAACCTCGTTGCGGCCCAAGGACGTCGACGTCGCCGAGCTCTACGACGGGTTCACCATCAACTGCCTGTCGTGGATCGAGGCGCTGGGCTTCTGCGGCATCGGGGAAGCCAAGGACTTCCTCGACGGAGGCCACAACATCGCCCGAGACGGCGTGCTGCCGCTGAACACCCACGGCGGTCAACTCTCGCACGGCCGCACACACGGAATGGGTCTGGTGCACGAGGCGGTCACCCAATTGCGGGGTGAAGCGAAAGAGCGTCAGGTCAAGGACGCCCGGGTAGCTGTGGTCAGCAGCGGCGGTCTCACCCCGAGCGGCGCAATCCTGTTGCGAGCGAACCGATGACGCCATCCCAGTGGCCCGCGCCGCAGCGGTGCGTGGCCGAGGTCGACGGAATTCCGATGTCCGGCCTGCTCGCCGAGGCCGCCGATCCGCGGGCCGTCGTCGTGGCGATCCACGGCGGTGCGACGACATCGGCGTATTACGACTGCCCCGGACACCCCGAGCTGTCGCTGGTGCGGTTGGGCGCCGCCCTCGGCTATACCGTGATCGCGCTCGACAGACCGGGATTCGGCGCCTCCGCGGCGCACGCCGAGCAGATGACCGATTCCGGCCGACGCGTCGAGTTGGCCTTCGCGGCCGTCGACGGCATTCTCGGCTCCCGCTCGCGCGGCGCCGGGCTGTTTCTGCTCGGCCACTCCAACGGCTCGGAACTCACCATCCGGATGGCCGCCGCCGACTCAAACCTGCTCGGCGCCGAAACGTCGGGCACCGGACGACGGAACCAACCGGCCGCCCATGCGGTGCTCAGCAGGCCGACGCTCGGCGACGTCCGACGCGGCGTGCGCGAACTGCTCTGGGACGCAACGCATCTGTATCCCGACGACGTGATCGGCGGTATGCAGTCGTCGTCGCCGGCCTACGAAGGGGCCATCGTCGCCAACTGGCCACGCCGCGACTTCCCCGCGCTGGCAGCGCAGGTGCAGATTCCGGTCCGGTTCACCCTCGCCGAGCACGAGCCGTTCTGGGAGAACGGTCCGGCCGGGCTGGCCGACGTCGCAGCGATGTTCACCGCGTCGCCGCGGGTGGTAATCAACGAACAGCGCGACAGCGGGCACAACCTCAGCCTGGGGTTGACGGCAACCTCCTATCACCTGGGTGTGCTCGCGTTCGTCGAGGAATGTGTCGCATTTTCTCGGCGAGCAGACGCAAAAGCCCCCATTTCGTCCCGAAATGAGGGGCTTTTGCGTCTGCTCGCGCCGGAAGGGGAGGCCAGCTGATGCGTGTCGGCTTTATCGGGCTGGGCAGCCAGGGCGGGCCGATGGCGCGCGCGATCGTCGACGCCGGCTTCCACACCACGCTGTGGGCACGTCGACCCGCCTCGCTCGAACCGTACGCCGACACCGCCGCCAAGACCGCAGGGTCACCGGCAGAACTCGGCGCGGCCAGCGATCTCGTCTGCATCTGCGTGGTCGGCGACGCCGACGTCGAGGAGGTGCTCGGGGGCGACAACGGTGTGCTCGCCGGAATGACCGACGGCGGCGTCGTCGCGATCCACAGCACCGTTCACCCCGACACCTGCCGCGAGCTCGCGCAAATCGCTGCCGCGCAGGGTGTTTCGCTGATCGATGCACCGGTCAGCGGCGGAGCGCCGGCGGTGGCGGAGAAGCGGCTGCTGGTCATGGCGGGTGGCGACGAGGACGTCGTCGAACGCTGCCGGCCGGTCTTCGAGACCTACGGCAGCCACGTACATCTCGGGCCGCTGGGATCCGGGCAGGTGACCAAACTGTTGAACAACCTGCTGTTCACCGCGAACCTCGGAAACGCCAAGAGCGCGCTGCAACTCGGCGAGGCGCTCGGTGTCAGCGCGGCGAGCCTTGCCGACGTTCTCACCCGTGGCTCGGGAAACAGCGCGGCGCTGGGCAGCATTGCGGCGATGGGCGGTTCGCTCGACGTGCTCAAGCAGGTCGCCGGCGCGCTGCTGCAGAAGGACGTGCGGCTGGTTCTCGACATCGCGCAGAAGGCCGACGTGACGGCGGGCGCGGTGCTCGACGCCGCCGACGCCGCCCTCGAACTCTTGGAGCATCCGCGTTGAACCGCGTCGGCTTCATCGGAGCGGG
>JBLNEK010000047.1:0-5858 GCA_050262635.1 Candidatus Sericytochromatia bacterium | reverse complement strand
CCGGATGCAATCCTGAGCGAACTCGTGCGCGCGTTTCGCTAGATCGTGTTGCGCCTCGGTCGGCGTGATGTCAAACCCCACGCGTCTGCGTTACCCGCGGTACGGACGCCAAAACATGTTGACGCCGTCCGCGGCCGTCGCCGACCGTGGGCGGTATGGACGGAAAGCGGCCGGTCTTCGTCCAAGAGACCCACGGTCGATGCCATCTGTGTTGACCCGCGCCTACCGACGCACGCCGAAGAGGGTCAGGCCGCAGACGTCACCCGGTAGACGTCGTAGACGCCCTCGACGCTGCGCACCACATTGAGTACGTGACCCAGATGCTTGGGGTCGCCCATCTCGAAAGTGAACCGGCTGATCGCCACGCGGTCCCCTGACGTGGTCACCGACGCGGACATGATGTTCACCTTCTCGTCGGCCAGCACCCGGGTCACGTCGGAGAGCAGCCGATGCCGGTCCAGCGCCTCCACCTGGATGGCGACCAGGAACACCGACGACGGCGACGGCGCCCACTCGACGTCGATGATCCGCTCGGACTGCTGCTGCAGCGACGCAGCGTTGGTGCAATCGGTGCGGTGCACGCTGACCCCGCCGCCGCGGGTCACAAATCCCATGATGTTGTCGCCCGGTACCGGCGTGCAGCACTTGGCGAGCTTGGTCAGCACGCCCGGTGCGCCGGGCACCGCGACGCCGGTGTCTTCGGTGTTGCGCTGGCGCACGGGCATCGTCGCGGGCGTCGAGCGCTCGGCGAGCTCATCCTCGGCCGCCTCGTCGCCGCCCAGCTGCGCCAGCAGGCGGTGCACCACGTGCCGCGCCGAGACGTGGCCCTCTCCGACGGCCGTGTACAGCGCGGACACGTCCGTGTAGCGCAGCTCGCGCGCCAGCGCGCCCATCGACTCGGCATTCATCAAGCGCTGCAACGGAAGTCCGCCTCGGCGCACCTCGCGGGCGATGGCCTCCTTGCCCGCCTCCAGCGCTTCCTCGCGGCGCTCCTTGGCGAACCACTGGCGGATCTTGGCCTTCGCGCGCGGTGACACCACAAACTGCTGCCAGTCTCGCGACGGGCCTGCGTTGGCGGCCTTGGACGTGAATATCTCGACCACTTCGCCGTTTTCGAGCTTGCGCTCCAGTGCGACCAGCCGGCCGTTGACCCGAGCGCCGATACATCGGTGGCCGACCTCGGTATGGACCGCGTACGCGAAGTCGACTGGCGTCGACCCGGCGGGCAGCGTGATCACGTCGCCCTTCGGGGTGAACACGAAGATCTCTTGTGCGGCAAGGTCGTAACGTAGCGACTCCAGGAACTCGCCGGGATCGGCGGCCTCACGCTGCCAGTCGAGCAGCTGTCGCATCCAGGCCATGTCGTCGATCTCGGCGGCAGCATGCGGATGAGGAACGTTGCGCCCCTTGGCTTCCTTGTACCGCCAGTGCGCGGCGATGCCGTACTCCGCGGTGCGGTGCATGTCGCGGGTGCGGATCTGGATCTCCAGCGGCTTGCCTTCCGGACCCACCACCGTGGTGTGCAGCGACTGGTACACCCCGAACCGCGGTTGGGCAATGTAGTCCTTGAATCGGCCGGCCATCGGCTGCCACAGCGAATGCACCACGCCCACAGCGGCATAGCAGTCCCGGATCTCATCGCACAGGATGCGCACGCCGACGAGGTCGTGGATGTCGTCGAAGTCACGGCCCTTGACGATCATCTTCTGGTAGATCGACCAGTAGTGCTTGGGCCTGCCCTCGACGACCGCGTTGATCTTCGCCGTGTTGAGAGCCGACACGATCTCCGTGCGCACCTTGCTCAGGTAGGTGTCGCGCGACGGCGCCCGGTCGGCCACCAGCCGCACGATCTCCTCATAGCGCTTCGGGTGCAGGATCGCGAACGACAGGTCCTCGAGCTCCCACTTCACGGTCGCCATGCCGAGCCGATGGGCAAGGGGCGCAATGACTTCCAATGTTTCGCGGGCCTTGCGGGCCTGCTTCTCCGGCGGCAGGAAACGCATGGTGCGCATGTTGTGCAGCCGGTCGGCGACCTTGATCACCAGGACCCGGGGATCGCGCGCCATCGCGATCACCATCTTGCGGATGGTCTCGCCCTCGGCGGCCGTGCCCAACGCCACCTGGTCAAGCTTGGTGACGCCGTCGACGAGATGCGCCACCTCTTCGCCGAAGTCGGCGGTGAGCGCATCCATCGTGTAGCCGGTGTCTTCGACGGTGTCGTGCAGCAGCGCCGCAACGAGCGTAGTGGTGTCCATGCCGAGTTCGGCGAGGATGTTGGCGACGGCCAGTGGGTGCGTGATGTACGGGTCGCCGGAACGGCGGAACTGCTCGGCGTGCCGTTGCTCGGCGACCTCGTAGGCCCGCTGCAGCATCGTCAGGTCGGCCTTGGGGTAGATCTCCTTGTGCACCGCGACCAGCGGTTCGAGCACGGGGTTGACGGCGCTGCGCTGGGCGGTCATCCGCCGCGCGAGACGGGCACGGACGCGTCTCGACGCGCTGGAGGACTTCGAGGCCGCAGATGCAGCAGGTGCCGCGGGCCCAGTTTCGGGCGTTTCCGGCGCAGGCGGTGACTGAACGCCTACGCCGGGTTCGTCAGCCGCCACGAGACACCTCCCTTAAACTCTTCGCGACGAGCGCTCATCGGCCCTTGAACTCTTCGCGACAAGCGCTCATCGGCCTGTTACCGAGGATAAACGCTTCAGACCTGGTGCAAGCTGCTGACCGGCAGCGGCGCCACCGCGTCGCGCCCGCGCAGCCCGGTCAGCTCCAGCACCACGACGGCGCCGGAAACCGCCGCGCCGGCGTCGTCGAGCAGGCGCGCCGTCGCCGCCAACGTGCCCCCGGTGGCCAGCACGTCGTCGACGATCACCACGTTGCGCCCATCGAGCTCCACCCCCTCCGCGGGGATCTCCAGCGTGGCCGTCCCGTACTCCAGCGTGTACGTCTCGCTGAACACGGGCGGCGGTAGCTTGCCGCCTTTGCGCACGGCCAGCACGCCGGTGCCCAGCCGCGTTGCGACGGCGGCCCCGAGCAGGAAGCCCCGGGCGTCGATGCCGGCGATCAGCTCGGCGCCAGAGGCCAGCTCGGACAGCGCGTCGGTGACCGTAGCCAGCCCGTCCGGGTCGGCCAGCAGTGGCGTCAGGTCCTTGAACAGCACACCCGGCGACGGGAAGTCGGGCACTTCGCGGGTCAGCGACGTGATGACCTCGGCGATGGGCCGGGAAGTCATTCCCTGAGCACCCAGCGGTCCATGTTCCAGCCAGCGCCCCAGCGGGTCGGGTTGCTGCTCAGCGACGACATCTTCTTCGACCAGATCAGCGTGCGCTGCTGGCGGTACAGCGGCAGCGTCGGCATGTCGTTCCACAGCACCCCGGCGCCGTCGCCCAGCAACCCGGCGACCTCCTTCGGGTCCGTTGTCATGGCCAGCTTGTCGATGATGCCGTCGACCTGCGGATTGGAATAGCCGGACAGGTTGTTGCCGTTGCCGGTGTGAAGGTCGAACGCGTCGACGGCCGACGACCCGCTCGAGCCGCTGCCGGTGGCACCGCCCGTGCTGGCCAGCAGCACGTCGATCTGGTTGGCCTGCAGCGTCTGCGGGCCGGTGTTCTCGGAAGAGGCGTCCTGCACCGTGATGCCGGCGGGTGCGCAGGCCTTCGCGATCGCGGCGACGACCGCGTTGAGCCGGGCGTTGGGCGCCTGATAGCCGATCCGCACCGTCAGCGGCGTGTTGTTCACTGCGCTCCTGGCGGCGTCGGCGTTGGCGGCGACGTACTGGTTGTTCGCCGCGGCGTTTTCCGCGGCGCCCTGCGCATCGTCGTTCGCCGGGTTCAGGCGTGCGTTCGAGATCGGCACGCCGGCGTCGCGAGCGATCGCGTCCCGCGGGGTGCACGACGCCACCGCGCGCCGCGCCGCGGGAGCGGCCAGCGGGCCCTGTCCCGAGAAGATGAGCTGCTGGATGCCGGCCGACGCGGTGTCGCTGCGCTTATAGCTGTCGGGTACCTGTAACCCGGCCACCGAGCCCGTCGCAACGTCGACGACGTCCACCGATCCGTTCTTCAGCCGGTCCTGCACGCCGGTCCCGCGGGGCCACACCGTGATGCGGTTGGTGATCGGCTTGGTGGCCCACCAGCGGTCGTTCGCTACCAGCACCACCGAGCCGTCCGAGTTCACGGCGTCGAGCTTGTAGGGGCCCGAAGATGGGAACCACCGCGGGTTGAAGCCGGGCTTGAGGTCCCACACGGTGTTCCACGCGTCAGCGATCCGGCCCACCACGGCCGCGTCATCGCCCTGCAGCGCGGCGGTGACGTCGACGCCCAACAGATCGGCCAGCACGTGCGACGGCATCATCGACGTCGCGGTGAACAGCTGCGAGTAGTCGGTGAAGCCGCGTCCCGCGAAGAACGTCACCCTCGCCTTCTTCTGGCCGGTCGCGCAGTCGATGGACTCGATGTCGGCGTATCCGGCGCGGCTGGCGGCATCGAAGCCGGGCAGCCGGCCCGCCTGCGCTGCCCATGCCAGCACCATGTCGTCACAGGTCACCGGCTTGCCGTCGGAGTACACGGCCGGGTCGGCGATCTGGTAGTCGAGCACCAGCGGATCGCGGCCGACAACCGAGACCGTCCCGAAGTCATGGTCGGCGACGATCTGCCCGTCCGGCCCGTGGTACCCGAACCCGGTGAGCACGCGGGCCAACGCCTGTGGCGAGCCCGATGCGGCGCCGGCGACGGTGTTGGGGTTGTAGCTCGGCATGGGTCCGTCGACGGCGTACTCGAGCTGTTCGGCCGGCTTCTTCGAACAGGATGTCACCAGCAGCGGCGCGACCAGTACTGCAGCCGCGGCGACGACAGCGGTCCAGTGCCGCACTAGCGCCGCCGCTTGCCCGACGGCCGGTTCGCGCGCGATGCCGTGGGCCGGTTCGGCCGCGCGCCGGGAGCCGGCTTGGTAGCCAGCGCCATCGGCTCCTTCTCGGTGGTGTCCTTGGACTCGTCGATGCTCTCGTCGTCGGCGCTGTCAGTCGCCTCCTCGGCGATGTCCGCGCCGCCCGCATTGCGGCGCCGCATCACCCGGCGGGTGTGGGTGCGCACCAGGTCGGTGCGTTCCCGCATCGTCACCAGCAAGGGCGTTGCGAAGAAGATCGACGAGTAGGTGCCGACGATCACGCCGACCAGCTGCACCAGCGCCAGGTCCTTCAGCGTGCCGACGCCGAGCAGCCACACCGCGACCACCATCAGCGACGCGATCGGCAGGACCGAGATCAGGCTGGTGTTGATCGACCGCATGAACGTCTGGTTCACCGCGAGGTTGGCCTGTTCGGCGAACGTGCGGCGGGTGGTGTGCTGAAACCCCTGGGTGTTCTCCTCGACCTTGTCGAACACGATCACGGTGTCGTAGAGGGAGAAGCCCAGGATCGTCAGCAAGCCGATCACCGTGGCCGGAGTGACCTCGAAACCGACCAGAGCGTAGACGCCGGCGGTGGTGATGATGTCGAAGAACATGGCCGCCAGGGCCGACATCGCCATGTACCGCTCGTAGCGGATCGTGATGTAGAGGCTGACGAGCACCAGGAACACGCCGAGCGCGATCAGCGCCTTCTTGGTGATCTGCCCGCCCCACGTGGACGACACCGCGGAGTCGCTGATGGCTTGCGGACCGCCTTGCGGGTTGAACTTCTTGGCCAACGCGTCTTTGAGCTTCGCGGTCTCGTCAGAGGAGAGCGTCTCGGAGCGGATCTGCACGGTCGCCGACGCGCCGTTGCCGACGACGACCACCTGCTCGGGTTCGGAGCCAAGCGTCTGGCGGAACACGTCCTCGACCTGCTGCACCGTCGCGTCCCCGCGGGGGAACGACACCTTGGTGCC
>JBLNEK010000046.1:0-21916 GCA_050262635.1 Candidatus Sericytochromatia bacterium | reverse complement strand
GGGGGCGGGGGCCCCCCCCCCCCCCCCCCCGGCTCGGGCCGCCCCCCCCGCCGCGGCCGGCGGCCTCTGCCAGCCGGGCGGCCCACTGCTCGCCGGGCAGCGCCTGCCAGGCTGCGCGGGCGGCGCGGTTCTCGGCCAGTGCTGCCAGGAACCGCTCCCCACGTTGGTAGGCGCTCCATCCGGCGGGGTCGACTGCGCTGACGGCGCCCAGCGCCGGCGACTTGCGGACCTCGCGCTCGACGCGGGCGTGCCGTGGCGGGACGGCAAGCCGCAGCACGTCGGCTCGGGTGCCGGCGTACCGGGCCGCGACGGCTTTCACCAGGCGCCACACGTCGGGCGTCAGCACCCCCTCCGGCGAGATGACACGGTCCAGCCAGCCGAGTTCGCCGACGTGGTCGGTGTCGGATCGTCGTTCCAGCACGAACGCATCGACCAGGCGCCCGTGAAAGCGCACCCGGGCCCGGACACCGGGTTGCGCGTCATCGGACTGGTCGGCCGCGACGAGGTAGTCGAATTCGCGGTCCAGATGCGGCACCGAGAGCATCGGCAGCACCCGCGCGATCGGCTCATGGTCTGCGGCCCGGCGGGTGGTGCTCACTCCGCCGGTGTATCAGCAGGGACCGACGTCTCGCTGCTGGGCACTACCTGCCGGCCGAAGAACAAACCGGCGGTGATCAGCAGCTGCGACATCGCGTAGGCCCACCAGATCGGCACGGCGAGAACGTCGGACTGCAGGATGAACTGGTCGATGCCGATCATCGCGTCCGACACCGCGAACACCACCGCGCCCACCGCCGTCCACAGCGTCGGCAGGCGTGCCAAGAGCGCCGCGCAGACCATCGCGCCCAGCACGGCGATGTAGACCGTCACCGGTACCGTCAGCCCTTCCCGGCCCAGGTGCGGCCAGAACCAAACCAGCAGCGCCAGGCACAGCACGGCCATGACGACCGCTGCGCCCAGCCGCCGGGGTCTGACGACGGCCAGCGGCACCAGCGCGCCGAGGTAGCACAGGTGCGCCACCAGGAACGCCGCAAGCCCACCGACGAACGACGGACTCCACCACGGCATCGCGAGCAGAAAGTCCCCGATCGCCGAGCAGACCAGCGCCACCATCAGCCAGCGCCGCTCCCGGATGATCGGGTGCATCGCCGCGGCGAGAGCCAGCAGCACGGCCATCAGCGCCTTGAACGCCGGCTGCGCGGTGAAGACACCGGTCAGAGGCTCACCGGGGGCCGACCGCAGCGCCGTGAGCGTCAGGAACAGGCCATAGCTCACCGCCGCCCACCCGGCCGCCACCCACAATCCGGCCAGCAGCCGCGGCGTGTCGGATGTCTGCGTCACGTTGCAGAAGCTACTCGACGACACGGGAAGCATTCCCGATCGCGTCCCAACGATGCTTAAGTAGATCAATGAGCACCACTGCGGCACCCGACTACCACACGGCGATCGTCGGCGCCGGATTCTCCGGGATCGGCGCGGCGATCAAACTCGACGAGGCGGGCCTGGGTCCCTACGTCATCATCGAGGCCGGCAGCGGACCCGGCGGCACGTGGTACTGGAATTCGTATCCGGGTGTGGCCGTTGATATTCCGTCGTTCTCGTACCAGTTCTCGTTCGAGCAGCGGCCGGACTGGTCGCGGACGTACGCGCACGGGCACGAGTTGAGGGCATACGCCGAGCTGCTCGCGGACAAGTACGGGGTCCGCTCGAAGATCCGGTTCGACACCAAGGTCCTGGACGCGACGTTCGACGACGAGCACGACTTCTGGCGGCTCACACTGGATTCCGGCGAGGTCGTGACGGCGCGGTTCGTCATCAACGCCGCCGGCGTGCTCACCACGCCGAAGCTGCCGGACATCCCCGGCGTCGACGGCTTCGACGGCGTAACCATCCACACCGCGCGCTGGGACCACAGCCAGGACCTGACCGGAAAGCGCGTCGCGATCATCGGCACCGGCGCGTCGGCGGTGCAGGTCATCCCGGAGATCGCGCCGATCGTCGAGCACCTGACGGTGTTCCAGCGCACGCCGATCTGGTGCTTCCCGAAGCTGGACGTGCCGCTGCCGAAGGCTGCCCGGTTGGCGATGCGGGTGCCGGGCGGCATGGCGCTGCAGCGGCTGCTCAGCCAGGCCTACGTCGAGCTGACCTTCCCGCTGTCGGCCCAGTACTTCACGGTTATCAAGTTGGCCAAGCGCGCCGAGGCGATGGGAAAAGCGTTCCTGCGCAAGGAAGTCGAGGATCCGGTACTGCGCGAGAAGCTCACGCCACAGTATGCGGTGGGCTGCAAGCGGCCGGCATTTCACAACACCTACCTGTCGACCTACAACCGCGACAACGTCGACCTCGTCACCGACCCCATCGACAAGATAACCCCGACCGGAGTGGCCACCGTCGCGGGCGATCTGACCGAGATCGATGTGCTGATCCTGGCGACCGGGTTCAAGGTGATGGACGTCGACAGCCTGACCTACGAGATCGTCGGCCGCGGCGGCATGACGGTGAGCCGGTTCTGGCAGGAGAACCGGCTGCAGGCCTACGAAGGTGTGAGCCTGCCCGGGTTCCCGAACTTCTTCACGGTGGCCGGCCCCTACGGCTTCAACGGGGCGTCGTTCTTCGCCTACATCGAGACGCAGACCCACCACATCCTGCGGTGCCTGAAACAGGCTGAGCGCCAAGGCACCTCGCGCGTCGAGGTCACCGAGGAGGCCAACAGCCGCTACTTCGAGGAGTGCATGCGCAAGCGGCACACGCAGATCTTCTGGCAGGACAGCTGCAGCCTGGCCAACAGCTACTACTTCGACAGCCACGGCGACGTGCCGCTGCGGCGGGCCACCACGCTGGAGACGATCTGGCGCAGCCGCCACTTCCCGCTGACGGACTACGCATTCACCGGATAACGCCCGCGCATCGAAATCGACGGTTTTCAGAAGCAGTTTTCAGAAGAAATGCGAATCGAGACCTGCAAAACGTTGCTTTCGATGATGTAATCAGCCCCGCGCGGAAGACCGGGCAGCCTAGAGTCTGCGAGCGTGACGCTGGCCCGGCCGGAAACCCGGTACGCGGAGACAGACGGAGCCCGAATCGGCTACCAGGTGTTCGGCTCGGGTAAGCGGACGCTGATCGGTGTTCCCGGTTTCGCGCAGAACATCGACGTGATCTGGGAGAACCCCGAGGCCGCCGCCTTCTTGAATCGGCTCGGGTCCCTCTGCCGCGTAATCCATTTCGACAAACGCGGCACCGGGCTGTCCGACCGCAGCATCCCTCCGCCGTCACTGGACGCGCGGGTGCAGGACCTCACCGCGGTGATGCGCGCAGAAGCCGTGGACCGAGCCGTCATCGGCGGCTGGTCGGAGGGCGGCACGCTGGCGGCGTTCTTCGCCGCCTCCTATCCCGAGCGCACCGAGGGTTTGATCCTCAGCGGCAGCTTCGCCAGCTGGATCCGCCGCGACGACCATCCTTGGGCGCAGACGGCGAGGGAACACGTACGAGCCCTCAGGCTGTGGACGTTGATCTGGGGCACCGGTTATGCCGCGGTAAGGTGGATGGCCCCGTCCATGGCCGGGCAGCCGGGGTTCCGGCGCTGGGCAGCTCGCTACGAACGCGCATCGTTGTCCCGTTTCAAGCTGGTCCCTTTCGGCCGGCTGATGGCTGAGATCGACATCCGCCATGTGCTGCCCTCCATCTACGCTCCCACGCTCGTCTTGCACGCCCGAGGGGACCGCGCAGTCCCGTTCCGGAGTGGCCGCTATCTCGCCGAGCACATCGTCGGTGCCCGATTCGTGGAGCTGCCCACCGACGACCACGCGGTGTGGTTCGGCGCCGGAGACGTCTACCTCGAAGCAATGGCGGAGTTCCTGACCGGCACCCGCCAGAACTCGGATCACTCGCGAAAGCTCGCAACGGTTCTGTTCACGGACATCGTGGATTCGACCGTGCTCGCCGCGAAGGTCGGCGACGCGCTGTGGCGCGAACTGCTGGACCGCCACGACGACTTGTGCCGCATCGAGATCGGGGTGTGCGGGGGCCGCTGGATCAAGAGCACGGGTGACGGACTGCTCGCGACTTTCGACAGCCCGAGTCGCGCGGTCCAATGCGCTTGGGTACTCAGCGATCGCATCAGATCAGAGCTTGGGCTCGAGATACGCGCTGGGCTGCACACGGGCGAGATAGAGATACGCGGCGGCGACGTCGCCGGCATGACCGTCCATCAGGCCGCGCGTGTCCAGGGGGTTGCCGGCAGTTCAGAAGTGATCATCTCGGCGTCCGTGCGCAACCTCATCGCCGGCGCCGGGATCACGCTCGAAGAACGCGGGCCGCACGCGCTGAAGGGCATCGCCGAGCCGTGTGAGGTTTACCGGGTACTCGACGTCACCCCATAGCGCGAACAGGCGCTCGGCTAAAGGAAACTAGACCGCGGACTTCAGGTCGTCCACCTTGTCGAGGCGCTCCCACGGCAGGTCGACGTCGCTGCGCCCGAAGTGCCCGTAGGCCGCGGTCTGCGCGTAGATCGGCCGCAGCAGGTCGAGGTCGCGGATGATCGCGCCCGGGCGCAGGTCGAACACCTCGCCGATGGCCTTCTCGATCTTCGCCGGGTCGACGACTTCGGTGCCGAACGTCTCGACGAACAGTCCGACCGGCGCCGCCTTGCCGATCGCGTAGGCCACCTGTACCTCGACCCGGTCCGCCAGCCCCGCCGCAACGACGTTCTTTGCCACCCAGCGCATCGCGTACGCCGCGGAGCGGTCCACCTTGGACGGATCCTTACCGGAGAACGCTCCGCCGCCGTGACGCGCCCATCCGCCGTAGGTGTCGACGATGATCTTGCGGCCGGTCAGCCCGGCATCGCCCATCGGGCCGCCGAGCACGAACTTGCCGGTCGGGTTCACCAGCAGCCGCACCGACGCCGTGTCCAGCGTGTCGTGCGCGAGATCGTCGAGCACGGTGTTAAGTACCTTTTCCCGGATCTCGGGGGCCAGCGTGCTCTCCAGCTCGATTTCTGGGGCGTGTTGCGTGGAGATCACTACGGTGTCCAGCCGGACTGGCTTGGTGCCGTCGTACTCGATGGTGACCTGGGTCTTGCCGTCCGGGCGCAGGTACGGCAGCACGCCGCCCTTACGGACCTCGGTGAGCCGCCGGGCGAGCCGGTGCGCGATCGCGATCGGCAGCGGCATCAACTCCGGCGTGTGGTTGATCGCATAGCCGAACATCAGGCCCTGGTCTCCGGCGCCCTGCTTGTCCAGCGGATCGCCGGTGCCCTCCACGCGCGTCTCGTGCGCGGTGTCCACGCCCTGGGCGATGTCGGGCGACTGCTTGCCGATCCCGATGTTGACGCCGCAGGAGTTGCCGTCGAAGCCCTTGTCCGACGAGTCGTAGCCGATCTCGAGGATGCGGCTGCGCACGGTGTCGGTGATGTCGGCGAACGCCTCCTTCGCAGCCGTGGTGACCTCGCCGACGACGTGCACCTGGCCGGTCGTCACCAGCGTCTCCACCGCCACCCGGGAACGGGGATCCTCCGCCAGCAGCGCGTCGAGGACCGAGTCGCTGATCGCATCGCAGATCTTGTCGGGATGGCCTTCGGTCACCGACTCGCTGGTGAACAACCGACCTGATTGGCTCACGATCTCGTCCTCTCGATCCTGTAAAACTTAGTTGATCAATCTATCTGACGGGGTTTGCCGGGCTTCGTGCACCTAATCGTGCGTCGGCCCCGCCCCGCAAGTTGGGATGCTGCGGCTAACAGGAGCGGCCGTGCAGGAAGGTCACGATCGCGTCCACGATACGACTGGCCATCAACGTCTTGCTGCCGTGCTCCAGTGCCGACTCCGTGCAGTCCGACGCCAGCAGCCAGCCGTCGTTGCTGTCGACCTCGAACGCGCGGCCTTCGCCGACCGCATTGACGACGAGCAGGTCGCAGCCTTTGCGGGCGAGTTTGGCGCGGGCATGGTCGAGGACGGTGCCGTTGGCATCGCCAGTCTCGGCCGCGAAGCCGACGATCGCGCGCATGTTGGGCAGCAGCCCGTCGGCGCGCGCCCGGACCGCGCCGGCCAGCACGTCGTCGTTGCGCACCAACTCGATCGTCGGCGCATCGGCGTCCGGGGTCTTCTTGATCTTGCTGGTGGCGGTGGTGGCCGGGCGGAAGTCTGCGACGGCCGCGGCCATGACGAGCACGTGCGCGTCGGGCGCGTGCTTGGACACCGCGTCGGCAAGCTGCTGCGCCGAGCTGACATGGACGACGTGCACGCCGGCGGGGTCGGCCAGCCCGGCAGTGTGCGCGGCGATCAGCGTGACCTCGGCACCGCGCTGAGCGGCAACGCGGGCAAGCGCGTAGCCCTGCTTGCCGGAGCTGCGGTTGCCGATGAAGCGCACGGGGTCGATCGGCTCACGGGTGCCTCCCGCGGTGATGAGCACCTTGCAGCCGGCGAAGTCGTGCGGCATGGCGTCACCGCGAGCCAGCAGCAGCTCGGCGAACGTGGTGATCTCCTCGGGCTCGGGCAGTCGCCCGGCGCCGGTGTCGGATCCGGTGAGCCGCCCGGACGCGGGTTCGAGGACGACGGCCCCGCGGCTCCGAAGCGTGGCGACGTTGTCGACGGTCGCCGGGTGCAGCCACATCTCGGTATGCATCGCCGGGGCGAACAGGACCGGGCAGCGCGCCGTCAGCAGGGTGGCCGTCAGCAGGTCGTCGGCGCGACCATGTGCGGCGCGGGCCAGCAGGTCGGCGGTGGCGGGTGCGACGACCACGAGGTCGGCCTGCTTGCCGATCTGCACATGCGGGACGTCCGGCACGTCCTGCCAGACGTCGGTGTGGACGGGCTCGCCGGAAAGCGCCTCGAACGTGGCGGCGCCGACGAACCGCAGCGCGGAGTCGGTGGGGATCACCCGGACGCTATGGCCGGCCTCGGCGAGCTGGCGGACGACCGAGCACGCCTTGTAGGCGGCGATCCCTCCGGAGACGCCGACGACGATCCGCTTGCGGTCCACTAGACGCTCTGCTCTTCGCCCGAGAGGCTCATCGCTGGCCGGCCCGGTTATTCGCCTTCGGTGTGCTCGAGCAGGTCGGCGTGGATCTCGCGCAGCGCGATCGACAGCGGCTTCTCCTGCAGACCGGGCTCGACGAGCGGTCCGACGTACTCGAGGATGCCCTCGCCGAGCTGGTTGTAGTAGTCGTTGATCTGGCGTGCACGCTTGGCGGCATAAATGACCAGCGCGTACTTGCTGGACACCCGCTCGAGCAATTCGTCGATGGGCGGGTTGGTGATGCCCAATGGGGTGTCGTAAGCGCCGATGTCCGCCCGTTCGCGGGCCAGCGTCGGATCGTGCGAAATGGTCACGAAAGACTGTCTCCTGAGAGTGAAGATCTTGATGTTCGCGGAGTGATCACGCCGTCCCCGACGCGGTTTCCCCAAGTAAGGCTACCAATTGCGCGCACGCCGACTCCAATTCGCTGTTCACCACGACCGCGTCGAAGTCCTGCTGGGCCGCCAGTTCCTCTTTCGCGGTCGCCAGCCGGCGCGCGATCACATCGGAGCTTTCGGTGCCCCGGCCCTTCAGCCGCGCCTCCAGCGCCGCCCAACTTGGCGGGGCCAGAAACACCGTGAAGACCTCGGGCATGGCTCGTTTGATCGCCCGCGCGCCCGCCAGGTCAACCTCTATCAGCACCGGGCGGCCGGCGCGGGCGGCATCACGCACCGGCTGGGCCAGCGTTCCGGAGCGGTGCAGACCCCCGTGTATGTCGGCCCACTCGAGCAGGGCGCCGTCGTCGATCAGGCGCTGGAACTCCTGCGGGCTGACGAAGTGGTAGTCGACGCCGTCCACCTCGCCCGGTCGCGGCGCCCGTGTGGTTGCCGAAACGCTGAAATACATGTTCGGCATGCAGTCGCGGAGCCGCCGGACGACTGTGGACTTGCCGACGGCTGAGGGGCCAGACAACACCAGCACACGCTGCTGATTGTCCGGCCCCCCGCCGGACGTCACGCCGAGTTGAACTTTTCCAGCAGGGCTTTGCGCTGACGATCGCCCAGGCCGCGCAGACGGCGGGTGGGGGCAATCTCCAGCTCGGTCATGATCTCCTGCGCCTTGACCTTGCCGACCTTGGGCAGGGCCTCCAGCAGCGCGGAAACCTTCATCTTGCCGAGGACTTCGTCCGTCTCGGCGTCCTTGAGCACCTGCTTGAGGTTGGTGCCGCCGCGCTTGAGCCGATCTTTGAGCTCGGCCCGCGCCCGTCGTGCGGCAGCAGCCTTCTCCAACGCAGCCGCGCGCTGCTCGTCAGTCAACTGGGGAAGGGCCACGATTCCTCCGTCTCATCACCATCGATTTGTCTCGCCGCCGGAGTAATCCAGCCAGCGACGACGACCGTACCCACGCCGTACGACGATTGCGAACCCCACCCCCCGGTTTCCAGCACAAAATGCCAGCGTGTCGAGCCCGAAGAACGGATCCCTGCGAGCCGGAAAGCCATCCCCGTATGCGCAGCTTACCGCCGCACGGCTACCGTTGCCGAAACATGAAAGCAGACGTCAGACGGCATTTCTGATTCGCCGAGCAACTCCTACCCGACAGCTTTTCGCGGCGTGATGGCCGACGGTTTGCGCCTCCGACGTAAAACTGCAGGAAATTGCCAGTTTCGTGGCATGTGCGGGCGTGTCGCGGTCAGCGCTTCGCGAGATAGGCGACCACGTCGCGCATCCGCTCCGCCGCCGCCCGGAGAGCGCCGACGTCCGGGCCGGCCCGCAGCACCTCACGTGACACCGCGGGCAGAAGTTGGCCGGGCTCCGCGCCCCCGAGCCCGGCGAGTTCGTCCGCACGGCCGCCTTGGGTTCCGATGCCCGGGACCAACACCGGGCCGTTGAGATCGCCGAGGTCGGGTACGTAGTGCGCGGTGGCGCCGACGACCACGCCGACGGATCCGGGGGCATCCCGGTTTCTCGCCGCGGCGGCGTCGACGATCGTCTGCGCCACCGTGCGGCCGTCAGTCAGGGCCCGTTGCACCGTGGCGCCCTCCGGGTTCGACGTCGCGGCGAGCACGAACACCCCGCGGTCATGGGCGGCGGCGGTGTCGAGCAGCGGCTGCAGTGACCCGAAGCCCAGGTAGGGCGACGCGGTGACGGCATCGGCGGCCAGCGGGGAGTCCCCCGCCCAGGCGGCGGCGTACGCGGCCATGGTCGAGCCGATGTCGCCGCGCTTGGCGTCGGCGAGGACGAGAACCCCGGCCGAGCGCAGGGCTCGGATCGTGCGCTCCAGGACGGCGTATCCGTTGGCGCCGTACGCCTCGAAGAACGCCACCTGGGGTTTGACCACCGCGAAGCCCTCGAAGGCGGCGACGCAGGTGTCGCTGAACGTGGCTAGCCCGTCGCTGTTCCGGGGCAGACCCCACGCGTCGAGCAGTTCCGGGTGTGGGTCGATGCCGACGCACAACCGTCCGCGGCTGCTAGTGGCGCCCGTGAGCCTCGTGCCGAAACTCACGACGAGCCGTTCAGCGCGGTGTGCAACTCCTGCAGCGACATCACCCCGATGTCTCCGCGGATGCCTGCCTCAATGCCCTGCACGGCGGCGGACGCGCCCTGGACCGTGGTCACGCACGGGATGTTCATCGCGACGGCTGCCGAGCGGATCTCGTAGCCGTCGATACGTGGACCGGAGTTGCCGAAAGGCGTGTTGATCACCATGTCGACCTCGCCGGCCCGGATGGCGTCGACCGCTGAGAGCGCCGGCCGGTCGGGGCTGGGCTCTTCGAAGTGCTTGCGCACCTCGTCACACGGAATGCCGTTGCGGCGCAACATCTCCGCGGTGCCCGCTGTGGCGAGCACGCGGAAGCCCAGATCCGCCAGCCGCTTGACCGGGAACACCAGCGATCGCTTGTCGCGGTTGGCTATCGACACGAACACCGTGCCCTCGGCCGGCAGCGAGCCGTAGGCGGCGGTCTGGCTCTTGGCGAACGCGGTGCCGAAGTCGTGGTCGATGCCCATCACCTCGCCGGTGGACTTCATCTCCGGGCCCAGCAGCGAATCAATCTGCGCGCCATCGGCTTTACGGAACCGGTTGAACGGCAGGACCGCCTCTTTGACAGCGATCGGTGCATAGGGGGCGACTGTGGCCCCATCGCCCGTGCGGGCGAGCATGCCCTCGGCGCGGAGCGCAGAGATGCTCTCGCCCAGCATGATTCGCGCACACGCCTTCGCCAGCGGGACCGCGGTGGCCTTCGACACGAACGGCACGGTGCGGCTGGCCCGCGGGTTGGCCTCCAGCACATAGAGCACGTCGTCCTTCAGCGCGTACTGCACATTGAGCAACCCGACTACGCCGATGCCGTGCGCGATCGCCTCGGTGGCCTTGCGCACCTTGTCGATGTCGCTGCGGCCCAACGTGACCGGCGGCAGCGCACAGGCGGAGTCGCCGGAGTGGATGCCGGCCTCCTCGATGTGCTCCATGATGCCGCCGATGTAGACCTCGTTGCCGTCACAAAGCGCGTCGACGTCGATCTCGATCGCGTCCTCGAGGAACCTGTCGACGAGGACCGGGTGTTCGGGCGACAGTTCGGTGGCGCGGGTGATGTAGCCCTGCAGCGTCTCTTCGTCGTAGACGATCTCCATGCCGCGGCCACCGAGCACATACGAGGGCCGTACCAGCACGGGATAGCCGATCTCGGCGGCGATCTTGCGGGCATGCTCGAAGGTGGTCGCCGTCCCGAACCGCGGTGCCGGCAGTCCCGCGTCGCTGAGCACCTCGCCGAACGCGCCGCGGTCCTCGGCCGAGTTGATGGCTCGCGGGCTGGTGCCGACGATCGGCACGCCCGCGTCCTGCAGCCGCTGCGCCAGGCCCAGCGGTGTCTGCCCGCCCAGCTGCACGATCACGCCGACCACACCGGGACCGCCTGTGCCGGATTGGGATTCGGCGTAATAAACCTCGAGCACGTCTTCAAAAGTCAGCGGCTCGAAGTACAGCCGGTCGGCGGTGTCGTAGTCCGTGGACACGGTTTCGGGGTTGCAGTTCACCATCACGGTCTCGAAGCCGGCCTGGCTAAGCGTAGTGGCGGCGTGCACGCAGCTGTAGTCGAACTCGATGCCCTGCCCGATGCGGTTCGGGCCGGAGCCGAGGATCAGCACCTTCGGCTTGTCCCTCTGCGGCGCGACCTCGGTCTCGGCGGCGGGGTCGAGCTCGTAGCTGCTGTAGTGGTAGGGCGTCTTCGCCTCGAACTCGGCGGCGCAGGTGTCGACGGTCTTGAACACCGGGCGGATGCCAAGGCGCTGCCGGAGCGCGCGCACGCCGACCTCGCCCGCCAATTCCGGTCGCAGGGCGGCGATCTGGCGGTCGGAGAGCCCGCTGTGCTTGGCATGGCGCAGCAAATCCGCGTCGAGCACCGGCGCGTCGATGAGCTCTTCGCGCAGCTTGGTGAGTCCGGTGATCTGCTCGACGAACCACGGGTCGACGCCGGAAGCTTCGGACACCTTCTCCACCGACGCGCCCAGCCGCAGCGCCAGTTCGATGTCGTAGAGCCGGCCTTCGCCGGGAGTCTGCAACCGCTCGAGCGCGGCGTCGACGCCGCCGTCGGGGTCCGGGCCCGTCCAGAAGCCCGTTTTCTTCGTCTCGAGCGAGCGCATCACCTTGCCGAGCGCCTCGATGAAATTGCGGCCCAACGACATTGCCTCGCCCACCGACTTCATCGTGGTGGTCAGCGTCGGGTCAGCGCCGGGGAACTTCTCGAACGCGAACCGCGGCGCCTTCACCACGACGTAGTCCAGCGTCGGCTCGAAGCAGGCTGGCGTCTCCTTGGTGATGTCGTTGAGAATCTCGTCGAGCGTGTAGCCGATAGCGAGCTTGGCGGCGATCTTGGCGATCGGGAAACCGGTGGCTTTGGAGGCCAGCGCGCTGGACCGGCTGACGCGGGGGTTCATCTCGATGACGATGAGCCGGCCGTCTTTCGGGTCGACCGCGAACTGGATGTTGCAGCCGCCGGTGTCGACGCCGACTTCGCGCAGGATCGCGATGCCAAGATCGCGCATCTTCTGGTACTCGCGGTCGGTCAGCGTCATCGCGGGCGCGACGGTGACCGAGTCGCCGGTGTGCACGCCCATCGGGTCGACGTTCTCGATCGAGCAGACGACGACCACGTTGTCGTGGCCGTCGCGCATCAGCTCGAGCTCGAATTCCTTCCAGCCGTAGATGGATTCCTCGATCAGCACGTTGGCGGACGGCGACGCGGCGAGCCCGTCGCCGGCCATTCGGCGGACTTCCTCGACGCTGTGCGCGAGGCCCGAGCCGAGGCCGCCCATCGTGAACGACGGCCGCACCACTACCGGCAGGCCGAGATCCTCGACGGTTTCGCTGACTTCCTCCATCGTGAAACACACCCGGGAGCGGGCGGATTCGCCGCCGACCTTGGCGACGATATCTTTGAAGCGCTGCCTGTCCTCGCCGCGCTGGATCGCGTCGAAGTCGGCGCCGATCAACTCGACGCCGTACTTCTCCAGGGTCCCGTTCTCGTAGAGTGCGACCGCCGTGTTCAGTGCAGTCTGCCCGCCGAGCGTGGCGAGCAATGCGTCGATCTTGTTGCCCCGCTGGGCCTGTTGGGCGATGACCCGCTCGACGAACGCGGGCGTGATCGGCTCGACGTAGGTGTGGTCGGCGAACTCGGGATCGGTCATGATCGTCGCCGGATTGGAGTTGACCAGGCTCACTTGCAGGCCTTCGGCTTTGAGCACCCGGCAGGCCTGCGTGCCGGAGTAGTCGAACTCACAGGCCTGGCCGATCACGATCGGCCCGGAGCCGATCACGAGCACGTGGTTGAGGTCGGTGCGCTTAGGCATGCCCCTCCTCTGCGCGAGCGTGCGGGTCTGTACGGCGACACGCCGTTATACCCATACAAACGTGCACGCTCGCACGACGTTGGGCCATCAGCGTCCCCTCGCAAGCTGGGGTCCCACGCCTGCCATCAGGTCGACGAACTGGTCGAACAGGTACTCCGCATCGTGCGGGCCCGCGGCGGCCTCGGGGTGGTACTGCACCGAGAACGCCCGCCCGCCAACCAGCTTGACACCTTCCACTACGCCGTCGTTGGCACAGGTGTGGCTGACCTCGGCGGCGCCGAACGGGGTATCGAACCGATCCCCCGCTTCGCCTTCCAACGCGAATCCGTGGTTCTGCGCGGTCACGGCGACGCGTCCGGTGGCGTGGTCGATCACCGGGACGTTGATGCCGCGGTGGCCGAACGTCATCTTGTAGGTGGACAGCCCGAGCGCGCGGCCGAGGATCTGGTTGCCGAAGCAGATGCCGAACAACGGGATTCCCGCGCCGATCACGTCCCGGGTGACGGCGACGACGTGGTCGGCGGTAGCGGGGTCGCCCGGCCCGTTGGACAGGAACACGCCGTCGGGTCGCAGATCGGCGATCTGATCGAACGTCGTCGACGACGGCAGCACGTGCGTTCGGATACCCCGGCGTGAGAAGTTTCGCGGCGTGTTGGTCTTGATGCCCAGGTCCAGCGCCGCGACGGTAAACCGTTGCGGCCCTTCGGGTTCGACCACATAGTCGTCGGGAGTGGTGACTTCGCCGGCCAGGTCGGCGCCGAGCATCGGCGGCTGGCTGCGCACGCGCTGCAGCAGGGTCTCGGTCTCGGCCAGCGCATCGCCCGAGAAGATGCCGGCTTTCATCGAGCCACGGCTGCGCAGATGCCGCACCAGTGCACGGGTGTCGATGCCGGCGATGCCGACAATTCCCTGCCGCAGCAACTCGCCCTCGAGCGTGCCGGTGGCCCGCCAGTTCGACGCCCGCGGAGACGGGTCGCGCACCGCGTAGCCGGCGACCCAGATCTTGTCGCCGCGGCTTTCGGCGTCCTCGTGGTTCCAGCCGGTGTTTCCGATCTGCGGTGCGGTCGCGACGACGATCTGCCGGTGATAGCTCGGGTCGGTGAGCGTCTCCTGGTATCCGGACATCCCGGTGGAGAAGACGGCCTCGCCGAGCGTCTCGCCGACAGCGCCGAACGACGTGCCGGTGAACACCCGGCCGTCTTCCAGCACAAACTGTGCCGTCTGCTCTTCGCGACGAGTCCTCAACGCCGCTTTCTTCACTGCGTGCTCTCCTTCAACCAGTCCGCGATTTTCCGCCGGTCGTCACCGCGAAACCCGGTGTCGACCTGCATACCCGACGGCAGCCGCCAGCGGATCGTGAGCGTCTGGTCCTCGGTGAGGATCGCGACGATCGACTCGGCGGGAATCCAGATCGGGCGGGAACCGCTGCGCTCCACCATGATGCCCTTGGCGTAGCGGGTGAGCACGGCCTCGTCGAGCTCGTCGTGATCGGCGATTCGGGCGAGCCGCCCGGGGCCGAGCGCGCTACCGACATACCGGCCCGTGGCAGGCGGAATGACCGGATCGCCAACGGCTTCCGGCAGGGGCGGCAGGCCGCCGATGTCGGTTGAGCGCGAACGCATCCCGCGCAGTCGTCCGCGCAGCATCGAGCGGATCACCAGAACGGCCACCAGAAGCAGCGCCACCGCGGCCATGAGCAGGAACATCAGCATCGACAGGCTCATGCGGGACACTTCCCGTCCCGGGCTGTCACCTTGCCCCGCAGCAGCGTGGCGGTGACCGACGCGGGCAGCGTCATCGACTCGTAGGGCGTGTTGTCGGAGCGGCTGGCCAGGTCGGCGCCGTGCACTGCCCACGTGGCGTCGGGGTCGACGACGGTGAGGTTCGCCGGTTCGCCAACCTCCAGAGGGCGACCCTGGTCGGGCAGGCCGACGATGCGTGCGGGGTTCTCGCTCATCACGCGCGCGACGTCGCGCCAGGTCAAGAGCCCCGGCTCCACCATCGTCTGCACAACTATCGACAGGGCGGTCTGCAGCCCGAGCATCCCGGGCCGGGCGTTGGCGAACTCGCACACCTTCTCGTGTTCTGCATGGGGCGCGTGGTCGGTTGCCACGCAGTCGATCACACCGTCCGCCAGTGCCTGCCGCAAGGCGGCGGCATCGGCGGCCTCGCGCAGTGGCGGGTTGACGCGGTTGCGGCCGTCGTAGGTGGCCAGCCGGGTGTCGTCGAGGGCGAGGTGATGCGGGGTCACCTCGGCCGTGATCGAAATACCTTGTGCCTTAGCCCATTTCACAATCTCAACGGTGCCCGCGGTGGAGGCGTGGCAGACATGCACCCGGGCTCCGGCGTCGCGGGCCAGCAGCGCGTCGCGCGCGACGATCGATTCCTCGGCCGCACGTGGCCAGCCAGCCAGGCCGAGCAAGGCTGCATTGGGTCCTTCGTGCGCAACCGCGCCGGCGGTCAGCCGCGGCTCTTCAGCGTGCTGGGCGATGAGTACACCGACGCCGGTCGCGTACTCCAGCGCACGGCGCATAACGAGTGGGTCGTGCACGCAGATGCCGTCGTCGGAGAACATCCGCACCTGCGCGGTGCCGGCGGCCATCAGGCCCATCTCGGTGAGTTGGGCGCCGGCCAGTCCGACGGTCACCGCCCCGACAGGATGCACGTCCACCAGCCCGACCTGCTGCCCCCGGGCCCAAACGTGGTCGGTGACGACGGGGCTGTCGGCGACCGGGTTGGTGTTGGCCATCGCGAACACGGCGGTGTAGCCGCCCAGAGCTGCCGCGGCCGAACCCGTTTCGATGTCCTCGGCGTATTCGCGGCCGGGTTCGCGAAGGTGCGTGTGGAGGTCCACGAAACCCGGTAGCAGGATCTGACCCGTCGCGTCGATGACGTCCGCGTCGTCGGGGATGTCGAGGCGCGGTCCGATCGACACGATCTGGCCGTCGTCGACGAGCACGTCGACGACGTCGCCTTCCCCGTAGGCGCGCACGCCGCGGATCAGCACGCTCACGTGCTCACCACCTGATCCGCACCGACGAGAAGATGGAACAGCACCGCCATCCGCACGTGGACTCCATTTGAAACCTGTTGCAGCACAGCGGATTGCGTGGAGTCTGCAACCGAGAACGAGATCTCCATGCCGCGCAGCATCGGACCGGGGTGCAGCACCACGGAATGGCCGGGCAGCATGGCCTGTCGCCGTTCCGAGAGCCCGTAGAGCACCGAGTACTCCCGCGACGACGGGAAGAACCCGCCTGTCATCCGCTCGGCCTGCACCCGCAACATCAGCACCGCGTCGGCGGCCGGAAGCTCGGCGTCGAGGTCGTGGGAGACCGTCACCGTCCGCTGGTCGCCGGCATCCCGGCTCCGTGGCCAGCCGGCCACCCCCACCGGCAGCAGCGTGGGGGGCGCGACGAGCACCACCTCCGCGCCAAGCGTGTGCAACAGCAGCACGTTGGAACGGGCCACGCGGCTGTGCAGGATGTCGCCTACGATCACGACCCGCTTGCCCTCGATGCCGCCGAGCCGCTGCCGGATCGTCAGCGCGTCGAGCAGCGCCTGCGTCGGGTGCTCGTGGGTGCCGTCGCCGGCGTTGATGACGGACGGGCCGCCCTCCTCCGTGGCGGTCCACTCGGCGAGCTGGGCGGCAGCCCCGGAGGCCGAGTGGCGGATGATCAGTGCATCGGCGCCCGCCGCACGCAGCGTCAGCGCGGTGTCACGAAGGGACTCGCCCTTGCCCACCGACGACCCAGTGGCACTGACGTTGATCACGTCTGCGCTCATCCACTTGCCGGCCACCTCGAACGACACCCGGGTCCGCGTCGAGTTCTCGTAGAACATCGTGATGATGGTCCGTCCGCGCAGTGTCGGCAGCTTCTTGACGTCGCGGCCGACCAGCGCCTGCGCGAACCGGTCGGCATCGTCGAGGATCGCGATGGCGTCGTCACGCGTCAGGTCGGCTGCGGAGAGCAGATGCCGGGTCACTTCGCTCCTTGGTCTTCGCGCAAGCGGCTCATCGCGTGATCACCACCCCGTCGCGTCCGTCGTGCTCGGTGAGCAGGACGTGCACGCTCTCGCTGCGGGAGGTGGGGACGTTCTTGCCGACGTAGTCCGCGCGTACCGGAAGCTCGCGGTGGCCGCGGTCGACGAGCACGGCGAGTTGCACGACGCGGGGCCGGCCGACGTCGCGCAAGGCGTCAAGCGCCGAGCGCACCGAGCGACCGGAGTAGAGGACGTCGTCGACGAGGATCACCAGGGCGTCGTCCAACCCGCCCTGCGGGATGTCCGTATTCTCAAGCGGCCGAGGCGGTTTCATCATCAGGTCGTCGCGATAGAGCGTGATGTCGAGCGCGCCGTGCGGCACGGTGACGCCGGAGAACTCGCTGATCTTTGCGGCGAGCCGAGCGGCCAGCGTCACACCGCGGGTGGGGATGCCGAGCAGTACGACGTGCGGGTCGTCGGGCGCATCCAGCGCGGTCTTTTCGATGATCTGGTGGGCGATGCGGGAAATGGTGCGGCCGACGTCCGCCGCGGACATCAATTCCCGGTCAGTGGAGCTGCCCACGTGTGACCCGGACCTCCTTCTCCGCCTCGCGGGACGGATCGTTAAAGGATGTCGAACTGCGGCGAGCCTATCACCGTGCCTACGGAGTCACCGACAGCAGCACGCCGGTACGCTCGTCCGGTGCTCGACCGCAATTCCGAACCCATCCGCGAGGTCGTCGACGCCGGACTGCTCTCGGGCGCGGTGACAATGGTCTGGCAGCGCGGAGAAGTGCTGCAGGTCAACGAGATCGGCTACCGCGATGTGCAGGCGCGCCAGCCGATGCAGCGCGACACGATCTTCCGGATCGCCTCGATGAGCAAGCCGGTGACGTCCGCGGCCGTGATGATGCTCGTCGAAGAGGGCAGGCTCGCGCTCGACGAGCCGGTCACGGAGTGGCTGCCGGAGTTCGACGACATGCGCGTGCTCGACGATCCTCGCGGTCCGCTGGATGCGACCAGCCCGGCGCACCGGCCGATCACGGTCGACGACCTGATGACCCACCGCAGCGGGCTGGCTTACGTGTTCTCGGTGCAGGATCCGCTGTCGCGGGAGTATCAGCGGCTTCCGGTGCGCCAGCAGCCAGATGCATGGCTCGCCGAACTGGCCGCACTGCCATTGACTCACCAGCCCGGGGAGCGGATGCGCTACAGCCACGCCACCGATGTGCTGGGCATTCTGCTGTCGCGCATCGAGGGCAAACAACTGCACAAGGTGTTGTCGGAGCGGATCTTCGAGCCGCTGGGCATGCACGACACCGGGTTCTTCGTGACGCCGGAGGGCCGCCGGCGCGCGGCGACGATGTACGAGCTCGACGAGCACGACCAGTTGCGCCACGACGTGATGGGCCCGCCGCCGATCACGCCGCCTGCGTTCTGTCAGGGCGGGGGTGGTTTGTGGTCGACCGTCGACGACTATCTGATGTTCGCGCGGATGCTGCTGGGCGGCGGCGAGGTCGACGGGACGCGGCTGTTGTCGGCAGAGTCGGTTCGCCTGATGCGCACCAATCGGCTGACCGCCGACCAGCGCAGGCAACCGTTCCTCGGTTCGCCGTATTGGGTGGGACGCGGATTCGGGCTCGGCCTGTCGGTGGTGATGGACCCTGAGCAGTCCACGCCGCTATACGGCCACGGCGGCCTCGGCACGTTTGGCTGGCCCGGGGCCTACGGAACGTGGTGGGAAGCGGACCCGACGCAGGACTTGATCCTGATCTATTTGGTGCAGCACCATCCTCAACTCTCGGCGGACGCGGCCGCGGCCGTGGCCGGCAACCCGTCGCAGCTGAAGCTGATGACCGCCCGGCCTCGTTTCGTGTCGCGCACCTACCGCGCGCTGACGGACTGATTACGGGTCGTCTTCGTTGTCGGGTAGATATCGTTCGGGGTGAAAGAAGTTGTTGATTCCGGGTTTTCGGTTGAGGTGGGGTGGTGGCAGCCATTCGACGATGCCGTCGGCGTTGAGGCGCGTGCTCCAGCCTTCGTCGTGCAGCTTGTGATCGGTGTGACAGCCCAGGGCCAGGTTGTCGGGTTGGGTCAGCCCGTCGCGGGCATGGGCTTTGAGGTGCATGACCTCGCATTCATAGCCGGGCTTGTCACAGCCGGGGGCGGTGCAGCCGCCGTCGCGCGCGTGCAGCACGATGCGCTGATCCGCCGAGGCGATGCGGGTGCGGCCGAGATACAGCGGCCGGTTGGAGTGCTTGTCGAACACCGCCAGATAGTGATGGGCCGCACTGGCTTGTGTGATCACATCGCGCATCGGCAGCCAGCTGCCGCCGCCGGTTTCGGCCTTGCCCCTGCCGGACTCGAGCTTTTGCAGGGTGGTGCGCACGATGATGGTGGCCGGCAGCCCGCGGTGCTGACCCAACTGCCCCGAGGCCAGCACCGCGCGCGCCGTCGCCGCTAGCGCGTCGTGGGCGCGCTGGGCGCGGGTGCGCGTGTCACGGCGTACCGATTCCTGGGATGGTTCGCCGTCGATCGTGGGGCTGGTGTCCTCGGGGTTGCACATGCCCGGCGCGCCCAGCTTGGCGATCACCGCATCCAGGGCTGCGCGCAGCTGCGGATCGGCGATCAACGTGGCGGTGCTCATCCCGTCGGATCCCTGCCTACCCCAATAGAATCCGCGCTTGCGGGCCCGATCCACATCCGAGAATTGACCGTCGGGGTTGATCAGTGCTGCCATCCGCTCGGCGGCTTTTTGCAGCTGATCCGGGCGCAGATCAGCGGCCATCGCCCCCAACATCTGCTCGGCGCGCTCGCGCTCGGCAAAGCCCACGAACGCCGGCAGCTGATGATAGAAGTCGCGGATCACCGCCACATGCTCGGCGCCGATCGCCCCGGCCCGCACCTGCGCGGACACCGTGGGCCACAGCGGCTCCAGCCGCTCCCCGGACAACGCCCGCCGATGCCCCACCTGCCCGGCCTCGGCGATCAGCCGCCGCGCCGCGCCCGGCCGGATCTTGAGCCGGTCAGCCAGCACGCGCGCCAGCGGCCCGCCGATATCGCTGGCCACCGCCCGCTCACTGAGCTGGTTGACCAACTCATATTGCGCACTGGGAATCTTGCGCCCGACCGTCATCAGCCGCTCGCAGACCGACACACAATCCTTCTCCGAGAGCGCGTCGAAAGCGGAACCAGCCAACGCCTCGATGCCGGCTTCGAGCGTCTCCAGGGCTGCGAACACCATGTCCGGCTTACTCGAACACATGTGCGAATACTATCGCGGGGCACCGACAAAATTTCCCCTCCAGACTTGCCAGATTCCGGCGCTCGCCCATGTCCGCATAAGCCGGCCACCACATGCTGGCGATACGTCATTCGCCGTGGCACTTCGACGGGTCGTACCCTGAGAACCCGTGGAGCTAATGGTCGCGCAGAACCCGGACCCGGAGTCGCGGCTGCCGTACCTGATCCGCGTGCCGGTGGGTTCCGGCCTGGTCTTCGCGACCTCGGGCACCTGGCCGCGCGCGAAGGCGGTGTACTGCCATCCCCTGCCCGCCGACAGCTGGCCTGAGGAACCCGCGCTCGTCGAGAGCGTCGAACTGCGCTCCTGCACCCGCCGCGGCGCTGCCATCGACGTCATCGCCGCCAGAGCCCGCGAGAATCGCTCCCAGCTCGTCCACACCACAGCCCGAGGGCGCGACGTCGTGTTCTGGCAGAGCCCGCTCACTCGCAAGCAGTCCCGGCCCCGAGTGCGCACACCCGCCGCGCGCGCCGCCGGCATACCCGACTTGGCGATCGTCGTCGACGCCCATGAGCGCTACGCCTACAGCTTTAGCGACAAACCCGTGACCACCACCCGTGGGCCGCTCGCGTGCGGCGACTACGGACTGCATGTCGACAGCCGGCTGGTCGCTGCCGTCGAGCGAAAGTCATTGTCCGACTTGTCTTCCAGCTTGCTGAACGGCAAGCTCAAATACCAGCTCACCGAGTTGGCCGCGCTCCCGCGAGCGGCGGTGGTGGTCGAAGACCGCTACTCCGAGATCTTCGCGCTGACGTTCGTGCGGCCCGCCACCGTTGCCGACGCGCTCGCCGAGCTGCAGATCAGCTTCCCCACGGTGCCGATCGTGTTCTGCCAGAACCGTAAACTCGCCCAGGAGTACACCTATCGCTTCCTGGCGGCGGCGCATCGCTGGTTCACCGAACAGGAGGGCACGCCAACGGCTTTCGAGCCGCAGCACTAAACGCCGAGGTATCGTGACAGCGTGCGGCCGAACTGGATCAGCCGCTCCATCTGCGCCAGCCCGCCGTTGTCGACGGTCTTGGAGTAGCGGAACGACTCGCAGTACAACGTAGTTTCGGTCGCCGAATATTGGCGGCTGCGGTTGACCAGCTGGGTGAACAGCTTCAGGTGCACTTCTGACAGCCGCCGCGTACCGTCTTGCAGCACTTCGTATTCGGTGGTCAGGATTTGGTCGGTGAACGACGACAGCGCGATCGTCCGCACCGCAGCGCTCAGAGTCTGACGCTGCTCGTCGCGCGTCGAATCCCTCTCATCGGTGGCACGCCACATGATGAGCCGGGGTCCGTCGGTGAGCACCACCTCCTGCCACAGAGCATCGCCCCAGGGTTCGGTGGTTTCGCCGCGCGACATGATGAAGGAGGTCACGGCCTGGCTGTCCACGACGCCGCGCAGGTGCTCGAGCGCCATGTCCGGGTCGCGCAGGTAGACCCGCGCAGCCTCCGCCAGGCTCGAGTACGGCGCCCAGTCCTGCGGCGTGGTCATCAGTCGTCGGCAGTTCCCCGCACGGCGGCCGCGGCGGCCCGGATCTGCGGCGTAACGAGCATGATCTGCCCCAGCACCCCGTTGACGAACCCCGGGGACTCGTCCGTCGACAACTTCTTCGCCAGCTCCACGGCCTCGTCGACGGCGACGGGCTCCGGAACATCCTTGGCGTGCAACAACTCCCACACCGCGACCCGCAGGATGGCGCGGTCCACCGCCGGAAGCCGGTCCAGCGTCCAGCCCTGTAGATGTGCGGAGATCAGGTCGTCGATGTGCTCGCGGTGCTCCGTGACGCCCCGCGCGACCGCGACGGTGTACGGGTTCAGCGCCGACACGTCGGCTTGCTGCT
>JBLNEK010000045.1:0-17858 GCA_050262635.1 Candidatus Sericytochromatia bacterium | reverse complement strand
TCGAGAGTGAGTTCGAGCCGACTGTCGACGATCGGGTTGTTGGCCAGCGCGCGCTTGGGATCGATCATCTCGCGCGGTTCAGCGAGGACGATGAGCGGGCCGGCATAGCTGACGCGTAATTGCTCGAACGGGACCACCACCTCGAACGCCGCGCCGCCAGCCGCCAGCGCATCGTTGGCGCGGCACTCCGGCCGGCCGAAGAAGAAGCCAACTTGACGGTCGGGCAGATAGACGCAGCAGCTGACTTCGGCATGCCCTTCGTTGGGCCGGTTGCCGACCCGCACCCACGCTCCGAGGCCGTGCGCGCCGTCCATGACGTTGACGTACATGCTCTCGTTGAAATTGGGTGCGGACTCGATCGGGTGGCAGAACTCATCCGATGGGTCGAGCCGTAGGTCAGCAGAGGACATAGCGCCGCCGTTTCTCAGCAGTAATGAATCGCCGTTTCTCACAACTTTATCGATAGACATGGCCCGATAGACCGCGAACGCGAAGGCGATCGAAGCGGTGTTGCGTGTTCGTGGCCTGTTGCGGCGCTTGTTGACGAGTACGGCCCCCCGCGCGAGTAGTGTATCCCCCAGAAGTGCTGGCGCCGAGAGAGTTTCGAGAGCGGCGATCGCAATTCACATACGGCGAACGTCGACGAGATCGCGAATGATCCGAAAGTCGCCGGCGCTGTGGGTGAGTAGCGGTACGCCTAAAGCGTTAGCGGTCGCCGCAATCGCGAGGTCGAGCGAGCGCCTGCGTGGCTGCCCGCCCCGGGTGCTGACGGCGGCTGACAATCGGCCCCATTCGCGGGCTATCGCCGGAGTAATCGGATGTGGATCGAACGTCGCTTCAATCGCTCCCAGGCGGACTGCACGGCGGGCGCGTTCATCGTCGTCGATCGCCACCAGCACTCCGAAGTGCAACTCAGCAATCGATGCCACGCTGATCGCAGCCTCGACATCTGATGGTGGTTCCTCGCCGATGAGCACGAAAGTGTCGAGAAGCACACGCATCGGCTAGCCGAACGGATCGACTAGTGATGCCGGCAGCCGCTCGAGATCGGCACCGAGCGTCTTAGGCGCCGGCGTACGCCAGACCGCTTGCAGCGCCGGACCGGCGACCCATCGCCGATGCGCCGTTGGACCAAGCCGAGCGACCGGCCTGCCCGCGACGGTAATCGTGATCTCCTCCCCCGCCTCTGCGCGCCGCAGGACCTCTCCCACGTTATTGCGCAGTTCCTTCTGTGGAATGGTCGCCATGGCCCCATAAGGTAGCAGAACTGCTACCCGATCGGCGCGCCCATTCTGTCGGTGCCTCCTCCTATGGTGGCAACCGATGGCACTTCATCTTCACCGTGCCGAGCGCACCGACCTGCTTGCCGACGGGTTCGGCGCGCTCCTGTCCGACCCTCTCGAAGACCCCTTCGCCGAGGAGCTCGTCATCGTGCCCGCAAAGGGCATCGAGCGCTGGCTCAGTCAGCGCCTCTCCCACATCCTCGGCCGCGGCGATGGTGCCGACGGCGTCTGCGCCGGCATCGCCTTCCGCAACCCGCATTCACTGATCGCCGAGATCACCGGCACCGTCGACGACGATCCCTGGTCTCCCGACGCCATGGTCTGGCCGCTGCTGGAGGTCATCGACGAAAGCCTCGACGAGCCGTGGTGCACCACCCTGGCCACCCACCTAGGCCACTTCGAGAACGACGAGGAAAAGGAGCTCAGGCGGGGCCGCCGCTACGCGGTCGCGCGGCGCCTCGCCGCCCTGTTCGCCTCCTACGCCCGCCAACGCCCACACCTGCCGCAAGCCTGGCTGGACGGCAACACTAACGATCTCGACGAAGACATGCGCTGGCAGCCGGAACTGTACAAAGCGCTCGTCGGGCGCATCGACGCCGATCCGCCCCACATCAGGCACGCGAAAACGATTGCGCGGCTGGAGGAATCGCCCACCGACCTACCGGCAAGGCTCTCCCTGTTCGGCCACACCCGCCTCGCCAGCACCGACATCGATCTGCTCCAAGCACTGGCCACCCACCACGACATCCATCTGTGGCTCCCCCATCCCAGCGACAACCTGTGGCAGAAGCTCAAAGACCAGAAAGGCCGCATCCCGAGAAGCGAAGACCCCAGCCACCGCGACGTCGACCACCCACTGCTCGCCACCCTCGGCCGCGACCTGCGTGAACTCCAACGCAGCCTCCCGCAGCCTCAGACTGACGAATACCTCGGTGGCGCAACCAAACCCGACACGCTGCTCGGCTGGCTCCAGCACGACGTCGCCGCCAACGAGATACGCCGGGCAGGACGCACACACGTCCCAGATGACCGCAGCGTCCAGATCCACAGCTGCCACGGCCCTCACCGCCAGATCGACGTGCTGCGGGACGTCCTCCTGGGCCTTCTCCAAGACGACGAATCGCTCGAGCCCAGAGACATCCTCGTGATGTGCCCCGACATCGAGACCTACGCGCCGCTGATCGTCGCCGGGTTCGGGCTCGGCGAGATCGCCGGCGGCTGCCATCCCGCGCACCGGCTGCGGGTCAAGCTTGCCGACCGTGCACTTACTCAAACCAACCCTCTGCTGGGGGTCGCAGCCGAACTGCTCAACGTGGCCGGCGGCCGCGCCACCGCAACTGAGGTGCTCAATCTCGTCCAATTGCCGCCGATCAGAGCCCAATTCGCATTCACCGACGACGACCTCGACGTTCTCGCCGACTGGGTGCGCGAGTCCAATATCCGCTGGGGCTTCGACCAACAGCATCGCGAGCCGTACGGCCTCGGCCACGTCGTCCACAACACGTGGCGCTTCGGACTCGACCGCATCCTCACAGGGGTCGCGATGTCCGACGACTCACGAGCCTGGCTCGGCACCGCACTGCCGCTCGACGATGTGGGCAGCAACCACGTCGAACTCGCCGGGCGCCTCGCCGAGTACGTCGACAGGCTGCACCGTGCCGTCCAAAACCTCAGCGGCGCAAAACCTCTCGATGGGTGGCTCGATGCGCTCACCGAGGCCGTCACCATGCTGGCGAAAACACGCCCCGACGACGCATGGCAGACCGCGCAGATGCAGCGTGAGTTTGACGACGTCCTGCGACACGCGGGGCCGCGCAAAGACACGATGCTGCGCCTGCCCGACATCAAGTCGTTGCTGCAAGGCCACCTCGCCGGAAGGCCGACCCGCGCCAACTTCCGCACCGGCACCCTGACCGTCTGCACCATGGTCCCGATGCGCTCGGTGCCGCACCGGGTGGTTTGCCTGGTCGGTCTCGACGACGGCGTCTTCCCGCGCACGGACCTGGCCGACGGGGACGACGCGCTCGCGCGCAACCCGATGACCGGTGAACGCGATATCCGTTCGGAGGACCGGCAGTTACTTCTCGACGCGATCGGCGCGGCCACAGAGAAGCTGGTGATCACCTACACCGGCGCCGACCCGTACACCGGCCAGCCGCGACCGCCCGCGGTGCCGCTGCAAGAACTGCTCGACGCTCTCGACCAGACCACCAGCGAGCCGGTCCGCGAGAGCATCGTCGTCAAGCATCCGCTGCAGCCGTTCGACCGCAAGAACGTCACACCCGGCGCTCTGAAGACGCCCGAGCCTTTCACGTTCGACCCCACCGCTTCCACCGCCGCGCAGGCCGCATCCGGCCAGCGCGTCCCGGAGCCCAAGCTGTTCGCGCACAAGCTGCCCGCCAAGCCACACCAAGACGTCAACCTCGACGACCTCGTGCAGTTCTTCAAGCACCCGGTCAAGGGGTTCTTCCGTGAGCTCGACTACACGCTGCCCTACGACGTCGAGACCATCGAGGACGCGATGCCCGTCGACATCGCACCGCTCGAGCAGTGGACCGTCGGCGACCGCATGCTTCACGACATGCTCCGCGGCGTTCACCCCGAGACCGCCGCACACTTCGAGTGGCGCCGCGGCACCCTGCCCGCGGGAAAGCTCGGCAAGCGCATGGCATGCGAAATTCGCGACAAGGCAAAGGAACTCGCGCAAGCCGCCCTGCAACACCGGCAGGGGCAGGAGCAACCTTACGACGTCGACGTCGACCTCGGCGACGGCCGCAGGCTCACCGGCACCGTGACGCCGGTCTACGCGAACCGCACCGTCGACGTCACGTACTCCAAGCTGGCCGCGAAGCACGTGCTGCAGGCGTGGATCCCGCTGGTCGCCCTGGCCGCACAAGACCCGGGACCGGACTGGACAGCACTGTGCATCGGACGCGGCAAGAGCAAGAACCGGATCAAACAGCGCATGTTCGCTGCGCCACCGGAGCCGCTCACCGTGCTCAAGGAGATGGTCGAGATCTTCGACGCCGGGCGACGCGAGCCGCTACCGCTGCCGCTGAAGACGACGTGCGCGTGGGCCGAGGCCTTGCACCAGCGCGATGACCCGCATGAAGCGGCCCGAGATCAGTGGTGCAGCAGCAAGTTTCACACCGGCGAGGACGACGACACCGCCCACCGCAAGATCTGGGGGAACAACGCGTCGTTTCAGCGGCTGGTGGACGACGGGCTGGGCCCGCTCGCCGAGCGCCTGTGGCTTCCGCTGCTGCGCGCGGAGGTGGACCCGTGCTGATGGACCCGTTCGATCTGCTGGGCCCGCTTCCGAACCAGGGCGACACGATCGTGCTGGAGGCCAGCGCCGGCACCGGGAAGACCTTCGCGCTGGCAGGTCTGGTGACGCGGTATCTGGCCGACGGAGAAGCGACGCTCGACGAGATGCTGATGATCACGTTCAACAAGGCAGCCAGCCGGGAGCTGCGGGAGCGGGTGCGCGGCCAGATCGTCGCGGCGGTCGCGGTGCTCGCCGGGCAGAAGCCCCCCGCTAACGAACTGGAAGAACACCTGCTCGAACGCGACCACGACCAAAGGCGCGCCAGGCTGCGCGACGCGGTGGCCGGGTTCGACGAGGCGACGATCGTCACGACGCACGGCTTCTGCGGGCTGGTACTGAAATCGCTTGGGATCGCCGGTGATTCGGATGCCGGTGCCACCCTGGTAGAGAGCCTCGACGACCTGGTCGGCGAGATCGTCAATGATCTCTACCTCGGCCACTTCGGTCAGCAAGAGAACGACCCGCTGCTCACCCCGAAACACGCCCTCGAGCTGGCCAAGGCCGTCGTCGCCGACCCGTGCTCGCATCTGCGTCCGAAGAATCCTGATTCCGGGACAGAAGCCGACGTGCGAAAGGGGTTCGCGGAGGAAGTCCTGAAGGAACTGGCCATCCGCAAGCGCCGGATGGGGGTGTTCGGGTACGACGATCTGTTGCTGCGACTCGCGAAAGCCCTTGAGCGAGCGGACTCTCCGGCCCGCGACCGGATGCAGCAGCGCTGGCGGATCGTGATGGTCGACGAGTTTCAGGACACCGACCCGCTGCAGTGGCAGGTGCTCGACAGTGCGTTCACCAACCGGTCAACGCTGATCCTCATCGGCGACCCCAAGCAGGCGATCTACGCGTTCCGCGGCGGCGACATCCACACCTACCTGCGGGCTGCCCGCACGGCCGGCGAACGCAAGACGCTGGCCGTCAACTATCGCAGCGACAAGGTGCTCGTCGACGCCCTGCAGACGGTGCTGCAAGGGGCCGCGCTGGGCCACCACGACATCGTCGTACAAAACATCACCGCCGACCGCAAAGGGCACCGCTTGCACGCCGCCCCGCACAACGCTCCGTTCCGGCTGCGCGTCGTCAAGCGCGACACCCTGGGCTACCAACCGACCGAGAACGTGCCGATCGACCTGTTACGCCAACACATTCCGGAGGACCTCGCCGCCGACATCGGCGCGCTGATCGCCAGCCCCGCAACCTACGACGGAGAGAAGGTCGAGGCCAAGCACATCGCGGTGATCGTCGAGCGGCACGACGACGCCCGCGCATGCCGGGAAGCATTGGCACGCGCCGGAATCGCCGCGGTCTACTCGGGTGACCGCGACGTGTTCAGCTCCGAGGCCGCCAAGGAATGGCTGTGTCTGCTGGAGGAGTTCGAGCAGCCGCACCGCAGCGGGCTGGTGCGCGCAGCTGCATGCACGATGTTCTTCGGCCACACCGCGGACGACCTCGCCACCGAAGGTGACGCGCTCACCGACCGGGTCGCGACGACACTGCGCGAGTGGGCCGACCATGCGCGGCTGCGCGGCATGGCGGCGGTGGTGGAGGCCGGGCAGCTGGCGGGCATGGGCCGGCGGGTGCTGCAGCAGCGCGGCGGCGAACGGCACATGACGGACATCGCGCACATCGGACAGCTGCTGCACGAGATGGCGCATCGCGAACGGATGACCTTGCCGGCACTGCGGGACTGGCTACACCGTCAATGCGCCAACCGCAAGGCCGACGACGAGCGCAACCGCCGGCTCGACAGCGACGCCGCGGCGGTGCAGATCATGACGGTGTTCGTGGCCAAAGGCCTGCAGTTCCCGATCGTGTACCTGCCATTCGCGTTCAACCGCTACGTCCGCACCGACGACATCCTGCTCTACCACGAGCCGGACGAGACGCGCTGCCTGTACGTCGGCGGCAAGCGAAAAGGCACAGACCGCGCGATCGTCGAGCAGCGCAACCGCGAGGAGGCGGCGCGCAACGACATCCGGCTGACATATGTGGCGTTGACGCGGGCGCAGTCGCAGGTGGTCGCGTGGTGGGCGCCGTCAAAGGACGAAGTGAACGGTGGGCTGTCGCGGCTGCTGCGCGACCGTAGTCGCGGCGACGCAGACGTGCAGGACAGTTGTACGCCAGGAATTTCCGACGACGACGCGTGGGCGGTGTTCAAGGCGTGGGAGGGGGCGGGCGGTCCGGTGGTCGAGGAGTCGGTGATTGTCGAGCCGTCCCCAGTCGTACCTCCTGCCCCATTAACGGGTCTGCGCGCCCGGCATTTCCACCGCGGCATCGACACGACATGGCGGCGCACCTCCTACTCGGGCCTGACCCGCATCGTGGAGACCGCCGGCGTAACCAGCGAGCCCGAGGTCGCCGAGCTGGACGACGAGTCGGAGGACATCCCGGTGACGCAGCCGGCGGTGGGTGCTGACGTGCCGTCGCCGATGGCCGGGCTGCCGACGGGCGCGCGGTTCGGCAGCCTGGTGCACGCGGTGCTGGAGACGGCCGACCCGTTGGCCGCCGACCTGCAATCCGAACTCGCCGAACAGATTCGGGTGCACTCGACGTGGTGGCCGGTCGACATGCCCGCGGACGATCTGGCGGCGGCGATGTTGTCGATGCACGACACGCCGCTCGGGCCGTTGGCGCCGGGACTGACGCTGCGGCAAATCGGGCTGCCGGATCGATTGCGGGAGTTGGACTTCGAGTTCCCGCTCGCCGGAGGCGACGTCCGCGGGGGTCCGCGGATCGATCTCGCGCACGTGGGCCGGCTGTTGCAGGAGCATCTACCCGCCGACGACCCGCTGGCCCCCTATGCCGACCGGCTGGTCAGCGACGCACTCGGCGGACAGTCGCTGCGCGGGTACCTGACGGGTTCGGTCGACGCGGTGTTGCGCGTTCCTGGACCGCGGTATCTGGTGGTCGACTACAAGACGAACTGGCTGGGCGACCCTGCCGGCGAGTTGACCGCTGCCGACTACAGCAGGGCACGGATGGCCGAGGCGATGATGCATTCGGACTATCCGCTGCAGGCGTTGCTGTACCTCGTTGCGCTGCACAGGTTCCTGCGGTGGCGGCAGCCGGGATACGACGCGCGGCAGCACCTGGGCGGGGTGCTGTACCTGTTCGTCCGGGGGATGTGCGGGGAGCCGACCCCGGTCGTCGACGGGCATCCGGCCGGAGTGTTCAGCTGGCAGCCGCCCGCTGCACTTGTCACCTCGCTGTCGGACCTGCTGGACGCAGGGAGGTAGGTTGCATGACCGTTGAGATCGTCGCCGACGACGTCTTCGAGCCAGCGGATGTGCATGTGGCACAACGGCTCACCGCGCTCGCGGGCGAGGGTGACGAACGTGTCTCGCGGGCAATCGCTCTGCTTGTTCGAGCGCTGCGCGGCGGGTCGGTGTGCGTCGACCTGGCGCCGACGGACGGCCTCCGCACGGCCGTCGAGGCCAGCCCGCTAATCGGGTCCGCGCTGCAGATGGACGGCGACCTGCTGTATCTCGACCGCTACTGGCGCGAGGAGGAACAGGTCTGCAAGGACGTGCTCGCGATGCTGGCGTCGCGGCCGCCGGTCGATGGGGATGCGTTGGCGGCGGGGCTGGACCGCGTGTTCCCGAAGGAGGGATACGAGGAGCAGCGGGAGGCGGCCCGAATCGCGTTGTCGCAGTGGCTGACTGTGCTGACGGGCGGTCCGGGGACGGGAAAGACGACGACGGTCGCCGCGCTGTTGGCGCTCTTGGCCGAGCAGGCGGAGCTGACCGGAACCACGCGGCCGAGGATCGCGCTGGCGGCGCCGACGGGCAAGGCGGCCAACCGGTTGCAGGAGGCGGTGCAGAGCGCAGTCGACGAGCTGGCTGCGACGGACCGGGGGCGACTGTCGGGATTGCATGCGGTGACGCTGCACCGGCTGCTGGGGTGGATGCCGGGGTCGTCGACGAGGTTCAAGCACAACCGCAGCAATCGGCTGCCGTACGACGTGATCGTGGTGGATGAGACGTCGATGGTGTCGCTGACCATGATGGCGCGGCTGCTGGAGGCGGTGCGGCCGGAGACGCGGCTGGTGCTGGTGGGCGACCCGGATCAGCTGGCGTCGGTGGAGGCGGGCGCGGTACTGGCGGACCTGGTGGACGGGCTGTCGGATCGGGAGGACGCTCAGGTGGCGGCATTGCGGACGTCACACCGGTTCGGGGAGTCGATCGGCGCGTTGGCGGACGCCATCCGGGTCGGCGACGAGAACCGGGTGATCGAGCTGTTGAGAGCCGGCGGGAAGCACATCGAGTACATCGACACCGAGGATCCGACGGAGCGGCTGCGCAGAGTGCTTGTGCCGCATGCGGTTCGGGTTTGGCAGGCGAGCCTGGTGGGTGACGCAACGACAGCGCTGGCGATGCTGGACCAGCATCGGCTGCTCTGCGCGCACCGCGAGGGCCCGTATGGGGTGCGGCACTGGAACAGGATGGTCGAGCGGTGGCTGACGGAGGAGACGGGTCAGGCGACGTGGAACGAGTGGTATGTGGCTCGGCCGATTCTGGTCACGGCGAACGACTACGGGTTGAAGTTGTACAACGGCGACACCGGGGTGACGGTTACCGATCAGGGAGTGCTGCGGGCGGTGATCGGCGGTCAGCGGTTTGCGACGAGCCGTCTGGCTGACGTGGAGACGATGCACGCGATGACGATCCACAAGAGCCAGGGCAGCCAGGCGGACGAGGTGAGTGTGCTTATGCCGCCGGAAGATTCGAGGCTGTTGTCACGCGAGCTTCTGTACACCGCGGTCACGAGGGCCAAGGCGCGGATACGGGTGATCGGTTCAGAGGCGTCGCTTCGAGCAGCGGTGCAGCGGCGGGCGGTCCGGGCGTCGGGGCTGGCGCGCCGATTGCAGTCTGCTTAGGGACCCCAGCCGAGAAGGTCGTGGTCGCCGTTGTTGTAGACGACGCTGTTCGGGACGTCGCCAACGACGTCGAAGTAGATCTTGCCTGTCGAGCTGCCGCCGGGCGGCACGGCGGTGCTACGGGCCCGTGGGGGTCATCACCGTTACTCAAGCGCGGATCGGACGCCCGTATGCCCGAAGTCATCGCCTTTCCAGAGCAGCGGTTCACGCAGGTCCGTTGCCAGTGCGTAGGAGATGCAATCCCCGAAGTTCAATCCGGCCGGATGGCCGCTGCCTTTGCCGAAATCTGCGTAAGCCTGCCGGGCCAAACGCGCCTGGCGCTCGGTAACGGGCTCTATGACGAACTCGGCTTCCTGGACTATTTCGTCAAGAGCTCTGCTGATGATCGGATCCCGTTGGGAGTCAAGGACAATCCCGCATTCCAGATAACTGGCAGCCGAGAGCCTTCGCGTCTCGGCGCCGGCGATGGCCCGCGCGTACACCGTCGCGTCGTCCTCCTCCCGGAGGATCGCGATGATCGCCGACGTATCGACGATCACGCTGGCAGCCCGCGCTCGTCGTAGAGCAGTACAGCGTGATCCACCTGCTTGGTCTCTGCGTTCATCCGGCTCGCTGTCTTCTGCCCGATCGCGAGGAGCCGACTGGCTAAGTTGTCACTTTCCAGCCTGGCGAGGCGCTCGTTCACCGCGGTAGCCACTGCCTGAGCCTGCGATTCTCCAGTGAGCTTCGCGATTTGCCTGACAGCTTCATGAACCGACGGATCTTTGATGTTCAACGCCATGATGGTACCTTTCTACCTGCGATAGGGTACCACGCTATACTCTGTTCAGAGGCCCGTGCATGGAACGCCCGCAGCACATTGCATGCGTCGACGAACCGCGCCCTAATTCGTGCTCGCTCAACGTCGTGCCTCCTGTGGGCGAAGGGCTTCCAGACTAAGCCGGGGACGTCTTCCGTAGGCGTGGTGCAGGTTGCCGACGCTGCCTTCGGCCGGTGCAGGCTGTCGGGGATCGCGCTCGATCGACCTGGGTACACCCCCGGCGCGGATCGGGCGGCCCAGACTTGAGTTCCTAACTGAAGTCAAGCCACTTGGGGGCTGGTCGTAGGCTTGCGTTTAGCGGGCTGGGATGTTGGAGCGCTTGGCGACTCCTGTGACTCCTGGCCCGCCTTTTTGCGCCGCTCGCGCATGAGTTTGTGGCGGACGTGGTCGCGGCGGCGGGGGTCGAGTTGGTAGCGCTCTTTGACGATGGCTCGGCCTTCGGATTCGGTGATGACAGTGCCATCGACGTCGCGCAGTTGGTAGGGCTGCTCGGCGCGCATGCAGGTGGCGATGCGGGTGATCAGCATGGTGGCTAGATGGCAGATCGCGGAGTCGTGGTGGCGGTCACCGGCCATCAGTCGCTGGTACTTCGCAGCGAACTGAGGATCGACTTTGCGCGTGTGATCGGCTGCGGTGCATAGCATTTCGCGTAGCAAAGGGTCGCCCGCCTTGGTGATCGACGATTCGGTTTTCGACATCCCTGATTGGCTGACTCTCGGGATCAGACCGGTGTAGGCGCGGACCGCCGCCAGTGAGGTGAACCGGTGCGGGTCGCCGATCCGGCCGGCGATGACCGCGCTGATGGTGGGCCCGACGCCGGGCGTCGACGCGATGATCCCCTGCGGGTCGGCCTCGGCGTAGAGGTTCGCGATCCGTTCGTCGATTTCTTTGATCTGGCGGGTTAAGAACAGGGCTTGGTCGGCCTCGTGAGCGATGTCGGCGGCCAGTTCGGCGAAGTTCATCCCGTCGGCACCGTCGAGGTCCCACAGGGCGAGGGTTTCTTTGGCCGCGGCGATCAGGCCGGCGGCATGCTCGTCGCGCCAGGCGCCACGCGAGCGGGCGATCAGGAACCTGCTTAGCCTGGCCTGGCCGAGCCGGATCACTGCGTGAGGATCGGCGTAGTGCGCCAGAAACTGCAGCGCGGCGTTGCCGTAGTTCGACCCGAGCACCGCATACCAGGCCGGTCCCAGCAGCTCGATGAGGGAGTCGAGGCGGGCATAGACCGCGGTGCGGCGCTTGACCATCGTGGAGCGCTGCTTGGTCAGCCGCCGCAGCGGATCAGCTGGGCCCTGCCCGGAGTAGGGGCGCAGCCCTTCGGGGTGCAGGAGCGGCAGCCGGGCCAAAAGCTCCGAATCGATCCGGTCGTTCTTGGCGTGCTTGGAGTAGTACTTGCGCAGATCCGACGATTGGGTGGTCGGCACCATCACCACCTTGGCCCCGCGGCGGCGGAACCATTCGGCGACCACGATCCAGGAGTTGCTGGTGGGCTCGAGCACCACCATCAACTCGACCGGATCATCCAGACCCAACTCGGCCCACAACCGCTCCAGGTCATCAGGCCGGGTGAAGAACTTCCGGCCCCGCCACACAACCACCCCGTCACGCGCCAGCGTCGCCTGATGCGCCGCCCGAATCGCGACGTCGACCCCCAAGGTCAATGCCACCAACATCCTCCTGCCACTTGTGCTTTTCAGATCACCCGGTGACTAACCTTCGCGGCCGCGCCCAGACATTCTGTAAGCAGGAGTCCACGTCCACCGATTGGCTCCGAGTTCCCGAACAAGGACACCGCTTGGCCAGACACCCAGTCCGCGGGCGGCCGCTCAAGATTCAGAGATCACCTACGCGTCTCAGTCGTACCCACGACCTACCCGCGGACTCACACAGAATCTAAATGTCGTACCCCCTTGCGATGATGGGGTCATGCCCGTGAGCGCAGCGCCCGACGCGCCTGACGTGAGCCCGGCCGCCCGGCTTGAAACGTTGTTCGACGAGTTGGCCGAGTTGACCGGTCGGCGCAATGCGATCGATGGGCGGATCGTTGAGATCATCGCGGAAGTGGAGCACGACGAGTTGTGGGGCGCCACCGGCGCACGCTCGGTCGAGGCGTTGGTGGCGTGGAAGATCGGCTCGTCGCCGGGGAACGCCAAGGCGATCACCGCCGTTGCGCGCCGACTCGAGTCGTTTCCCCGCTGCGCCCAAGGCATGCGCGAGGGCCGATTGTCGCTGGATCAGGTCGGCGTGATCGCGCAGCGGGCGAGCGAGGGATCTGATGAGCACTATGCGGCGCTGGCCAGCTGCGCCACGGTCAGCCAGCTGCGCACCGCGGTCAAGCTCGAACCGCGGCCCGAACCCGATTCTCGGCCAAAACCCCAACGGTCGATCACCAAGATCACCGACGACGAGTCCACCTGCTGGCGGATCAGACTTCCCCACCTCGACGCAGCGAAGTTCGACGCGGCGCTGCAGTCTCATCTTGATGCGCTGATCGTGGAGTGGAAGCACGATCACGACAGTCGCGACGACCCATCAGATCAACGGCCCCCGATGCCAGACACCGCCGACGCGTTCATGCGCCTCATCGAGGCAGGATGGGACGCCGAGGCGGCCCGCCGACCCCATGGGCATCACACCACCGTGGTGGTGCATCTGGATGTCAAGGAGCGGGCCGCGTCGCTGCACTTGGGACCGCTGCTCTCGGAGCCCGAACGTCGATACCTGACGTGCGATGCCACCTGTGAAGTCTGGTTCGAACGTGACGGCGAGGTCATCGGCTCCGGCCGGGCGACCCGCCAAATCAACCGCCGGCTGCGACGGGCGCTCGAGCACCGCCACCCCACCTGCGCGGTTCCCGGCTGCGGAGCCACCCGCGGTCTACACGCCCATCACATTCGGCACTGGGAAGACGGCGGCGTCACCGAGCTGGCCAACCTCGTGCTGGTATGCCCCTATCACCATCGGTTGCACCACCGAGGCATCATCACCATCACCGGACCCGCGCACAACCTCACCGTCAGGGACAGCGCCGGCCGAGAACTCGGCGCAGGATCGCTGGCCCGCCCACCGAAGAAACCCCCGCCTGCGGTGGCACCGTATCCCGGACCCACCGGCGAGCGCGCCGACTGGTGGTGGTACCAACCCTTCCAGCCGCAACCACCGCCGACAAACAACTAGGTCGGTCGGTCCTTACCGGCACTGAATCGAAGCTCAAATAGGTTGGAACATCACGAAATTCGTTTCGCGCTACCCGCTGCTACCGTGCAAATTGACGGTCGTCGCCCAGCGCCACCGCCAGCACGCCGGCGTCAGCGACGATCAGGTTCGGCCCGAATAGCACCCACCGCGGCGCTGAACGACACCCGGCCGCCCTTGCGCGCCGCGGCACGCTCGAAAACCTCCGCGGGCTGTCACGGCGGCACTTGATGAATGCCATGGCCGTCACGATTGCGATGTAAGCCTTTGTGGCGCATGTCCTTCACTGCGCCAGCGGACTGTAAGAACCAGGCCGTTGCCTTTGTTGTCGGAGACCACGGACGGCGTTCGTGTGCGTCGTCGTTGGGGCTTTTTACGTACCGCGTCAGCAGGCCTTCGAGCCGTGGATGCTGAACAGGGTGAGGACTTCGGGTCCGTCGGCGTCGCGGGGCGTACGCATGTCGTCGGTCGACAGCGGCCCGAGGGACCAGCGGATCGTGTCCAGCTCGGCTTCGATTTCACCGATGTGTTCATCTTGTGCGGCAACGATCTTGTTGGCAGTGCCGAGCTGACGCTCCCTGTCGGCCAACCGCGCCTCTGCTTGTTGACGGCTTTGTTCGGAGATACGAAGTAGCGCCCGGAGATGGTCGATCTCGGCGCCAGGTGTCAGTTGCATCATGCCGCCACCTCTTCGATCAGTGGGCCGGTTGCCGCGCGGCCCTCACCCAGCGCGGCGGCATGAGCTGCCTCATGGGCAGCGACCGCCTCACCGTAGGTCATGACGTGGTCCTCTCTGTCGTTGCGAGACGCGGGCGCCGCTCACAGATAGGAGTCGTTACCGCGTGTACGGATGACAGCTTTTCCGGACTGTCTTGGGACTTTCTTGGTTCCACGCCGGGGCCAGTCAACGGAAAGCCGCGGTAGCCAACAGTTGTCGGATATCGGTCCGTGGTACGTCTTCGACGGTGAGCTTGGCGGCGTCGGCGGCGGTGGACCTGATAATTACTGCGATCAGTCCGCCGCTCAATTCCCCGGAAGTATCACCATTCGTGGCGGCAGAAGGAGCAATGCCAGGCTTCTTCGGAGACACAGCATCCGCCGATGTGCAGCCAGGGCGAGAGATTGCTGGGGTCGGAGGCCATGCCGTAAAAAATGCTCAGGCTGCGTCGATTGCCGCACCGAGGGCAGCACGGATGCTGCTCGAACTTGAAGTCCAAGAATCTTCGAAAGCCGCCGGCGTTCATGCGCCGGCGGCAGTGTCGGCACAGTACCGCCGGCCAGTCGGCGGCCCCAAACCGAAACGGCGGTGTGCACGGGATCGGGGGCGGGTACTTGGAGCCTCCGGTTCGCGGCACGATGGTAGGCGTCGGAGCGGGCCGACAGTACGGATCGACCGTGTGGACATGGACCTGCTTCTTCGCGTCTGCAACACCGAAGTCGATGTCGTCGTCGCAGCCGTCACAGGCTCCGCCGGATTGCAGCAGGGTGCGAGCGGCTGCCAATGAAGTGTGTCCGAATCGATTCCTGGGTTCGCTGGGGTATCGGCACTCGCTCAGCGCAAGTGACATCTTGACGGCCGCGTCTCCGTCGAGCCGCCAAGCGGTCAGGACGCGTCGGAGATCGAGCAGCATCGCGAGGCCGGTCAGGTCCAGCAATTCAGAGCCCCAGAACGGCATATCGACCACTGCACAGCCGGGGTTGCCGTCGTCGCCGATGCGCGCCACCTCCGTCATCACCGAGACCGGGTCGGTGTTCAACACCACGGCTACGGGATCACCAGCATGGGCCTCACCAAAGCCATGGCGCCAGGGACGGTATGGGGAATTAGGCTCCAGAAGAGCGATCACCGCTTCCTTCCAGTCGATCCCCTCGACGATGTGGAGGCGTTCGGTGATTGTTTGCGTCATAACACCATTATCCCAGAGGGATATGACAATTCGGCAGCTGCCGAGTTTGCTGTAGCTCCTTGGTCAGCGTGACGCGGACCGCCCGATAGGAGGTTCGTGCCACCCGCGCTCGACTTGCGCGCCGCCTAGATGCCACGGCAACTGTGCCGGAGGGTCCGACAGATTCGTCGGAGACGGAGGAATTCCTACGCCCGGCGGAACAGTCTCGCGGGGCGCCCTCGGATCCCGGTGGTCACCCCGCCCGCAGGGACGAGGTGCGGTTTCATCATGCGCCGGAAGGTGTCCCGCTCTCGATGCAGCGACCGTCCGGCGATCGCCTCATGCGCCGATCGCAGTTCGCGGATTGTGAACTCGTCGCCCAGGAGATGGTCGGGGTCGGGCTGGTCCTCATAGCGCGAACGGATGTGCTGAACCGCGAGCGCGATGATGTCGGCGTGGTCGTAGGGCAACCGTCCGGGACTATGGACCGGAACGAGCCGTGTCGTCGGCAACCGCGACGCCAGCCGATCCATTTGCACGACGACGACGTGTGCCACCGACAGCACCCAACCTCGTTCGTCGCGCGAGGGATCGTCGAATACATGCAACTGGCGCGGGTGCAGTCCACGGATCCCCGCCTTGAGAAGCAACGACCGGTCGACGGCCTCCGCCAGCCTTTCCCTTGGACGCAGGAGCCTGCCCGGCAAAGCCCACCCCACACCGCTTGGTCGGCGAACCTCGAGAACCACCAGCCCAAGGTCCGGGTCCAGGCTCAGCACTGCCGTGTCCACCGCGACTGACGGCCGCGGATATTGCTCCAGGGTCTTGCCGCTGCTGTCCCGGTATGCACTCATGTCGGTGCCTCAGCGTACAGTGGGTATGAATTAGCGCAGATTTGCGTTAAACTGTTGACGAGAGGAGGTCACCACATGACTTCACTGAATGACCGCATCGAGGGCGTCCTGCTGGCCACCGCGGCCGGCGACGCGCTCGGCGCACCTTACGAATTCGGCCCCGCCCGCGGCCCGGAACTCGAGGTCGACATGGTCGGCGGCGGGATTTGGCAGCCCGGCGAGTGGACCGACGACACCTCGATGGCGATCGCGATCGCCGAGGTCGCGGCGACCGGTGCCGACCTGCGGGACGCGGCCGCCCAGGACAAGATCGTCGCGCGGTGGCACGAGTGGTCGCTCGTCGCCAAGGACGTCGGGATCCAGACTCGCGGCGTGCTCTCCACCGTCGCGCGCGCCGACGACATCTCCGCGGCACGCGCCCGGGCGGCAGCAGCCGCACTGCACGAGCGCACGGGACGGACCGCGGGCAACGGTTCGCTGATGCGCACCGCGCCGGTCGCATTGGCTCACCTTGACGACGAGGAGGCCATGGTGCAGGCGGCCTGCGCGATCAGCGAGCTCACACACTACGACCCGGACGCGGCCGACGCGTGTGTGTTGTGGTGCTCCGCGATCCGCCACGCCGTGGTCTCTGGGGCGATCAATGTCCGAATCGGTCTGCGCCACATCGACTCCGAGCGTCGAGAGCTGTGGACGGCGCGTCTGGATGCAGCTGAGTCGTCGAAGCCGTCGGACTTCGCCAACAACGGCTGGGTGGTGTCCGCGTTGCAGGCGGCCATATCGGCGATTGCTACCACGCCGGTGCCTGAGGTCCGCGCGGAACACCTCCGGCTCGCCTTGGATGCTGCGGTGCGTGCGGGCCACGACACCGACACCGTCGCGGCTGTCGCTGGCGGCCTGCTGGGCGCGGCCTACGGCGCGAGTGCGGTTCCGCTGCAGTGGCGCATGCTGCTGCATGGCTGGCCCGGCTTGACCGCGCATGGCGTGGTGAATCTCGCAGCGGCGATCGCAAGCAAGGGCATCGCGGACGATTTCGACTTCGGCTACCCGCACTCGGCGGTCGACCTTTGCACGCGCCACCCTTACGACGACGGCGTACTCCTCGGCGGCATCGGGGCACTGCGTAATCTCCCCGACGCGGTGAATGCCGTTGTGTCCCTGTGCCGGCTGGCCGACGACGACATGCGTGCCGACATGCCGCACGCCGAGGTCCGCTTGATCGACCGCCCCGAGCACGACGAGAACCCGCACCTCGATCACGTGCTCCTGGATACGGTGCGCACGATCGAGCGGTTCCGGCGTGACGGGCGGACGGTGCTCGTGCATTGCGTCGGCGCGTACAGCCGGACCCCGACCGTGGGTGCGTTGTACGGGGCGCGGCTGCGCGGCGTCAATGCCGAGGAGGCACTGCGCGACGTCAGTGCGGTACTGCCCGGTGCTTATCCGAACCGCGCGTTTCGGAAAGCTCTGCGGCGCTTGGTCGATCATGCGTGACGACGCGTTCGTGTGGCGGGGGATTCTCGACCCGACGTACGTGTGCGACGACGTCGTGTCAGCGAGCCATCGTCTGGCTGACGCCGCCAAGGAAGGCGACTGGTCGACGGTCTTCGGTCTGCTCGACAACC
>JBLNEK010000044.1:0-27584 GCA_050262635.1 Candidatus Sericytochromatia bacterium | reverse complement strand
GTCTCCCCCCGGCTATGCGCCGCCGTCCTACGGTGGGTATCCCGGCTATCCGCCGCCCGCGCTGAAGCCCGGGGTGATCCCCCTGCGGCCGCTGGGCCTCAGCGACATCTTCAATGCGGCGTTCTCCTACATCCGCGTCAACCCGCGCGCCACACTCGGTCTCACGACGATCGTCGTCGTCGTCACTCAGATCATGGTGCTGATCCTCACCACGGGGGTGCCGCTGGTCATCTACGGACAGGCAGACATCTCGCAGGTCGAGGACGAGTCGGCCTCCGGGCTGATCGCCATGTTGCTGTCCCTGAGTGCGGCCGGACTGACGAGCGGCCTGTCGGGGGTGGTGCTCAGCGGCATGCTGACCGTCGTCCTCGGCCGGGCCGTGTTCGGAGCGCACATCACCATCCGCGAAGCCTGGGATCGGATGCGTGGCCGGCTGCCGGCGCTGCTCGGGTTGACGCTGCTGGAGGGTCTGGGCGCGGTGCTTCTGTTCGTGGTGCCCACCGCCATCGTCGTGCTGGCGGCGGTGCTCAACGCGGTGTTGGGCGTGCTCGTCGGGATGGTTGTGGTGATCGGCGTGATCGCCGTGTTCGTCTACCTGTGGACGATGCTGAGTTTCGCGCCGGTGCTGATCGTGCTCGAGCGGCTGCCGGTGTTCACCGCGATCGGCCGGTCGTTCGCGCTGGTGCGCGGTGCGTTCTGGCGGGTTTTCGGCATCCGGATCCTGGGGTCGCTAGTGGCCGGCATCGTCGCGTTCGCGGTGGGGATTCCATTCACCTTCGGCGGCCAGATCCTCGCTGTGCTGGCCGAGTCGGTGGGCGCAGCGTTGATCGCCGCGGTGCTGGCGGCGGTCGGCGGGGCGATCGGCCAGATCGTCACCGCGCCGTTCGTCGCCGGCGTCGTGGTGCTGCTCTACACCGACCGCCGTATCCGTGCCGAGGCGTTCGACCTGGTTTTGCAAACCGGCGCCGCCAACCCCGGCGCCGAATCGGCCGATGCCACCGACCACTTGTGGCTGGTTCGGCGTCCCTGAGCCATGCCGACCACACTGATCGACCGCGACGCCGCGCACGATGCGGCGCAGCGCGAGCTGTCCAAGCCGATCTACCCGAAGGAGCAATTCTCCGACCGGCTCAACGAATGGATCAGCGATTTCCTCTACCGGATCATCTCGAAGGCCTCCGACGTGCCGGGCGGATGGTTCACTGTGGCGGTGCTGCTGACGCTTCTCGCGGTGGCGGTCGTCGTCGCGGTCCGCATCGCCCGCCGCACAATGCGAACCAACCGCAAAGGCGACTTCAGCTTGTTCGGCGCTGCCGGGTTGACCGCCACCGAGCACCGCGCAACCGCCGAACGCTTTGCCGCCGAACGTAACTGGTCCGTGGCCATCCGTCACCGACTTCGCGCGATCGCGCGTCAGCTGGAAGAGAACGGGGTGCTCAACGCGGTGCCCGGCCGCACCGCCAACGAGCTGGCCGCCAACGCCGGCAGGGTATTTCCGGACTTGCGAGCCGAATTGGTCGATGGTGCAACCTCTTTCAATGACGTCACATACGGTGAACGGCCCGGCACAGAGGCTGCCTACCGCGACATCACGATCCTCGACAACCACATCAGGTCGCGCCGACTGGCGACGTCCCACGACGCCGACTCCGCCCACCACACGGACGCATGGACGCCGCTGCAGTGAGCGCACCCACACCGCCACAAGCGTTCGCGCCCAAGGTGGCTTCGCACTGGCGAACGTGGCGCTGGGTGCTGCTCGCCCTCGCCGTGGTAATCGCCGTCGCCGCGGTCAGCACGTACCTGACGGCGCCGAGGCCCGGCGGCCGGATGGACGCCGAGTCGACGAGCCCCGACGGCGCCCACGCGTTGGCGACACTCCTGCGCGAACGCGGCGTCGACGTCGTCGTCGCCCACAACGTCACCGATGTCGAACGGGCCGCGCGGCCCGACTCGCTCCTGCTCGTCGCCGAAACCTTCTTTCTGGTCGACGACGACGTGATGGCGCGGCTGGAGGAGGTGCCCGGCGACCGGCTGCTGGTGGAACCGGTGTCGACCACGCGCAAGATCCTGGCTCCCGGAGTTCGCGTCGGACGTGCCTCGACGATCGGCGGGGACCCGAACTGCGACCTGCCGGAGGCGACGATGGCCGGCGAAGTCCAGTTCGGCGTCAGCGACACTTACGCGGCGGCTGACGACGAGCGCCTGACCAGTTGCTACGACGGGGCCGTGGTGCGGTACAGCGATGGGAGCCGGACCATCACCGCGGTCGGCAGCGCCGACTTCATGACGAATTCCGGTCTGCTCAAACAAGGCAACGCCGCACTGGCGATGAACCTCGCCGGCGCTCGGCCGCGGCTGATCTGGTACGCGCCGCAACGGGTGGAAGGCGAACGCACACACGGCTCGAACATTTTCGACCTGATTCCCGAGAACGTGAACTGGATCGTGTGGCAGCTGTGCATCGTGGTTCTGCTCGCCGCGCTGTGGCGCGGCCGGCGGATGGGCCCGCTGGTGGCCGAGAAACTGCCGGTGGTGGTGCGCGCTTCGGAGACTGTCGAGGGACGCGGCCGGTTGTACCGCTCGCGGCGAGCGCGCGACAGCGCCGCCAACGCGCTGCGCACCGCCGCGCTGCAGCGCATGCTGCCGCGGCTCGGCCTTGGCGTCACCGCCACCGCTCCCGCGGTAGTGTCGGCCATGGCCGAGCGCTGTGACAAACGCCCAGAAGCGTTGCACCACATCCTTTTCGGGCCGTCGCCGGCATCCGACGACGATCTTGTGAACCTTGCTCGCGAACTCGACGACATCGAAAGGCAGGTCGCCAACTCGTGACACAGCAGGCCGCCCCACTCTCGCAGGATGCCCGCGCCAAGCTGATGGCGCTGCGCTCGGAGATCGCCAAGGCCGTCGTCGGCCAGGACTCCGTGGTCTCCGGGCTCGTGATCGCGCTGCTGTGCCGGGGCCATGTGCTGCTGGAAGGCGTTCCGGGCGTGGCCAAGACGCTGCTCGTGCGGGCGATGGCCGCAGCGCTTGACCTCGACTTCAAGCGGGTGCAGTTCACGCCCGACCTGATGCCCGGCGACGTGACGGGCTCCCTGGTGTATGACGCGCGCACCGCGGTGTTCGAGTTCCGGGCCGGCCCGGTGTTCACCAACCTCCTGCTCGCCGACGAGATCAACCGCACGCCGCCGAAAACCCAAGCGGCGCTGCTGGAAGCGATGGAGGAGCGGCAGGTGAGCGTCGAGGGTGAGGCACGTCCGCTGCCCGACCCGTTCATCGTCGCGGCGACCCAGAACCCGATCGAGTACGAAGGGACCTACCAGCTGCCCGAGGCGCAACTCGACCGCTTCCTGCTCAAGCTCAACGTCGCGCTGCCGCCGCGCGAGCAGGAGATCGCGATCCTCGACCGGCATGCGCGCGGCTTCGACCCGCGTGATCTGTCCGCGGTGCGGCCGGTCGCGACCGCCGGCGACCTGAAGGCAGGCCGCGAGGCGGTGCGGCAGGTGCTGGTGGCCGACGAGGTGCTCGGCTACATCGTCGACATCGTCCGCGCCACCCGGAGCTCGCCGTCGCTGCAGCTGGGGGTATCGCCGCGCGGTGCCACCGCTCTACTGGCCACGGCCCGGTCATGGGCGTGGCTGTCCGGGCGCGGCTACGTCACCCCCGACGATGTGAAGGCGATGGCGCGGCCGGTGCTGCGGCATCGCATCGGGCTGCGACCGGAAGCCGAGCTCGAGGGCGCCAACCCCGATGGCGTACTGGACGGCATCCTGTCCTCGGTCCCGGTGCCGCGCTAGTGGTGCTGACCGGCCGCACCGCGCTGCTGGCATTGCTGTGCGTTCTGCCGGTGGCGTTGTCCCCTTGGCCCGCAACGCTTTTCTGGGCCGCGCTGTTCGCGCTCGCGGTGCTGGTGACCGTCGACGTGATTCTGGCGGGACCGACGAGCGCGCTGCGGTTCAGCCGTGACGGCGACCTCGCCGCACGCCTCGGGCAGCCCGCCGATGCGGTGCTGGTGGTGACTAACGGCGGGCGGCGACGGTTCAGGGGCCAGATCCGTGACGCCTGGGCACCCAGTGCCAGGGCGCAGCCGCGGGCCCATCCGGTGGACCTGTCGCCGGGGCAGCACGAGTCGCTGGTCACGCGGCTGCGGCCGATGCGTCGCGGCGACCAGTACGCCGCGGCGGTCACCGCACGCTCGATCGGTCCGCTGGGGATGGCAGGCCGGCAGAGCTCGTCGCAGGTGCCGTGGCGGGTCCGGATCCTGCCGCCGTTCCTGTCGCGCAAGCACCTGCCGTCCCGACTGGCGAAGCTGCGGGAGATCGACGGCCTGTTGCCGGTGCTGATCCGCGGCCAGGGCACCGAGTTCGACTCGCTGCGCGAGTACGTGATCGGCGACGACGTGCGCTCGATCGACTGGCGGGCCACCGCGCGGCGGGCTGACGTCGTAGTGCGGACGTGGCGCCCGGAGCGCGACCGGCGCGTCGTGCTGGTTCTCGACACCGGACGCACATCAGCGGGCCGCGTCGGCGTGGACCCGACCGCCGGTGACCCCCGCGGCTGGCCGCGGCTGGACTGGTCGATGGACGCCGCGCTGCTGCTCGCCGCGCTGGCGTCGCGGGCCGGCGACCACGTCGACTTCCTCGCCCATGACCGGGTGCTGCGGGCGAGCGTGCAGAACGCGTCCCGCACCGAGGTGCTGGCCCAGCTGGTCGAGGCCATGGCGCCGCTGCAGCCCGCGCTCGTGGAGTCCGACGCCACCGCAATGGTCGCGGCGATCCAGCGCCGGGTGCGCCGCCGCGCGCTGGTGGTGCTGCTGACCGACCTCAACGCATCCGCCTTGGACGAGGGGCTGATGCCGGTGCTGCCACAACTGTCGGCCAAGCATCAGGTGATCGTTGCCGCGGTCGCCGACCCGCGGATCGACCTGCTGGCCGCCGGGCGCTCGGACGCCGCGCATGTGTACGACGCGGCCGCCGCCGAACGGTCGCGCAACGACCGGCGCGCTATCGCGTCACGGCTGCGCCGCAGTGGCGTCGACGTGGTGGACGCGCCGCCGGAAGACCTGGCGCCGGCGCTGGCCGACCGCTACCTGGCGATGAAGGCGGCCGGCAAGCTGTAGCTCTCCCCCACTGGCGCGAAGGGGCTATCGGACGAGGTCGACGTCCGGCGCGTCGGCCATGTCGCCGGACTCGCCGGCGGCCACCGCCTTGCGCCCGAAGTGCACGATGTAGGCGATGAACGCGACCTCGACCAGCACGCCGATCGCGATCCGCACGAACGTCGGCAGCGGCGACGGCGTCACCATCGCCTCGATCAGCCCGGACACCAGCAGCACCACCGCTAATCCGACCGCCACTGCGACGACGGCCCGGCCCTGCTCGGCCAGCACCTGCGTGCGCGGCCGGTTTCCGGGCGAGATCACCGACCAGCCCAACCGCATCCCGGCTGCCGCAGCCACGAACACGGCCGTCAGCTCGAGCAGCCCGTGCGGCGTCAGCAAGCCGAGGAAGATGTCACCCTTGCCGGCGTTGAACATCAGGCCGCCGATCACGCCGACGTTGGCGGCGTTCTGGAACAGCGCATAGGGAATCGGAATCCCCAGCACCACCGCATAGGCGATGCATTGCGCCGCCACCCACGAGTTGTTCACCCACACCTGCAACGCGAACGACCCGGCCGGGTGCTCGCTGTAGTAGTCGGCGAAGTCGTGGTTGACGAGCTGGTCGATCTCGCGCGGGGTCCCCACTGCGGCCTGCACCTCGGGACTGCCCGCCACCCAGAATCCAATCACCGTGGCGACGAAGAGGAACGCAACCGCCGTCGCCAGCCACCACCGCCAGCCGCGATAGACCACCACCGGGAAGCTGACGGTCCAAAACCGGACGAACTCGCTCCACAGCGGTGAGTGCGCGCCCGTCACCGCGGAGCGGGCCCTCGCCACGAGGCTCGAGAGCCGGCCGACGAGCACCGAGTCCGACGACGCCGACCGCACCATCGATAAGTGCGTCGACACCCGCTGGTACAACTCCACCAGTTCGTCGATCTCGGCGCCGGTCAGCCGCCGCCGGCGTTTGATCAGCCAGTCAAGCCGGTCCCACGCGGACCGGTGGGCCAGCACGAACGCGTCGACGTCCACGGCGCGAGTCTATGGAATGACGCGGATGCCGGTAGCCTTCCGCGGTATGGCTGACGTGGTGACCGGCGACGCCGTCGTCGTCGAAGTCCAGGTCGCGCAGCTGCCCGTACGAGCGGTCGGCGCCCTGATCGACATCACCGTGATCTTCGTGCTGTACGTCGTCGGGATCGTGCTGGCCGCGACTGCGTTCAGTCAGTTCGACGACGCACTCATCACCGCATTCCTGATCATCTTCCTCGTACTGGCGCTGGTCGGATATCCGGTGATCTTCGAAACCGCGACGCGTGGCCGATCGCTCGGCAAGCTGGCGATGGGACTGCGGGTGGTCTCCGACGACGGCGGGCCGGAACGCTTCCGCCAAGCGCTGTTTCGCGCGCTCGCGTCGGTGGTGGAGATCTGGATCTTCGCCGGCGGCCCAGCGGTGATCTGCAGCCTGCTGTCGTCGAAGGGCAAGCGCATCGGCGACGTGTTCGCGGGCACGGTGGTGATCAGTGAGCGCGGGCCCCGGCTGGAACCGCCGCCGGAGATGCCACCGGCGCTGGCGTGGTGGGCGTCTTCGCTGCAGCTGTCCGGTCTGAAACCCGAGACCGCGCAGCTGGCCCGCCAATTCCTCTCGCGCGCAACGCAATTGCATCCGCAGGTGCGCGACCAGATGGCCTACCGGATCGTCGCCGACGTGGCCGCGCAGGTATCACCGCCGCCTCCACCAGGGGTGCCGCCGCAGTACGTATTGGCCGCGGTGCTCGCCGAACGGCACCGCCGCGAGCTGACGAGGTTGCGGCCGACCACCGCAGCGCAGTATCAACCCGTACCCTCGCCGCCGCAGCCTGCCCCGCCCGTCGCGGCTCCCACCGCTGCGCCCGAGCAGGGCGGATTCGCCCCACCGGGCTAGTCCGTCAGCCAGTTGCCGTGGAAGCCGTGCGGCACACGCTGCGGAAGCCGCACGCGCGCAACGGGTTCACCGGTGAAATCCGATGCGTCGATGATCATCAGGTCGCTGCCGTCGCGCGACGGGTCGTACACGTAGCACATGTACCAGCCCGCGAGTTCGCCCTCGCCCGACGGCACATAGACGGCTTCCCCCGGCTCGCCGGCGAATGAGTGTTCTTGTGCCGCAACGGTTTCGAAGTCGTAGCGGATGAGGTTCCCGTCGCCGACCGTGATCGCGTACCGCGCGGGCAGGCCGGCCAGCCTGTCATCGATTCGGGGGAACTCCACACCCCGGTCGTCGAGTTGACGTTCATCAACAGAGCCGCGCTCAAGGTCGATGGTCCAGCGCCACATCACGCCGTCCACTTCGAAGCCACCGTTGTCTCGCCACAGCTCCGGATACCGGACAGCTTGCAGCACAATCGAAGTGCCGTCGTCGTAGGCGTTGGCGACGTGGAAGACATAACACGGGTCGATCTCGAACCAGCGAATCTCGCCGAACGGGTCATCGCGGCGCAGCACACCGAAGCGGGCGCCGTAGTTGTCGTCCCAGCGATACGGCATGTCGAGCTCTTTGCTCAATGCGATGTCCAGGTTGAACACGATCGGCAGGTCCATGAAAATCACGTGCTGGGCGGTCAGCGCGAAGTCGTGCATCATCGTCAGCGCGGGCACGTCCACGGGCCGGTTGATGGTCAGTTGGCCGTTCGCGTCGGCCCGGTGGTAGGTGACGTGGGGCGCGAAGATGCTGCCGTAACCGAAGAAGTGCAATTCCCCTGTGGCGGGACAGATCTTGGGATGCGCGGTCATCGAGTTGGCGAGCTTGCCGCCGAAGTCGTACGCGCCGACCGTCTGTAACTCATTGGTGATCTCGTACGGCAGCGACGATTCGACCAGCGCCAGCGTCTTGCCGGCATGGCGGACGACGTGGGTGTTCGCGACGCTGGCACGCAGATTACGAGTGCCGTCGGCGTTGTACAGCGGGAACGGCTTCTCGAAACTTTCGGTGCGCACCCAGCGGTTGCGATACCAGGCGGCTTTCCCATTCTCCAGCCGCACGCCGTGGATCATGCCGTCGCCGGTGAACCAGTGGCCTGTCGCCTTGCGGGGATTCGGGCCGTTGCGCAGGTACCAGCCGGTGAGGTCGGAAGGAATCGCGCCCTCAACGGGCAGGTCGAAGGCGGTCAGTTCATCGGCGACGGGCGCGTAGTTGCCGGCCAAGAACGGGAGGACGGTATCTGCGGTCTCAGTCATGGTGCGACTATGACATTCCACTAGTGACATGTCAATACCGGAATGTAGGATGCGTTCCGTGAGTTTGCGACATGCCGCGCTGGGCCTGCTGTCCCGTCGCCCGGCCAGCGGCTACGACCTGCTGAAGGTGTTCGAGGCGTCGATGGCCAACGTGTGGCCCGCGACACAGAGTCAGCTCTACGGCGAGTTGAACAAGCTGGCCGACGCCGGCCTGATCGAGGTGTCCGACGTCGGCCCGCGCGGCCGCAAGGAGTACGCGATCACGGATGAGGGCCGGGCCGAACTGCATCGGTGGATGACGTCGCCGCAGGAAGATCCGGCTTTCCGCAGTGCTGCCTTGCTGCGGGTGTTCCTCCTCGACGAGTTGCCCCGCGAGCAGGCGCGGCAGTACCTGAGTGCGCTGCGGGCGCATGCCACCGATGAGCACGAGCGCTACGAGCACATCCGCGACTCCTACGACTGGTCGGGTGGCGACGACATGTTCTTCGCCCGGGCGGCGCTGGAGAACGGCCTTCGATTCACCCAGATGGAGGCGGACTGGGCCGACTGGGTGCTGAGGCAACTCGACCAGCGCTGAGACTGCGCTGAGGAGGTCTGCTTCGCAGACCATCGTTGCATCGGCGATAGGTTCCGATATATCGTTGATGTATCGGAATGCGATCCAGCATTCCCGAGCGAAACGAGAATCAATGACAGAACCATTCGACGGCCCGGATCACGGGCCAGGGTCGGCGGGATTCGGCTTCGGACCCTTCGATCCCCAGAGCCGCCGCGCGATGCACCACGCCCGACGTGACGCGCGCCGCGAACTGAAGGCTCTCTTCAACAACCAGGCGTTCACCCGCGCCGCCGGTGGGCCGGGCGGCTTCGGCTTCGGGGCGGGCTTCGGACCCGGCTTCGGACCCGGCTTCGGCCCGGGCGGTCCCCGCGGGGGGCGCGGCGGAGGGCGCGGCCATCGTTCCCGAGGCGGACACCGCCGCGGCCGCCGCGGTGACGTCCGCGCGGCTATCCTCGCGCTGCTCGTCGAGCGGCCCATGCACGGCTACGAGATGATCCAGGAGATCGGCGCACGCAGCGACGGCCTATGGCAGCCCAGCCCCGGCTCGGTGTACCCGACGCTGCAACTGCTCGTCGACGAAGGACTCATCGTCGCGGCCGAATCCGAAGGTAGCAAGCGGCTTTTCGAGCTCACCGACGAGGGCAGACATGCCGCTGCGCAGACGGAGACGCCACCGTGGGAAGGGATCACCGAAGGTGCCGACCCTGACGTGGTGAACCTGCGCGCCGCGTTCAAACAGCTGGCAGTCGCGGTGTTCCAGGGGGCGGAAGCCGCCACGACACAGCAGCAGAAGCGCATCGTCGACATTATGAACGCCGCGCGCCGAGACATCTACGGGGTCCTGGGCGAAGACTGAGGCGATTTCGGCAACCGCTAGTGCACGTCGACCCAGTCCAGCGTGCGCTCGACGGCCTTGCGCCACCCGGCGTAGGCGAACTCGCGCTGGTCGTCGCTCCAGTTCGGCGACCAGCGCTTGTCCTCCTGCCAATTCGCCCGCAGCTCAAGGGGATCTGACCAGAACCCGACCGCCAGCCCGGCCGCATACGCCGCACCGAGCGCCGTTGTCTCCGCCACCACCGGCCGCACCACGTCAACGCCGAGCACGTCGGCCTGGATCTGCATGCACAGGTCATTGGCCGTGATTCCGCCGTCGACCTTCAACTCCTCCAAGTGCACGCCGGAGTCGGCTTCCATCGCGTCGGCGACGTCGCGGCTCTGGTAGCAGATCGACTCCAACGTCGCGCGCGCGAGGTGCGCGTTGGTGTTGTACCGCGACAGCCCGACGATCGCGCCGCGTGCGTCGGAACGCCAGTACGGTGCGAACAGCCCGGAGAACGCCGGCACGAAGTACACCCCGCCGTTGTCGTCGACCTCGCGCGCCAGTGCCTCGCTGTGCGCGGCGTCGGCGATGATGCCGAGCTGATCGCGCAGCCACTGCACCGCCGACCCGGTAACCGCGATCGAACCCTCAAGCGCATAAACGGGTTTCGCGTTGCCGAACTGGTAGCACACAGTGGTCAACAGCCCGTTGTCGGAGCGCACGATGTTTTCGCCGGTGTTGAGCAGCAGGAAGTTTCCGGTGCCGTAGGTGTTCTTGGCCTCGCCCTGCTGGAGGCAGACCTGACCGACCATCGCGGCCTGCTGGTCGCCGAGAATGCCCGTGAGCGGCACCTCCTTGTCCAGCGGTCCGGACGGGTGCGTCATCCCGTACGGCTCCGGCGACGACGAAGGCCTGATCTCGGGCAGCATCGCGCGCGGAATCCCGAAGAACGACAAGAGTTCGTCGTCCCAGTCCAGCGTCTCGAGGTTCATCAGCATCGTGCGGCTGGCGTTGGTGACGTCGGTGACGTGCACGCCCCCGCGTGGGCCGCCGGTCAGGTTCCACACCACCCAGCTGTCGGTGGTGCCGAAGGCGGCTTCGCCCTTCTCGGCGGCTTCGCGCACCCCGTCGACGTTGTCGAGGATCCACTGCAATTTGCCGCCGGAGAAGTACGTCGCCGGCGGCAGCCCGGCCTTGCGCCGGATCACGTCGCCGCGGCCGTCGCGGTCGAGTGCTGAGGCGATCTTGTCGGTGCGGGTGTCCTGCCAGACGATTGCGTTGTAGTACGGCCGTCCCGTTTTGCGGTTCCACACCACGGTGGTCTCGCGCTGGTTGGTGATGCCGAGTGCGGCGAGGTCCGCGTCGCTGAGATTGGTGGCGTTCAGTGCCGAGGCTAGCACCGACTCCGTGCGCTCCCAGATCTCGACGGGGTTGTGCTCGACCCAGCCGGCCTTGGGCAGAATCTGCTCGTGCTCGAGCTGATGACGGCCCACCTCGGAGCCGGACTGATCGAAGATCATGCAGCGGGTGCTGGTGGTGCCCTGGTCGATCGAGGCGACGAAGTCGGCCAATTCTGATGCTCCTGTCGTGCTGGGTCCTCATGGACCATCATGGCAACTATGGAAACGGTAGAAGTCGCGGTCGACGACATCGCCGCCATGCCGCGGGGCGGGCCCGACGCGTCCTGCCTGGACCGCCGGCTGGAGACCGGGTGCCGCGAGTACCTCGACCGCGACGACATCGACGAACGGATCAAACGCAGCGTCGTGCGCGCGCTGGAGTGGACGGGCGAGGTGTTCGGCAACCACGAAAGGTTCGCGCTCCTGGCACTCGACGAGGTCGCCGACGTGCCGGACCCGAAGATCCTCGAACTCGGCGCGGGGCACGGCGGGCTGTCGCGCAAGCTGCTCGAGCAGCATCCCACCGCGCGGGTTACCGTCACCGACATCAACCCGACGTCGGTGCTGAACATCGCCGCCGGTGAGTTGGGCAGCCACCCGCGCGCGAAGGTGCAGGTGGCTGATGCGACCGAAATGGACTGTCCTGACAGGTATTTCGACTTGGCCGTGATGGCGCTGACGTTTCACCACCTGCGCCCGGCGCAGGCCGCGCAGGTCATCGCCGAGGGCACCCGGGTCGCCGACAAGCTGATGATCATCGACATGCCGCGTTCGCCGTCCTTGCTTCACCTGGTGAAGCTGGCGTCCTTCGTGCCGTTCCTGTTGATCCCGTTCGCGCACGACGGGTTCATCAGCTCGATGCGCGCCTACAGCCCGTCGGCGCTGCGCGCGCTCGCTTCCCACGCTGACCCGAGAATTACCGTGGAGCTGCGCCGCGACCGGCTTGGACCGCAGGTGCTCGTCGCAAGCCGCTCCTAGCGGCAGCGCCGAGGCTGGCTATGTGCGCACTCGCGGCCTGGTGCAGCGGTGGAGCAGCCAAGCCACCGGGATCGTCAGCACCAGCGTCACGACGAACAGCCTCGTCACCGAACCGGTGTAGGCCTGATACCGCAGCACCGACACCATCGCGACCTCCATCACGATCACGTGCACCAGGAAGATCTCGTAGGAGATCTCGCCGAGCCAAACCATCGGCCTGCTGCCGAGAAAGCGCGCGTAGGAACCGTGCTCACCGAGCGCCAATGGCGCCACCAACAGTGCAGCGATCACCGTGTAGAACATCGTCTTCGCCACGTCTTCGGACAGCGTCAGCGCCGGCTCGCTGACCTCGCCGGCGATTGGCGTGGACACCACCAGGTAGCTGACTACGGCAAGTGGAATCGCCCACCACGCGGAAGCGCGCACACCCATGACCCGGAGCACCGCGACGATCATCCCGCCGACGAACCACACCAGGTAGTGCGGCAGCCACAGCCCTGCGCCCTTCGGCAGCCAGCCCAGCATCACCAGCCAGGCAGGGCTCAGCGCGCCCAGCACGACGAGCCCCGCGAGCAGTTGCCCGGGCCGCCACCGCCGTCGGCACAGCGTCACCAACAGCAGGTAAGCCAGCACCGGCAGCACGGCATAGAAAGCGACTTCCACTGCAAGGCTCCACATCTGAGTCAGGCCCTGATGCATGTAGCGCTCGATGTAGTCGGAACTGTAGATCTGCGTCAGCGTGAGGTTGCGGACCAAACCGGCCCAGCTGTGCCCGGGGTTGGGGCCCGGATCGCGGAAGCTGTATACGACGTAGGCGGCCGCGACCGTGACGACGTACGCGGGCATGATGCGGCGAACCCGGTTGCGGGCGTAGCGGGTCAACGCAGGCGGCCTCGCGCCGGCTGCGGCCGCGCGCACCCACGGCCCGAACAGCAGCAGCCCAGACAGCGCGAAGAAGATCGCCACGCCGATCTCCATGCGCGCGTAAATCAGTCCGACGTAGCCGTGGTTGAGCGCACCGGTGCCGTATGCCGCGTGGGTGCCCATCACCAGCAGCGCGGCCACTGCCCGGATCCCGGTAAGCGGTGCGATCCGGTCGGCAGCCGAGACCTGTTCCAGCCCACCCTGGTCGATCTCCGGGCTGTCGCGTTCGTGGATGTCCGTGGGCTAGACGGTAGCCGATGCGCCCGCGCTCCAGCTCAATGATGCGGTCGGCGAGGCCGCGCAATGATGATCGATCGTGCGAGTGGCTCGTTGACACGGCAGGCACCGTCGCGTTGCATCGGCGGTGTGGGCGAGGAAGTCAAGACCGCCGCGTTCACCGGCGCCCAGCGCCGGGACTACCGGCGCAAGGTGCAGCTGTCGCTGGACGTGTTCGAGACCATGCTCGCGCAGTCCAGCTTCGACTTCGAACGCCCGCTGACCGGCATGGAAATCGAGTGCAACTTGGTCGACGAGCACTACCAGCCGGCGATGGCCAACCGCGAGGTGCTCGCGGCGATCGCCGATCCGGCGTTCCAGACCGAACTCGGCGCCTACAACATCGAATTCAACGTTCCGCCGCGGCGTCTGCCCGGAGATGCGGCGCTCGAGCTGGAGGCCGACGTCCGCACGCGCCTTAACGCCGCGGAGGCCAAGGCCAACCAGTACGGTGCGCACATCGTGATGATCGGAATCCTGCCGACGTTGATGCCCGAGCACCTGACCGGTGAGTGGATGAGCGAGTCCATGCGCTATCGAGCGCTGCAGGAGTCTGTGTTCATGGCCCGCGGTGAGGACATTGTCATCGACATCTCCGGTCCCGAGCGGCTCTGCATTCAAATGGCTTCCATCGCGCCGGAATCCGCGTGCACGAGCATGCAGCTTCACCTTCAGGTGTCGCCTGCCGAATTCGCCGACAACTGGAACGCGGCCCAGGTGCTCGCCGCGCCACAGCTGGCGTTGGGCGCGAACTCGCCATTCTTTCTCGGCCACCACCTGTGGGCCGAAACGCGCATCGAGCTGTTCTTGCAGGCTATCGACACCCGGCCCGACGAACTCAAGGCGCAGGGCGTGCGGCCGCGAGTCTGGTTCGGGGAGCGCTGGATCACGTCGATCTTCGACCTGTTCGAGGAAAACGTGCGCTATTTCCCGTCGCTGTTACCGGAGCTGTCCGACGAGGATCCGGTCGCCGAGCTGGCGGCGGGGCGGGCTCCTCAACTGCATGAGCTGCGGCTGCACAACGGCACGATCTACAGGTGGAACCGCCCGGTGTACGACCTCGTCGACGGCCGTCCGCACCTGCGGGTGGAGAACCGGGTGTTGCCGGCCGGGCCGGCCGTCATCGACGCGATGGCCAACGCGGCGTTCTACTACGGCACGCTGCGGGCGCTGGCCGAGGACGACCGGCCGCTGTGGGCTCAGATGAGTTTTGCTGCAGCACAAGAGAATTTCCACAATGCTGCCCGCTACGGCATGGGGGCACGGCTGTACTGGCCTGGTATGGGCACGGTCACCGCCGACGAGCTCGTATTGCGCCGACTGCTGCCGCTCGCCGACGAGGGGTTGCGCCGCTGGGAAGTCGCGGCCGCGGTCCGCGACCGCTACCTGGGCGTCATCGAAGGCCGTGCGAAAACCGGTGTGAACGGCGCGGAATGGCAGGTGCGCACAGTCAATTCGCTGCAGGAGAGGCACAACCTCACGCGACCGCGCGCGCTGGCCGGCATGCTGCGCCGCTACGTCGAGTTGATGCACAGCAACGAGCCGGTGCACACGTGGGAGCTGCCGGGCTAGCCGCTGCGCCGGCGTAGGGTTCGAACCATGCCTGAAGAAGTCATGGACTGGGACGAGGTCTACCGCGGACAAGGCATGTTCGAGGGTCCGCCGCCCTGGAACATCGGCGAGCCGCAACCAGAAATCGCCGAACTGATCCGCGCCGGCAAGTTCCGCAGCGACGTGCTCGACGCCGGCTGCGGCGTCGCCGAGGCGTCGTTGGCGCTGGCAGCGCAGGGACACAAAGTTGTCGGAGTCGATCTGACATCCACCGCGGTGGCCGCGGCGACGAAGGCAGCACAAGAGCGGGGCCTGACGGGCGCGAGCTTCGTCCAAACCGACATCACGTCGTTGACCGGTTACGACGGCCGGTTCAACACGATCCTGGACAGCACCCTGTTTCACTCACTACCGGTCGAGAGTCGCGATGACTACCTTCGTGCGGTACACCGCGCCGCGGCGCCGGGCGCATCGTTCTTCATCCTGGTGTTCGCCGCCGGCGCGTTTCCGACGGACACCGACCTGCCTGTACCGAACGTGGTCACCAAAGACGAACTGCGCGACGCTGTTTCGAAGTACTGGGAGATCGACGAGATCCATCCCGCGTTCATCCATGCGAACATGCCGGCGCCGCCCGACGGAGCACCGCCGCAGTTCGACATCGACGAGAAGGGCCGCGCGAAGATGCCCGCCTACTTGCTGACAGCGCACAAGGCGGGCTAAGAGCCCGGGGTTCCGGTCCCGACGGGTTCGCGATCGCCCGCCACTTCGTCGGATTTCTCAATCCGTTTGTCGCTCACCATGTTCTGCTCGTCGAATGGCGAATCTCCACGCAGGGTGCGACCCATCTGGTCGTGGTCCATCGTGTTCGTCCACGCCCCGACCAGGACCGTGGCCACCGCGTTGCCGGAGAAGTTGGTCAACGCCCGCGCCTCGGACATGAACTTGTCGATCCCGACGATCACACCGATGCCGTCGAGAAGCTCCGGACGGTGGCTCTGCAGTCCCGCCGCCAGGGTAGCCAGCCCTGCACCGGTGACTCCTGCGGCGCCCTTGGACGCGATGATCATGAACGCCAACAAGCCCAGTTGTTCGGGTACCGACAGCGGATCGCCCATCGCGTCGGCGATGAACAAGGATGCCATCGTCAGGTAGATCGCGGTGCCGTCGAGGTTAAACGAGTAACCGGTAGGAACCACGATGCCGACCGTGGTGGGCTGGACGCCGGCGTGTTCGAGTTTGGCGATCAGCCGGGGCAGGGCCGACTCCGACGACGACGTCGACACGATCAGCAGGTATTCGCGGGCCAAGTAGCGGACCAGCTTGAAGACCGAAACGTGTGCGAACACCCGTAGCAGCACTCCGAGCACCCCGAACACGAAGATCGCGCATGTCAGGTAGAAAGCGAGCATCAGAACGCCGAGTTGGACGACGGCCTCGAACCCGGTGTCCCCCACCACTTTCGCGATCGCGCCGAACGCGCCGATCGGGGCGAGCCACAGGATGCCGGCCAGGATGCGAAAGACCAGCTGCTGAATCAGCGCGACGGCGCGCACCAGCGGCTCCCCTGCCGGGCCCATGGCCTGTATCGCAAAACCGACGAGCAGCGCGACGAACAGCGTTTGCAGCACGTTGCCGTCGGTCAACGACGACAGCAACGAGGTCGGAATGATGTGTTCGAAGAACTCCGTCGCTCCGCCCTCGCCGGCGGCCTGCTGAGCCAGCTTGGCTCCCGCGGCCGGATCGCCGTGAAGGTGGAGTCCGGTACCGGGGCTGATGAGGTTGCCGACCAGCAGTCCGATGCCCAGTGCAATCGTCGACATGATGAGGAAATAGCCCAGCGCCAGGCCACCGATCTTGCCCACAGACGCGGCTTTGCGCACCGACCCGATACCGATCACGATGGTGCAGAAGATGACTGGGCTGATCATCATCTTGATCAGGTTGACGAACAGGGTTCCCAACACCCCCAGGGCCACCCCGGTGCCGGGCGCCATCAGTCCGACGATGACGCCCGCGACCACGCCGACGATGACCAGGATGTAGAGCCAGTGCGTGCGGTCGCGCTTACCAGATTTCAGCCGCTGTTCCATGTCGCCTCATCTTAGGGAGCCAGCTGTAAGTTCAGCCCGTGTGAAGCGAGCTGAGCGCCCGCGCGAACGTCGTCAACTCCTCCTCGGTGACATCCACATGCGGGGAGAGCCGCAACACTGCAGTGCTCAGCTCGAGCGGCGCCCGGGCGGGCTCCGCCGCCGTGGTGACGATTCCGTGCCGGGCGAGCAGCCCGGCACGAATCTGTGCGACGTCGACCGCGTCTGTCGGTGCCAGCGTGGTGATCGCGGTCGGAGCGTCGAGTGGCTCGACGACGCGCCACCCCCGCAGATCGCGCAGAACGGCGCGGGTAAGCCGGCCGACGTCGGCCAGCCGGGCGCGCATCTGCGCGGGACCACCGTGTTGGAGATGTTGAGTGACGGCCACCGAAAACCCCACGCGCACAGCGATATTTGCTTCACCGAGCTCCAGCGTGCGTAGCGGAGACATGTCGGCGGCCCACCGAGCAGGAATTCTGGGGCGAAGGGTCGCGGCGCGGTCCGGGTGCACCGCAAGGACCCCGACGCCACGCGGCCCGGCCAGCCACTTGCGCGACGTTCCGTACATCGCGTCGGCCTGCACGGCGCAGTCGACGTGGCCGAGGCCCTGTGCCGCGTCGACGACCAGCGGGACGCCGTACTCGCGGCAGGTCCCGGAGATCTCAGCCAAAGGCTGGACGATCCCCCGGTGACTGGGCACCACGGTGAGATGCACGAGCGACGGGCCGATCGCAGCCAGCTGCGCGGCGAGGCCGTCGATGAGGACGTGGCCCAGCGGATCGACCGGCAGCAAGGTGACGTCGTAGCCGTGGGCCTCCATCACCGCGAGGTTCGGGCCGAATTCGCCCGGCACACAAGCGATCACTCGCCTCTCGTCGGGCCAGGCGCGCAGCAGCAGATCCAGCGCGTGGGTGGCACCGGCGGTGAACACCACGTCGTCGGCGCTCAACCCGGTGAGCGCACCCACCGCGGCGCGGCCGGCCGTCAACGTCTCGTCGCAACCCTGCGCGGCGACGTACCCACCGACCTCTGCCTCCCGCCGCGCGTGTGCGGCAGCGGCGTCGAGCGCGGCGAAACTCTGCCGCGAGCAGGCCGCGCTGTCGAGGTGCACCCCCTTGACCGGCGGGCGCGCGTCGCGCCAGCGTTGCGGCAGTTCGATCATTTCGTCGCGAGCGAGAGGCCGAAATCACCGTCCGGATCAGTCCACCAATGCGTCAATCTCAGTCCGGCTCCGGCGAGTTCGGCGGTCACGGTCTCCCGGCGGAACTTGCAGGACACCTCGGTCAGCATCTCCTCGCCGGATTCGAAGTCCGCGTCCAGTCCGAGCGCGCCGACGTGCACCCGCTGCGCCTGGGTGGAGCGCAGCCACATCTCGATGCGCTCCTCGGCGTCGTTCCAGCGTGCGACGTGTTCGAACGTTTCGAGGTCGAAGTCGGCGTCGAGCTCGCGGTTGACGACGGCCAGTACGTTGCGGTTGAACGCCGCTGTGATCCCGGCGCTGTCGTCGTAGGCGCGGACCAGCCGATCGACGTCTTTGACCAGGTCGGTGCCGAGGAGGAGGCTGTCACCGGGTTGCATCGCCGCGGACAGAGCGGCGAGGAACGACGCGCGCGGGCCGACGGTGAGGTTCCCGATCGTGGAACCGAGAAAGGCGATCAATCGCGCTCCACCGGACGGGATTTCGGCGAGGTGCTGTTCGAAGTCCCCGCACACGGCGTCCACCTCGATTCCGGGGTATTCGGCGACAATCGCTGCTCCTGCCTTCTGCAGCACCCCGGCGTCGACGTCGAACGGAATGAAGCGGCGCAGCGTGCCGCGGCGGTGCAGCGCATCGAGCAGCAGCCTGGTCTTCTCCGACGTGCCGCTGCCCAGTTCGACGAGCGTGTCCGCGTTCGCCGCTTCGGCGATGGCCGCCGCTTGCGCCCGCAGGATCGCGGCCTCGGCCCGGGTGGGGTAGTACTCCGCAAGCCGGGTGATTTGGTCGAACAAGCCGCTGCCGACGTCGTCGTAAAACCACTTGGGCGGCAACGACTTCGGCGTTCGGCGCAGTCCCTGGTCCACATCGCGGCGCAACGCCCGGTTGGCGGAGTCGGCCTCGAGGTGGTTGGCCAGCATGACGCTCATCGCGATCCTCTCAGCGCAGTCAGCGTGACGCGGCGATCGGACACCTCGACGAGGTGGCGGTCTGGAACGTCCCGCCACGCGGGGTCGTCGTCGAACGGCTCGCTGGCGAGTACGACGCCGTCGTCAGCTTCCAGGACCGACAGCGTGTCGCCCCATGTGGTGGCCAGCAGTCGGGCGCCGTCGGCCGCCATGATGTTCAGCCGGGCGGCCGGATCCGCGCTGCCGACGTCGGTGATCGTGTCGGACAGGGCGTCGAGGCCGCGCTCGAAGATCATGGCGGCCAGCAGTGCGCTGTCGACCACCGACTCGGCGCGCGGTGACGACCGCAGGACGGCACGGTCGACCAGTCCGTTGTGCGACAGCAGCCACGTGCCGTCGGTGAACGGTGCCGACGCCGACGGTTCGACCGGCATGCCGACGGTGGCCGAGCGCACCGCGGCCACGACGCATCCGCTCCGCAATACCGGTGCGACCGACGCGAACGACGCGTCGCTCCACAGAGGCCCGGCGCTGCGCCAGCGGCGCACTCCGCCGTCGAAGAAACCGACACCCCAGCCGTCGGCGTTCAGCAGTCCGTGCTTCTGCCGCCGGGGTGAATACGATTGCACGACAAGGCCGTACGGCGGTTCGAGCACCAGCGACGCCAGTGATCGGGGCTCGCCTAGCCAACCGAGGTGCCGACACATCAGGCTCTGCTCGTTCCCCGGTCGCTGCGCTCCAGCGCCCCGGCGTCCCAGGCGAGGCGCACACCCGAGAAGATCTGCCGCCGTATCGGGTGGTCCCAGTTGCGGAAGCTGGGCCGCAGGATCTCGCCGGCCACAGCCCACGAGCCGCCACGCAACACGCGGTAATCGCCGTCGAAGAACGGCTGCGAGTAGCGCTCGTAAATCATCGGCGTGAACCCGGGCCATGGCCGCAGCGGCGACGACGTCCACTCCCACACGTCGCCGAGCATCTGCTCCACGCCGTAGGCTGACGCGCCGCCCGGATAGGCACCGACCGGCGCCGGCCGCAACGCGGCACCGCCGAGATTCGCGAGTTCGCTTGTGGGCGAATCGTTTCCCCACGGAAAGCGGCGCCTGCGCTGCGCGGCCGGATCCCACGCGCAGGCCTTCTCCCACTCGATCTCGGTGGGCAACCGGGCGCCCGCCCACGCGGCGTACGCCTCGGCTTCGAAGTACGTCACATGCTGAACCGGCTCGTCGGGCGGAATGTCCTCGACGCGGCCGAATCTCGTGCGCGTGCCCCTGAGATCACCGCCGTTCCAGAACTGCGGTGCTGTCAAACCGGCCTGCTGCCGGTGTTTCCAGCCGCGTTTCGACCACCACCGCGGGCGGTCGTAGCCGCCGTCGTCGATGAATGACTGCCACTCGGCGTTGGTCACCGGCACCCGGCCGATGCGGAAAGCGGGGACGTCGACGACGTGTGCGGGCCGCTCGTTGTCCAGTGAGTACGGTTCCGTCGCCGCGTCGACGCCGAGGACGAACGGCCCGCCCGCCACGACTACAGACGTGCCGGCCACACCGGCGCGACCGGCGGGCAACGGCGCGCCGGCCTGCAGCAGCGGCTCGCCTACCCGCAGGTTCAGCGCCTGCAGCATGGTCTCGTCGTGCTGGTACTCGTGGCTCAGAACGAGCCCGAACGGGAAGGTGTCCTCGTCCGGCGCTGTGCCGAGTGCATCGAGCGCCCGGTCGCGCACGGTGCGGCAATACGCGCGCGCTTCGGCGGGTGACAGCAGCGGAAGGTTGGCCCGGCTGGCCCGCGAGTGGGTGAACGCGTCGTAGAGCGGCTCGACCTGCGGGCCGAGCATGCTCGGCCGGTCGGGGTTGCCGCCGCGCAGCAGCCACAGTTCCTCCTGCTGGCCGATGTGGGCGAGGTCCCACACGAGCGGGCTCATCAGCGGGTGGTACTGGCGGCGCAGTTCGTCGTCGTCGATGTCGACGAGGGCCAGAGTGCGCTCGCGGGCGGCGGTTAGACCTCGGTTCAATGCGTCTCGCTGGGTCAACCTTCGCCCTTCGCCAGTTCCGTAACCGCCTCCGTTAGGCCGCAACGAATCACACGTTGGGCGAATTCCTCTCCGGGTGAACTCGTCTGTTCGACGATTCGGAGCAGCCGCTGCATCGAGTCCCACAGCGCCGACGGTGCCCGCTCCGCGGCTGCCTGCACGCAGCGGGTCGCGCTCGCATGAAGCCGCCGGTCCGCAAGACCGACGCGCGCCGCGATGTCCCATGCGGTGGCCACCGGCTCGGTGGCTTCGGCGGCGATGTCGGCCACAGCCGGGTCGTCGAGGAGTGTGACGAGCGTGAACACCACGGCCGGCCACAGCGTGTCGGGCACGCTGTCGAGATAACGGATCTCCAGCCACCGTCGTGGCCGCACAGGCGGAAACAGCGTGGTGAGGTGGTAGTCGAGGTCGGCCATCGTGGGCCGGCGCCCACCGAGCTGAACCTCGCCCTCGACCCAGTCCGCGAACGCGACGTGGCTGGTGATCGCCCGTGGGGCCGGGCTGTGCACCAGCATCACCGGCGCCCGCAGCGCATACCGGGCCCAATCGCTGGCCGGGTCGTCGCCGCTGGCGCCGAGGACCGGCCCGCAGCGTGCGGTGTCGAGTTGCGCCCACACGCGCTGGCGGGTGCTCCGCCATCCCGAGAACGCGCCGGCAAGCAGCGGCGAATTGGCCGAGATCGCGATCATGGTCGGGCCCAGCGCATGGGTCAGCCGGACCCTGTCTGCCCACCCCTGCGCAGGACCAGCGTCGACGTTGACCTGCACCGACGCCGTCGACGTCATCATCGCGGCACCGGCGGCGCCGGTGTGCGCGGCGGCGAAGTACTGCTCCATCGCCTGGTAACGAGCACCGGGATTGATGCGGCCCGGGAGCCGCAGCGGGTCCGTGCCCAGGAGCACCAAACCGAAGCCGGCCGTCGCGAAGGCCGTCCGCAGCACCCCCCGGTCGACCATCAACGCGTCGATCGCCGCGGCGACGCTCGCCGACGGCGGCGTAGACAGCTCGACCGCACCGCCCGGCTCGACCGTGATCCGGCTCCCACCGGGCAGCTGAGAGGCGGAGTTGATGACGTCGCACAGTTCGTCCCAGCCCGGCCGCCGCGCCGGGTCCGACACGTCGAAGCAGTGACCTTCGAGCTCAAGCCCGACCAACCCGACGGGCACATCGGCCAGGCATGTCTGTGCGATGTGGTCCGCGGCCGCGGTCAGCGAGGTGAGCGGTGAGTCCACGGCTGGATTAACCGCGAGCGCCATCTCGGCCATCCCCCCATCCTGCAGCGCAGCACCGACAAGTACCGAGTCTTTTTGCGTGACGGCTCGGTGACCAGCTACTGACCCAGCGAGTTCTGCATCGCGCCGGCCAAGGCATTCACGGCGAGACCACCGTTGCCGGACTGGCACACCTTCGCCTGCAGTAGCACGTTCTCCCGCAATCGGGTCTGGCTGAAGCAGCGCCGATCCGTATCGGCCTCCTGTTTCACCCACTGCGCGTCCGTCGCGTTGACCAACCCGTTGGAGAACGACCACACCTGCGTCGTCCCGTCGGCGAAGTGCACCCCGGTGGTCTGTCCCGCACAGCCGACCGTACGGTCCACGACGCGGTGAAACGCGCGGTTGGCCGCGTCGGGGGTGGCAAAGACCCCGACCGCCTGCTTGACGAAATGCGTTTCATCCGTTGCCGATTCCTTGGTCTCCGCACCGTTGAACGATGCGAGGTCGGGATCGAGGTAGACTTCGGGCAGCCCGATGTCGGCCCAGTTGTTGCAGGCGGGAATGTCCACCCAGTAGCCCTGGAACGGCTCGGTGAAGAAGTTCTCCCATCGCATCATGGCGCCGACGATGTTGCCGACGGACCCCTTGCCCAGCACCGCGTAGTTGACGACGCCGGGATCCGACGGCGCTGCATACGCCGGAGCGGCGAGGGCCAACGCGAAGAGAGGTGCGACGACGCCGGCCAGCCGCATCAGACCTTGGCCGAAAGGTTGATGTCGACGTTTCCGCGGGTGGCCTTCGAGTACGGGCACACCTGATGCGCCTGGTTCATCAGGTCATCAGCCTGGTCCTGTGACAGACCGGGCATGTAGCCGATGATGTCGCCCGTCAGCCCGAAGCTCGTCTCGTGCTTGCCGATGCCGATCCGTGCGGTGATCGCGGTAGCGTCGTCCAGCTTGACGTCGCCGTTCTTGGCGACGAGGCGCAGCGCGCCGAGGAAGCACGCCGCATACGCCGCTGAGAACAGCAGTTCGGGGTTGACGCCTTCGCCGCTGCCGCCCATCTCCTTCGGCGGGCGGGTGTCCAGGTCGATCTTCCCGTCCGACGACTTCACGTGGCCGTCGCGACCGCCGCCGGATGCTGTGGACTCTGCGGTGTAAATGGCTTCGATGCTCATGGGTTCGATCATGCCAACCCGCACACCGAAACAGAAGCCAGGGTTGCACTCAACGACATGACAAAGGGGACGAAATTCACAGCACTGGCTTCGGTTTCGCCGCACGCCTAGGAGCCGTTGGCGCGCACGCCCTCCTCGATCTTCTTGCCGAGATCGGGGTCGATGTTCTTCCAGTACTCGAACACCCGCGACAGCACCGGCTCCTTGACGCCATCAGATACATGACCGATGACGTTGTGCGCCAAACGATCTCGCGCCGAATCATCGAGCACGTGGCGCACCAGCGTGCCCGCCTGACCCCAGTCGTCGTCGTCCTGGCGCAAGGTGTACGCCGCTCGCACCATCTCACCATCCGATGCCCAGTGCACCTCGGCCGCACGCCTCGGGTCGGCCTCCGGACCGCCCATTGAGTTCGGCGCATACACCGGGTCGGTGACGTTGCGGATCCGCATCGCGCCGTCCTTGCTGTAGCTGCGCACGTCCACTTTCGGCGTGTTCACCGGGATCTGCTTGTAGTTCACGCCGAGTCGTGCGCGGTGCGCGTCGGAGTAAGAGAACCCGCGGGCCAACAGCATCTTGTCGGGACTCAATCCGGTCCCGGGCACGATGTTGTTCGGCTCGAAGGCGGCCTGTTCCATCTCGGCGTGGTAGTCGGTGACGTTGCGGTCCAGCGTCAGCCTGCCGACCTCGTGCAGCGGGTAGTCGCCGTGCGGCCACACCTTGGTCAGGTCGAACGGATTGAACCGGTAGGTCTTGGCGTCCTCGAAAGGCATGATCTGCACGTGCAACGTCCAGCTCGGGAAGTTGCCGCCCTCGATGGCCTCGTACAGGTCGCGCTGGTGGTAGTCGCCGTCCTCGCCGGCCAGCCGGTCGCCCTCCTCCTGGGTGAGGAATTCGATGCCCTGGTCGGTCTTGAAGTGGTACTTCACCCAGAACAGCTCACCGGCGTCGTTGAGCCAGCTGTAGGTGTGGCTCGAGTAGCCGTTCATGTGCCGCCACGTCTTGGGGATGCCGCGGTCACCCATTAGCCAGGTGACCTGGTGGGCGGACTCGGGCGATAGGGTCCAGAAATCCCACTGCATGTGGTGGTCGCGCAGATTGGACGCCTGCAACCGCTTCTGGCTGCGGATGAAGTTCTGGAACTTCATCGGGTCGCGTACGAAGAACACCGGGGTGTTGTTCCCGACCATGTCGAAGTTGCCCTCGGACGTGTAGAACTTCAGCGCGAACCCGCGGGGATCCCGCCAGGTGTCCGGGCTGCCGCGCTCACCGGCGACCGTCGAGAACCGGATCAGCGTGTCCGTCTTGGTGCCCGGCTGGAACACCGCGGCGCTGGTGTACTTGCTGACGTCCTGGGTGACCTCGAAATGGCCGAACGCGCCGCCGCCCTTGGCGTGGGGCTGGCGCTCCGGGATGCGCTCCCTGTTGAAGTTGGCCATCTGCTCGATGAGGTAGTGGTCCTGAAGCAGGATCGGCCCGTCGGGACCCACCGTGAGCGAATGCTCGAAACTCGGTACCGGGATACCGGCATCGTTGGTCGCGTACTTGTCCGTCATCTTCGTTTTCTCCTCGTTGCCGTGAGCTGCCTCGCTCGTCTAGACGTACCCAAAAACCAACATCAGCCCCTCTGCGAAAAGAAATTCACAGGGGCAGCACGCTCGGCCCCGACGCTACGGACGCGGAGTCGGTGGGGCCGGGGTCGTCGTTGTCGGAGAGTTACCCGGTCCACCGGGGCCGGCCGGTCCGCCTGGACCGATCTGTCCCGGTCCCATGCGGCCCGGCCATTCGCTCATCGGAATCATCGGCGGAGGCCCGCCGCGGTGCAGCATATGCATGCCGCCGGGACCGCGCAGGTGGCCGAAGCCCGGTCCGGAATGCTTGCCGATGAGAAACCCGGAAAAGAACACCACCGCGACGATGAACACCACGCCGGCCGTGATGCCGACCCACGCCAGCATCTGGAACAGCCGGCTGGGGCGTCTGCGATCGGGGATGTCGCGGCCGGTCGCGAGCGGAGGCGGAGGGTCGGTGGTCAGCGTCGGTGCGGTCGCGGGCTCAGCAGATTCGGTCATGCTTTCGATAATGCCGACGTGCACCACGCGGTGCGCCAGATCGGCGCTGTGTATTTCTTATGAATGCGCCAGCGTGTTTATGGTGGCTAGCCGTAGCGGCCGGGCACGTAGGGAGGGCTGGAGGGGACTCCGTTTGGGCGCTACCGGTTGCTCGAATTGCTCGGCCGCAGCGGAATGGGCGAAGTGTGGCGCGCCCACGACACCGCGACGGGCCGGGTGGTTGCGGTCAAGGTGCTGCCTTCGCGCCTGGCCGAGGACGAGGTCTTTCAAGAGCGGTTCCGGCGCGAAGCGTATGCCGCCGCCGCGCTGAACGAACCCCATGTCATCCTGATCCACAACTCCGGCGATATCGAGGGGCGGCTCTACGTGGACATGCGGCTGGCCGAAGGCCGCGACCCCGCCTATTTCGGTCCAGCCAGGGCAGGGTCGATCAGGTGCGCGAGGACGCCGAGCACATATATGAGGCAGTCTTGGCGTCGGACAGCTCAGCCAAGGTCACCGACACCTTCCGCAACTCCTCGGCCACGCCGGGCCCCTCAGCAACGTCATCCTCGCGCTGACCTACAACCTCATTCGGTGACCGCGTGCAGGCCGTCCAGGTCGATAATCGCGGCGGTGTGGCGCTCGGCCATCGCACGGACAGCGATGCGGTTCTGCATGATCGGCGGCGTGACCGCCCACAGGATGCCATGCACGCTATAGCACCGGTATGAGTTCCACGCCTGCTCCCAAATCGGCGCGGCAACACCGTGGGCGGTGAGCGCGCGCAGGTAGTGGCGTAGCAGATCACGCTCGCAGGAACGCCGGTCAGCCGTCTCCAGTGCACCGGTCACAAAATAGGCGACGTCATCTAGCGGCGGGCCCAAGCACACGGCTTGCCAATCCAAGAAGGTCGGCTGACCGTCAGCCGTAATGTACGCATTGCCCAAATGCGCGTCACCGTGGGTCATGCAGATCGCTTCGCGCGCATGACGATCCCACATCTGCGTGAGGGCCGCGCGCACCAGGCGACGATCATTCAGCGGCGACGGCAGCAAGGGCGACAGCGGGAATCTGAAGTGGGTGTTCCAGTGCAGCGAGTTCAACAGGATCGGTGTCAACTCGGCGATGATCGACGTCCGTGGCAGCCAGGGGTAGTTACTTCGTGGCGTGTGCCAGGTCGCGGCGTGCCACGACGCTTGAACCTCCAGGGCAGCGGCGACACGATCGACCGACCATGGCCGCGTCGGATCGCCGAACGACACGCCCGCTTCGACGAGATCATCGAGAACGACGATGCCCTGCCCCCTTTCGATATCGGCAGCTGCGAACCAGCACTTGGGCAGCGGAGCACTGATCGTCGGCGCCATGTGGTTGTAGAACTCGGCTTCGAGTCGATACGCGCGGCCAGCGTCCATCAATCCCAGCCGCTTGACCACCGCAGCGCCAACCCTGCGGTGCCAGCGCCGGTCGAAACCTCCCTTGACGCAAAGGGATTGAGGCGGATGGTCAGGCCCTCCTGCGTAGACGACGCGCACCCGGACCTTCGTTGCCGTTCCCGGAATCACCTCAATGATGTTGACTCGCTCAACAGTGATATAGGGGAATCGTGGGCGTAACGCAGTGCTGAGCCATTCCGACGTTATCTCTTCGGGCTCCCGCGGTAGCCCCACTCTGCTCATGGACTTCGCTCTGTCCTGCCACGGCAGGTGCACAGCTCCGCCGGTGACACCCCGTCAGCCACCGCGGAGTCGACCACTATTCGGCAACGCGAATACCGCACACACCCCCATCCGACAGGTGCAGGCGGCCACCGAGAGTGGAACTGCACAATCGGCTCGCTGCGGAGCCACGGACTGTCACCTGCTGGTACTCGCCCGGTGTAGCGGCTGACGCGGTTGAGGCGCCGCACCGCGCAGATCAATCCGGTCGCGGTCAGTCCGCCGCCACCATTCCCGCTGGGGTCCACGTCAGTATCGTTTCACCGCTCCTCAGCGCTGGCATATGACTGAACCGGAAGACCGGCAACGTCGTATACAAAGACGGAAGCCTAGTAATGGACGAACCGGAAAGCGCCATGATGCGGGTGTTCTAC
>JBLNEK010000043.1:0-2901 GCA_050262635.1 Candidatus Sericytochromatia bacterium | reverse complement strand
CAGGTAGCGCAGCGTCCCGGCCCGTTGCCGGCGCGGACGTTGCGGCTTGCGCACTGAGCTTGGCGATGAACTCCCGGGGCGTCAAATAGCCCAGGCTCGAATGAGGGCGAATCTCGTTGTACAACACAGCTCCAGAACACCCACAGGACCGAGAAGCGGGAAGTTATCTACCTATGGCATCCTTGGGCGGGATGCACTGTCCAGATCCATGAGGTGGTCGAGAAGGCAAGCGGCAATGTCGCGCGGTGCAGCCGTGACGGCGCGGCGGCGTGTCGCTCGTTGGAATTGCCGACGTGGATGTTGGACCGGGCCGCATGTGCGTCGATGCGCATGGACACACGCCCTCGGGTCGACGTCGCCGCTCTGGACGCGCTAACGATGCTGCTGGCGCAGGTGGCGGTCACGGACGCCGCACCATCGAATGCGCCGGTTCTCGGCGTACAGAGGGCCTCTCACGATGAGAATCGGGGAGGTCATGATGCAGTGCCAGCGCAATGTGCGTCACAACCATCGAACCAGGACGACACAGTTCGATCTGTTTGCCGCACCCGGCGGCGAGGCGGTGCTGACGCCGGCGTGGGGCGCACTTCCGGAGGAGACGCGCTCGGCGGTGACAGGTCTGATGGTGCAGCTGATCCTCGATCACGCGGACGCTCGCGGTCCGCAGCCGGAGGAGGCGGGCCATGACCTCTGACAAGATCCGGCCGCACCACCTCGAGCGCAAGGCGATCCTCTATATCCGGCAGTCCTCGGCCCACCAGGTCCTGCACAATCGCGAGAGCAGTGCGCTGCAGTACGCCATGCGGGATCGTCTGACCGCACTTGGCTGGTCGCAGATCGACACCGTCGACGACGACCTCGGTCGCTCGGCGGCGGGCGGCATCGCCCGCGCCGGCTTCGAGCGCATGGTCGCCGAGGTTTGCCTCGGTAAGGTCGGCGCGGTGGCGGCGCGGGAGGTGTCGCGCTTTGCCCGCAACAGCCGGGACTGGCAGCAACTGATCGAGATGTGCCGCGTCGTCGACACTGTGCTGATTGATCAGGAGACGGTGTACGCGCCACGCCAGGGCAACGACCGGCTGTTGCTCGGCCTCAAGGGGAGCCTCAACGAGTACGAACTCGATCTCCTGCGGCAACGCTCGCTGTCCGCCCGCTACGAGAAGGCTAGGCGCGGCGAACTCGTCGTCGGCGCGCCAATCGGCTTCGTGAAAGCCGGCGACCGACTGGAGAAGGATCCTGACCGGCGTATCCAGGAGGCGATCACGCTGGTGTTCGACAAGGTGGCCGAACTCGGCAGCGCGCGGCAGGCTCTCCTGTGGTTCCATGAGCATGGGCTCGATCTGCCGAGCCGGAGAACCAATGGCGACATCGTCTGGCGCCGGCCCTGTTACGCCACGATCTACAGCATCATCAGCAATCCGGCCTACGGCGGCGCCTATGCCTATGGTAAGACCCGTGCAGTGACGGGCTACGATGGCGCGCGCGTGCGGGTGACAAGCCGCACGCGACCGCGCACTGAATGGCTGGCGCTAAAGCCCGGCGCGCACGAGGGTTATGTAGACTGGGAGCGTGCGGAGGCGATCCGCCGGATGATCAGCGACAACGTCCCCACCAGCCGGCATCACGGCGCGCCCAAGCACGGCAATGCATTGCTCGCCGGCCTCCTCCGCTGCAGACGCTGCGGTCGCAAATTGGTCGCCTGCTACACCGGCACGCGGCACAACATTCCCCGCTATGCCTGCCATCGGGGCCGGCTCGACAGCGGCGAGCCGAGCTGCATCGCCTTCGGCGGGCTGCGGGTCGACGACGCCATCGCCGCGGCCCTGCTTCAGATTGTCGAGCCTGGAGCGATCGCGGCGGCGGTGGCCGCTGAAGCCGAGGCCGCCGACCGACAGGACCAGGTTCGGGCCGCGCTGCTGCGCGACCTGGAGGCGGCGCGCTATGCGGCTGAGCGCGCCTTCCGCCAATACGACGCTGCCGATCCGGCCAACCGTCTCGTGGCGGGCGAACTGGAGGCGCGCTGGAACACGGCGCTCATTCGCGTCGCCGACGTCGAGGCGAAGATCGCCACCTACGACGCGGCGACACCCGCGCGCAGGCAAAAGACGCCATCCTCCTTCGCTGCCCTGGCAGGCAATCTGGAGGCCGTTTGGTCCGCCCCGACGGCCGACACGCGGCTCAAGAAGCGCATCGTGCGGACCCTCATCCAGGAGGTCGTCGCCGATATCGACGACAACGCGGCCGAGGTCATTCTCGTCGTTCATTGGATGGGCGGCATCCACACCGAGATTCGTTTGCCGCGACGACGACGCGGCCAGCGCAACAGCACCTCGCCCGACATCATCGCCGCCGTCCGGCTACTGGTGCGCATCGCCAATGACGATCTCATTGCGGGCATTCTGAACCGCAACAAGCTCCTCACGGGCCACGGCAATCGCTGGACCCGTGAGCGTGTGACGGCGTTGCGCTCCCACCATCGCATTCCGGTGTGGCGCCCCGCCGCGGACGGCGTCGAATCCTGGCTGAACCTGACCCGGGCGGCCGAGTTGCTCCGCATCAGCCCCAAGACGCTGCGGCTCGCCGCCGAACGCGGGGAGATCGAGGCCGTCCATCCGCTTCCCGACGGTCCATGGATCTTCCGCCGCGCAGATCTCGAACAACCAGCGGCGCAGACCATCGTTGATCGGGCGCGCCAGGGCGCGCGCCACCCCACGGGACCCAATCCCGAACAACAAAGCCTATTCCCTTCAACGACATAGACAGGTGGGTGTTATGACGCGGGATTGTAGTGCCGACGGAAGGCGTCGAAGCGAGCCTGCTGCTCGGTTGCATTCGCTGCCGTTGGACGCGACGTCTGTCCCTTCAGCGTGCGGTGCATGCGTTCGTGTCGTCCGTTCTCCTGCG